>WVXP01000104.1:926-7766 GCA_011773445.1 Pseudomonadota bacterium | reverse complement strand
TTCAGGACATCTTCCAGAACCGGGAGGAGCTCATCCCGGGTGATTTCGGTCAGAAAACCCAGGCCCCCCAGATTGACGCCAAGAATGGGAATTTCATTCTCGCCAAACTGCCGGATCGCACTGAGAAGCGTTCCATCCCCCCCCAAAACGACGAGTAAATCCAATGGAACCGAAATTTTCCCTTGCGGCCACGAGGCAACACCGCCGAGGACTGACGCCATCTCCCTTTCGACAAAAACCTCAATCTTCCGCTCTTGCAGCCAGCGTGTCAGGTCCTTGGCTACTGCTACGGCCTCTCTGTTATTCCGTTTCCCGATGATTCCAACTTTATCCACACTGCTTAACGTCAATTCTCGTCTTTCTCCAAGAGCCTTTGCTCCGTTGTTGAAAGGGAGACGGGCTTTATGAGAATTCCCTGTATGCCCCGTCAATCGATCTAATCCTTAACATGACCCCCATGCAAAGTCAACATAACGTGACTGCTGGGGTTTCCCCATTTTTGACGGAACCTGCTGTCTCTGAGCGACGTTGCGGAAGCGGTGGGGACCCTTCGAGGATGAGCAGGGAGGGGGAAAGCCGTGCCTTCAGAGCGGGGAAGGGGCAAGTATTCCCCACCTGCGAGTCCGAACAGGGTCAACGCGAGAGCAAGGGAGCGAAGGGATAGTAGGTTCCCACTTGAGAACTCGAAAATATTTAAAGAAATCTGTGAATTGTGAGACATGTCCTTCGGAAAATGGGGAAACTCCTCAACGTGACTGAGGCGTCTCATCCGGGAATCAAAGACTGTCCTAAAGTATCACAATGGTCCAGGGACCCCTAAGACTCAGAGTACTCCTTAACCTGAATGAGCTTCTCGGAGGTCTCATAGGCCAAGGGGTTAATAAAATGGGTTGATCTGAGAACCGCAAGTCAAAATCTAGGGGAGAAAACTGCGTTCTGTCATGGGAAGAAAACAGAACCTTCGGTGGGCGTTTCCTGAACGTCTAGTTCTTCTTTCCCTTCTTTTCGGCGGCAATCAGGGCCGCTCCCAGGGCACCGACAATCTGAGGTTCAGAATGGACCTTCAAAGCCATACCCATTTTTTCTTCCAATGCTCTTATGACGCCCATGTTCTTGGCCACACCCCCGGTCATCGCAGCCTGACCGTTGACACCAACCCTTTCCAGGAGGCTGAGCGTTCTATCAGCCACCGCATTGTGCAGTGCATGAAGAATATCATTGACGGCCTTTCCCTCCGATACTAAAGAGATGACCTCTGATTCGGCAAATACCGTACACACACTGCTGATTTCGATGACATCCTGGTACCTCAAGGACCGCTCTCCCATCTGCTCCAGATCCACGTTGAGTGCATTTGCCATCACCTCCAGGAACCGGCCTGTCCCTGCGGCACATTTGTCATTCATGTCAAAGGAGACCACATGGCCACTCTCATTGATGCGTATCACCTTCGTGTCCTGCCCACCGATGTCGATGATCGTCTGGCATTCAGGAAAGAGAAAATGAACACCCCTGGCAATGCATGTGATTTCCGTTATATTCTCATCCGCAAAATCCAAGATCTCTCGCCCAGACCCTGTCGATACCACATGACCAATGTTGGCCTCGGCCACCCGGCCTGTGGTGAGAGCTTCTTCAAAAGACCGACGCGAGGCATCTCGACTGTTTCCCCCAACAAGTCCGATGGAGTAACTGAGAATCCCCTTGTCTTGTTCATAGAGAACAGTCTCCACAGAGAGAGACCCCACATCTACACCAGCAGTGATCATGATCCTCGTCCCCTTTCAACGGGCCGAACCAGCGCAAATCGCTCATCCCTCCATATCAGTCAGGGTCGCCCGCTCTCCCCCGAACATTCCTGCGGGAGATCGCTTGACCCCACAGCTCATGTCAATTGTCACTGCAAGAGGAGTTTCCCCATTTCCCGAAGGACATCTCTCACAAGTGACAGATTTCTTTAAATATTTTCGAGTTCTCAAGTGGGAACCTACTATCCCTTCGCTCCTAGGCTCACGCAGTGACCCNNNCCCCTCTCTGCTCATCCTCGAAGGGTCCCCACCGCTTCCGCAACGTCGCTCAGAGACAGCAGGTTCCCTCAAAAATGGGGAAACTCCAGTCAGTGCAACAGACTACTGAAAACCAGGCGAGAGAAGAAGATTCTCTCTAATTCCGGTCAGAAACTTTCCGCCTTTACGAGTTCTGTGAGAGCTATTTCTCCTTCCACACCGGCTGCCGCTTTTCAAGAAAGGCCGAAAGCCCCTCGTTGGCGTCTTCGGTCCTCATGAGTCCGTGTTTGTAGATGATCTCTGAACTCTGAAGTCCTCGCTCGAAGTCTACACCCAGGCCGTACCGGATTGCCGTCTTGGCCCATTTGAGAACTGTAGAGCTTTTGTCCCTGAGGCGACCCAAGAACGCTTCGACGGCATTATCGAACTCTCCATGGGGAACCACCTGATTGATGAGGCCTATTCTCTCAGCCTCGGAGGCGCTGATTGTGTCTCCTGTCAACAGGAGTTCATAGGCCTTTTTCGCCCCGATGATCCGGTGCAACCAAGCAACAGCCATAGAGGGATAGACCCCGACCTTGATTTCAGGCTGTCCAAACGTCGCCTTTTCAGAGGCAATCACGAGGTCACAGAAGGCCACGAGTTCGCACCCGCCACCCAGGGCCATTCCCTTGACGCCGGCCAACGTGGGGACGTCAAAGGTCGAGAGTAACCGGAAGATCCGGTGGAATACCTCGATCATCTCATCCATCTTATCCGGCGTGTGGTCCCGGACGTCCACCCCAGAAGAGAAGGCCTTATCACCAGCAGCAGTAAACAAAAGAGCCTTTAACCCCCTCTCCGTCTTTGCATTCTCTATGGCCTCATTGATCTCCTTCATGGTCTTGATGTCCAGCACATTGTATGGAGGTCTGTTGATTGTAATCGTGGCCACCGAGTCTTTGATCTCAAAAAGAATGTTTTGAAAGCCCATCGCATCTACCCCCTCTTCTCAGTTCTCTCTTTCGTACCGAACTCACTCTTCGGGCATCCCTCAATTCGCTCCAGGCGGTCCTCAGCTCTCATCGAAGAATCGATTTCGGCCCCTTGGATCAACGACATGAAGCCCTTTTCAAACCTATCCTCCTGCCACATCACAGGACCGGAATCGATTCTTGGACTCGCTAGAACCTAATCTCATTTATTGATAATGTCCACCCTTTGTCAAGGGATTCACTTACTGGAGTTTCCCAATTCCCAAAACGGAAGCTTTCATCCACCTACCTTACTTCCGCCCATTTGAAGATCTTAAACCAAAGGGGGCGCCTGTGTTCCCTTCGTTCCCTAGCTCTCGCGCTGACCCTCTCTCCCGCTGTTGGCGGGTGAGGCGGGGAAGAGCTGTTGCCCAAATTCTCCAGACCACTTGTGTCGAAGTCATTTCCAGAGTAATTCGCCAGAAAGTGGGAAGGGAAGCTCTGAACCAAAAGTCGGTGTTCGTGGTCCGTCGTCCGTGGTTCGTTGTTTAGAGATTGAGATTTGCCCATCCACGGTTATTCGAGTAACGAGCCTAGGGAATTTGATTTTCAATCGAATGACCTGAAATCATCGTTGCGACTGACCACTGACAACCGACAACTGACAGCTGCACAAAAAGATTTCGGAGCAGCGAAGAGCGCTCCTTTTCCACTTTCATCAGACAAAAGTCGAGAAAAGGGATTTCGGAACTGCCCGGGGAATGCTGACACCCTCTCACCGCAAATGTCCCTCAGGGAAAAGAGAATCCCTCGCAACCGAGGAAGGGCTCACATACCCACGGGTTGACCTCCGAATTCTTGGGGGAACTCCTCGGGTCTTTTGCCTTGACATTAAGGCACCTTTTATACTATTTTGAGCCATGTGAAAAAATGGTCAAGGGCCCACCGTCACGACGTCTCGCGGTAACAGAGCGAGGCTTGGAACTGCGAAAAAATGTCCGTGTGAGTCAAAAAGAATTCAGCCAATAGCTGCACGGAGGAGGATCCCTAAACAATGGAAATCAAGAAGATTGGTGTTTTGGGCGCAGGTACGATGGGCCGCGGAATCGCCCATGTCGTGGCTCAGGCAGGTTTTCAGGTGATCATGCGAGATATTGAGGATCGTTTTGTGCAGGGCGGTCTGGATGCGATCGACCGCTTTCTCACTCGAAGTGTGGAGAAGCAAAAGGTTACTCAAGATGAGAAAAAATCGATCATGGACCGAATCACGGGAACCGTTTCAATGGAAGAGATGGGGCCCGTCGATTTCGTCATCGAGGCTGTTCTGGAGGATCTCGAGCTCAAAAAAGGCGTCTTCGCCGAACTCGATCGTCTATGTCGGCCTGAAGTGATATTCACATCGAATACATCTTCCATGTCGATCACCGAGATTGCGGCCGCCACTGGCCGTCCGGATCGCGTAGCAGGGATGCATTTTTTCAATCCAGCTCCACTGATGAGGCTCGTCGAGGTGATCCGTGGGTTCCAGACGAGCGATGAAACCATCGAGATCGTCACCGACCTGACAAAGAGGATGAAAAAGGAGCCGGTCCAGGTTAAAAAGGACAGCCCAGGATTTATCGTCAACCGGGTCCTGATGTCCCATCTCATTGAGGCTATGCGCCTCGTGGAAGAGGGAGTGGCCTCAGTGGAAGACGTCGACAAGGCGGTCAAACTGGGCCTTAATTATCCAATGGGTCCATTCGAGCTGATGGACCTCACGGGCATTGATATCGTCTACCACGTAACGGAATATTTCTACAAAGAGCTCAACAAGGAGAACAAGTGGGTCTCGCCACAACTCGTCAAGTCGATGATTCGAGCAAACCGTCTGGGCCGAAAGACAAAGGCCGGGTGGTATGAATATGAATGAGAGGGAAACTTAATCCTGGGGGCATAAATTAGGATTGCATGTATTTATGCTTATCTCTCCTTTGATAAAGATTCGTTGAATCTTCACCGCCCGTTCGTTTCTCTCACTTGAGGCACAGAGTTCGCAGAGATAATGTACTTTTTTCATTTGCCGGGAGATGACGGCAAATGAAAATTATCAGTTCCCGCAGGCGAGATTGCTGAAGGGCTGAGCTTTTTTCCTGATCGTCGTCTCCCGATCAGGAAAAAAAGGTTTTCTCTGTGTTCTCCGCGTCTCGAACGATCCCGCCCGGGCGGGAGAGTGGGTGGTTGAAAAATAATCCTCAAGGGTGCGAATGGAAGCATATTACAGAACGTGCTCAGACGTGAAAGCGGGCAATCTACTCCCCGCAGTGATTTGGGCGAAATAGCCTAAGGAAAACAAGAGACAGCACAGAAGGAGGTCACCAGGATGTATTCCAAGGCATTTATTCCCTACGAAGGCTACTATAGTTCCCCTTTTGCCCGTTGGCAGGGCAGCTTGCAGAATGAGAACTCTATCGAGCTTGGTGCTGCAACTGCCAAGCGATGGCTCGCCGAAAAGGGGTTCGATCCCAAAATGTTCGACTACCTTTTCCTTGGAAAGACGGTCGGCCAGCTCCATACCTTTTATGCTGCGCCCTGGGCTGCCGCGCTGATTGGAGCCACAGAGATCCCTGGCTGCCACATCTCGCAGGCCTGCTCGACCTCAACGACCTGCGTGAATCAAGCGGCCGCAGACGTCGAAACAGGCCTCTGCACGACGGTCTTTACGCTCATGACCGATCGAACCTCAAATGGTCCCCACACGATTTGGCCAAATCCCCGTGGGCCAGGCGGTCAGGTCGTCTCTGAAGACTGGGTCATGGACAATTTCGAGTGTGATCCCTGGGGAGGGGTTCGGATGGTTCAGACGGCAGAAAACGTAGTTCAGAGAGTCGGCGGGATCACACGGGAACACTGCGATCAGGTAACACTCAGGCGGTATGAACAGTATATGGACAGCGTCGCCAATGACCGAGGTTTCCAGAAACGATACATGTTTCCAGTGGAATATCGGAAAGGCAAAAAAGAAACCGGCCTCCTCGAGGAGGACGAAGGCGTCACGCCCACTACCAGAGAAGGGCTCGCCAAGCTTCAGCCCCTGGCCCCTGGAGGGGTCCATACTTTTGGGGCCCAGACACATCCAGCCGATGGCAACTGTGGCATTATCGTCGCAACCCAAGAAAAGGCGAGAGAACTTAGCAGTGATCCCAAGGTCGAGATCCAGGTCGTCTCATACGGTTTTGCCCGTGCCCCAAAGGCCCACATGGCCATGGCTGTCGTGCCCGCAGCGAAGATGGCCCTGGAAAAAGCCGGCATCGAACTGGGGGACGTCAAGGCCATCAAGACCCACAATCCCTTTGCCGCCAATGATATCTATATGGCCAGAGAATTCGACATTGACGTCATGGGATTTAACAATTACGGAAGCCCCATCATCTATGGTCATCCACAAGGACCGACTGCGGGCCGTTGCGTCATCGAACTGATCGAGGAAGTCGTCATCCTGGGTGGCGGCTATGGACTTTTCACCGGCTGCGCTGCAGGAGACACGGGAGCGGCGCTGGTGGTGAAGGTGACGGGTTAATTCTCCCAGTACTCAGCCGTTAGCGATCAGCTTTCAGCGCCTCCTCTTTTGAGAGCTCAAGATCTCTCTGGCTCCCTGCTACGTCCTATTGTTTGGAAGGGTACGACACTGATGGCCGATTGCTAACCTCTGAGCCCTGAACAGAGGGGGAGTCCCCCGTTTTCAATGCAGCGTTCCCCTAGGATTTGGATTTTGTTGAAAAACTCCGTTTTACGAAGTGGATTCTCTCATCCCTTCGCTCCCACGCTCTCGCGGTGACCTTTTCGCGGCTCGCAGGTGGGGAATCTCTGCCCCTTCCGCGCTCTGAAGGCGCGGCTTTCCC
>WVXP01000104.1:0-894 GCA_011773445.1 Pseudomonadota bacterium | reverse complement strand
TTTTTTGGGGGAACGCCTCTGAATAAAGCCATTGACAGTGGTTCTATCCTCGTAGTATAAATCCGTTCGAAAACGTGACTTTCCCCACGTGCGAAATCATCAGGGCACTTCATGGCGAAAATCCCCTCTAAAATGATCTTTCGTTTCCTGCTGTTCTCGTGGATCATTTCTCTGATCCTTGGAATATCAGCCCGGGGCGAAGAGCCCGTCCGCGTTGCCATCTTTCCCTTTGAATTTCAAGCAAAAGAGAGCCTCGGCTATCTCCAGGACGCCATCTTTGTCACCATCTCGGGCAGGCTCGTTGAGGAGGGCGACATTGAGGTCGTTGAACCGAAGCGCCTTAGAAGTGCCTTGCCCACGCCAGAAACCACAGAGATTAGCGAAGAGATGGCTCGAAATATTGCCAGGGGTCTCGATGCTGATTACGCGATCATCGGCACCCTAACGAAGGTGGGAGAGTTTGTCAATATTGACGCCCGGCTCATCGGCATTGACCGCCCGGCTCCCCCTTTGCGGGTCGCCTCCCAGTACCAAGGCCTGGAAAATGCGATGAAAGGCCTTGCGGAATTTGCCGATAGCACTCGACGGCGTATTGTCATGGCTTCCGCTGCTCCACAAAAAGAAGAAAAACCCGGGACCCAATCGAAGACCGCCTCGATTTATGAAAAGGTTTTAGAAGGAATTCGAGGGGAGAAACCGCCACCGCCTCAGCCTGCACAAGGCCTTGAGACATTCCAAACCCTCGCCACCTTTCTGAGAGGGGTCGACGTGGGGGATGTGGATGGAGACGGGATGAACGAAATCGTCCTCATCGATAAGCGGACCCTCTGGATCTACAAGCAGACGGGTGGACGGTTGCGACTCTTCAGAAAGATTGAAGGCCATCAAAAGGAC
>WVXP01000060.1:3995-11937 GCA_011773445.1 Pseudomonadota bacterium | reverse complement strand
TCCTGTTGCCCAGCGAAGCTTGCAGTAGGCAAGTCCTCAGCTGTAGCGCTCGATCGAACCGCTACAGGTAACATTTCAACAAAGCATTTCTCACAGAGCTGAGAATAGGCTTCCACAATTGCCCTTTTCACCTGATCGGAAATTGGGGCCCCTTTGATTAGTTTTTGAGCCTCAGCGCCAGCCTTATTCAGAGAATCCACGTTATCAGGGTCAGCATCAGAGAGGATGCTGAGGATCTGGTCGTTAATCCCCGCTTCCGTTATGAAACCCGAATAGGTATCTGTTGTCACGGCAAACCCGGGTGGAACCCGAATGCCAGCCTTGATCATCTCTCCTAAGCTGGCATTCTTACCCCCAACCAACGGAATTGAACGCTGATCAACTTCCCTAAAATTGAGAACGTATTCCATCCGTCCTGTCGCCCTTTTCTCCTGCCCCGCGAAACGCATATCCTGTGGGCCAGTGTGCACCAGTAGGGGGAGAACCTCGGAATGATCACCTTTTCCAAGTTTGATCAGAAACTTGACTTCTACGAGCCCTGGTGATTCCTAACCAGCTCTCTTGAGAATGGTGACAGTACCCTGGTCGCCGTCAACTCGGATGGTGTCACCCGTTTTGATCACCGATGTGGCCACTCCAGTGCCCGTAACAGAGGGAACACCATATTCCCTGCAGACGATCGCCGCATGGCTCGTCAGTCCACCGATATCGGTAACTGCAGCCTTGATTTTCGTAAACACTGGAGCCCAGGATGGGTTGGTTGACGGGCATACAATGATCTCTCCAGGTTGGAGGGTCACGATCTCCTCAAGAAGCTTTAAGACCTTTGCCGGACCCTCCGCAACTCCTGCCGAGGAGGCAAAACCCTTGATTTCAGAGACATCCTCCGCCTTGGGTGCGGCAACCCCCTTGAGCCATTCCTTCACCTTATCCGTCGTGATACCCCATAACATGATGGTGAATGGCTCAGCCACCTCTTCTGGAGGCACCCCGAGGGCGGGGGTGGGTGCCCACTTCTTTGCTGCTTCAAGGATTTTTCTCCGCTGCTTCGCCTTGGCTTTATAGTAATCGCCCCTCATGGGAATATTCACTCCCAGGGCCCAACCCGTCGCAACCTCTGTGAGGAGCTCTGGGATCTCATAGCGACTGAACATGAATATGTCATCCACTTCATTCAACATTCCGTTCTTGACCAGGAGCCCGCCAAATTGCCTCACCTTGTCAAACCATATGGTATGGAACCAGTGCTCAACCCAGAATAGGTGGTCCTCAGCATACCGGTATATGGTCCGAATCGTCTTGTAGGCATCTTCGAAGGACTTCCGGTCTTCATCGCTCTTGATCAACTTGCGGTATTCAGCGACGACATTATCTCTCTCTTTGTCGATCTCGTCGAGAGACCGCTCAATCTTTTCTCCCTTTTCTAACCGTTCTAGGTAACTCTGGATGTAGCTCAGAGGAATGTCTAGGTGGGTAAGCCAACTCTTCTCATAATGCAGCCAACCACTGCCACATGAGACATAGAACCAGGGGTCCTTGGCTTTTTCAAATTCCTCGAGCCAGCGTTTTCCATCCGGGATCTTATTGAGTTCCGTTATCTTCTGGTCCACTGACATTCCGGACTTGAGGATTTCGGTCACACCGCGCATTGAAGTCGCCAACCTGGATAATTGGCAAAGTTCCTCCTCTGGCCTGAACATAGAGACAAAAGCGCCGGCGACCATTTTGCCTATGGAACTCTCGCTTATTCCGGGAAAGAGCTTTCTTGATACATCAGCGAACATGAGGTAGGCGAGATAGGTTAAGTTGAGCATCTCGAAGTGGTACTGCCAGCCCTTAAACATCATATTCACCAGCNNATCTTCAGAGACGAATTTGGGCAGTTCACCCGGAACCTTCACCGCTGACATCTCTTCGCCCAAACCCCTAAATTTCGTGAGCCATTTGTCCCACAACTCATCGTAATGTTCGAATACATAGAACACCCGCTTCTGAAACAGCCCTGCCTTTTCCCCGATGATCTCCTCTGGAGGAGGCTCAATGGCACAGATGTACATGTAACAGCCCACCATTCTCTGGGCGATTCCTTGAGCCGGTGGAATGCAGAATACCCTTGTCGTATATTGCGCAAGCGCGATCTGCCACGCCTCTTGAAAAATCAGATCCAGTGGTGGCATGGGTTCAGGAGCGTGAATCTTATCCTGGAACCAGAATTGTCTCTTTTCCCAACCAGCTCTCTCATCAGCGAACAGATAGTGTGGTGGATACATCTCCTCCCAGCCCTCAAGTTCCCGTGGAACCTGAAATTCATGGGGATCCGGAAATCTTCCTGCTTTTTCTCCTGCCATTTTCCTCCTCCCTTCAAGAAGTCTTGGCTAAGTCATCAGTCAAGCATGCCCCTTTTGTTCGCTCAAAGAAAGGAGCGTTCTTCGATGACCCGCGATTAAATCGATGTCTCAATTCGCGTCGCGTTGATACCACGTTGTAAGATTGCTTGTCAAGCCAAAAATGCAAGAGGAGTTTTCCCAATTCCCGAGGGATAGGTCTGACGAACCACGCACTATCCTGGACATTTCCAATTTCTCAAGTGGGACGGTCATGTCCCTTCACCCCCTTCTTACAATCTCTTCCTTGATTTCAACCCTCTTTTCCAATAGAATTCGCTACGTAAGTGGCCTTTTAAGACCCGTAAGAGACCCTTTCAGTTACCCAAGACCGCGCCATGGAAACTACGAAATATGAGCTTACCCCTGAAGGCGAATTGAGAAATCGACTTCATCGATTTCAATTTCGTCTGCTGGATAAGAAGGCCGAGGGAGCGCTAATCTGTCAGAATGCTGACCTTTTCTATTTCTCAGGAACGATTCAACGGTCTTTCCTCTTTGTTCCAGCTCAGAACGATCCAATCTTGATGACTCAAAAAGATTACGACCGGGCCAGGAGGGAATCCAAACTGAAAACCGTTCTTCCCCTAAAAGCGGTTTCGGATATCCCCAGCCTCTTACGCGACAATGGCTGCTCTGAGATCACCCGCTTGGGTTTAGAACTCGACGTGATTCCCGCAAACCTCTATGTAAGGCTCCGTGAGCTATTCCCCCAAGCGGAATGGGTGGACGTCTCCTCTGAAATTCGAGAAACCCGGATGATCAAATCGCCTTTTGAGATTCAGCAGATGAAGAGGGCAGCTGCCATCTGCGCTGAAACGATGGCAAATGCGCAGAGGGTGATTCGCGAGGGAATGACAGAGATCGAACTCGAATCGAAGCTGATCGCCCTCGGGAGGAAAAGGTCGCATCACGGTTTCATGAGAATGCGAGGGTGGAATCAGGAGATGCATTACGGCCACGTCCTCTCAGGCGAGAGCGGGATCGTATCCTCCTTTCTGGAGTCACCGACGGGAGGCACGGGCCCCTCCCCAGCTACGGGTCAAGGAGCGAGTTTTGCACGAATCAAGAGAGATACGCCCATTTCTATCGATTTGTGCTTTGGAGTGAATGGGTATATCGCAGACCATGCCCGAACCTTTGTGATTGGGAATCTTCCTCGTCCTCTCACAGATGACTATCAGAAGCTCTTAGAGGTCAAGCATGTTTTCGCGGAAATGGCAAAGCCAGGGGTGGGTTCCTCTGACCTGTACAAGGCCGTTTTGGAAAAGGTCAGGCTAGAGCATCTAGAGGATCATTTTATGGGCTATGGGAACGAAAAGACCTCGTTCATCGGTCATGGTCTCGGCTTAGAGGTTGACGAACTGCCCGTCCTATCGCCCCGTTCTTCTCACACTCTGGAGGAGGGGATGGTATTTACCCTCGAACCACGCCTGAAGTATCCAGGAATTGGGGTCATTGGCTTTGAGGACGACTATGTGGTGACTGCCAGCGGCGTCGAGAGAATCACAACGACAGAGGATGGAATTATAGCCGTGTAGGGCTATGGAACCAACGATCCTCCATATCGATATGGATGCTTTTTATGCCGCAATTGAGCAGCTCGACAACCCGAGCCTGAAAGGGAAGCCTGTCATTGTGGGTGGGGGCATGAGGGGGGTTGTTTCAACGGCATCCTATGAGGCGAGGGCTTTTGGTGTCCATTCAGCCATGCCCATTTTTGAGGCAAGGCGCCTCTGTCGCCAGGGCGTTTTTCTCCCGGTGCGTATGAAGCGCTACCGGGCAGTATCCAAACAGATTATGGCCTTCTTAACGACTGTCTCACCCGTTGTCGAAGTGCTGTCCATTGATGAGGCTTACCTCGACATCACAGGAACCGCGAGGCTCCTTGGAGATCCGATTGCTCTTGCCCGAAAAATCAAAGGGTGGATTCTTCAGGAAACACGGCTCACATGTTCCATCGGAATGGCACCGAACAAGTTTCTGGCCAAGATCGCCTCGGATTGGAAAAAGCCTGACGGACTCACCATAATCCGGGAGGACGAGGTTGATGGCTTTTTGAAAGAACTGCCAGTGGCGAAGCTGCCCGGTGTCGGGAAAAGAGCGCTCAAGATTCTGGAGGGTCTTGGAATCACGCGAACCGGCCAACTGCGGCAACTCCCTGAAGGTACCCTGGCCAAAAAATTCGGGAAATTCGGCCGTCGCCTCGCAGACCTCTCCAGGGGAATCGATCACTCGCCTGTGATCTCTGAGAGTCAACCGAAATCCATTAGCAGCGAAAACACCATGGACGAAGATACCGACGACCCTGGGATCCTCAGAAGGTACATTTTGGCCCAAGCCGAGAATGTGGGAAGGAGGCTCAGAAAGCACAGTTTGAGGGGACGAACGATCACCTTGAAACTCAAATACAGCGATTTTCGCCTCATTACTCGCTCTCGCACCATTGAAGTTCCCACGAACTCGACAACGGTCATCGTAGAGACGGCTTCCGACCTCTTGCAAAACGAAAGACGCCTATCAAAGGTGCGACTCATTGGCGTGGGAATCAGCCATTTCGAAGAATCGATCCGGCAACTCACCCTGTTTGAGAGATCCACCCGTCAGGATCAAAGGCAGACCCGCCTCGACAGCGTGATTGATGAAGTGGCTGAAAGGTTCGGGGAAGACGTCTTGAAGCGGGGGGGATCGTAGTCTCGAACCAAACCGGGGCAGACTCACGCCCGAGATGTGTCGTGGAGTTTCTCGAGTCTTCTGACCTGACCCCCTTAAACGAGTCCAGGTTTTAGGTTAGTATTTCAAAATCTGGACGGAGGAATTCGTACCCAAATTTTATACAAATCTCAGTATGGATTTCATTATTTCGAGTGTTGAGATATGGCTTCGCTAGCCGGTAGATTTCCTCGAAGATTGATTCCATTTTTTCGTATTGGATGTCAGAAATCGATCTTGGCCCTATCGTGGTCGACACTCTGAAGATGACAAGTGTCATTGAGGCATGCGAGGACGAAGTGTCCTTTTTTCCATGTCACTAAGTTGATGGCCGCTGTGTCCTGGCCTATCTGCCAAAAACGGGAGAGATCAATCCCCACCAGTCCACAGATGAGGGCTCGGTTGACCACACGGTGAGAAACCATGACAATTGTATCCTCCGGATGGTCGGAGACGACTCGTTTCACAGCCTCTGCAGCCCTCGCCTGCAGTTCCCCAAGGCTCTCCCCTCCGGGAAAAGTGACTGTTTGGGGCTGTTTCAGCCATCGAAGATAGAGATCAGGGAATCGCTGACGAACAGTATGGTGGGAGACACCCTGCCAGTCGCCAAAGCAGATATCTTTGAGACCCTCGATTATTCCCACTTCAAGCCCGTGACTGCCCGCGATGGCTTCTGCCGTATCTTTTGCACGAGCCAGAGGGCTCGAGTAAACCGCCCTGATTGTTTTGCCTCTTAGCGCCTTTGCCGCGAGCTGAGCCTCTTTTTTCCCAATCTCATTGAGCGGGATATCAGCTGTCCCTCTGAAAATCTCTTCTCTGTTCCACTGGGTCTGCCCGTGGCGCACCAAGTAAATCTGAGTCATGGAGTCTCGACCTGCCAGTTTACCAGAATTGGATGGATCCTCAGGGACTTGAGATATTTCTTTAGCTTTTCGGCGCTCCAGATTCCCCTTTCCGTAATCAACCCAAAAACCAGTTCGAGAGGTGTTCGGTCGAAATAGAAGTTGAGGATGTCAAACATCTTATCATTCTCAGCGATTTCATCTGACGGCCTCGTCTCCTTTTCCAGGTCAACCCTCAGGTCCCGAGGGAAGCACTTCTCAGTGCCCGCGACGACATAGAACGGCACATCCCAAGAATGGGCGGCTGCTGCAAGACCGCAAGTCCCAATCTTATTGGTCACCCCCAAAGGAGAGATTGCGTCGGCTCCGACAAATACGAGACTCACCCGATCGAGGAGCTGAAATGCCGCCGCATCGACGATGAGCTGTACCCGAATACCCTTTTCCGCCAGCCGGCGAGCGAGGGTTAGACCCTCACGTAGGGGACGCGATTCGGTACAGATAACCGAAAACTCCTTCATTCGGTCGTGAAGGGTACAGAGGGTCCAAAAAAGGGTTGCACTGTACGAGTGGGTCAGAACCGTTGAATGCTTTTCTAGAAGAGGGAGCGCATGGTCCGCAATCCTTTTCCACCCCTCCCTCGAACTCTTTACAAACTCGCTCACTATTTGCCTAACACGAGCCCTCCCTTCCTCAACGGTTTTCGCCTCGTCCGCGTCGAGAAGGGCCCTGTTCACCAGGTTGTAGAGGGGCGCCATGGTCGGCTGACACTCGACGATCTCACGGCCAACTTCAGATAGCCCCCGTATCAAGTCCTGTCGCGTGCTTCCCTTGAACGTCTCAGCGAATACGACAAGACATCTTGCCGCTGTTTCAGTGATTTCTGATGCCCCTGATCGATTGTCATCGCGGATCTCACTGATAAGATCTCTGACCGAGTTTATCGACACAATAACCCCACCTTTTGAGAATCGAGCAACACTAAACCCTCGGTCTTATGTGCCAAGCACTTTTTCCTCTGTTGCCTCAAACTCAACGCCGCACAAGCACCCGTCCATGTGATGTACTCAAAGCGACGTTCTCCCTCAAGGCCAGTTGCCCATTCACGAATACATACTTCACACCATCGGGCGGGACGCAGGGGTCAACGTATGTTGAGCGATCTCTGATTCTCTTAGGATCGAAAATAACGATATCGGCTGCCATTCCTTGGCGAATCAGGTCTCGATCCAACAGTCGAAATCGCTGCGCTGGTAGTGAAGTCATCCTTTGAATGGCCTCCTCCAAAAGCCTCTTCATCTGTGAGATCTCCCGTTCAGCCGGAGCGCGATCGTCCATTCCCATGCTCGTAATCCGGAGATTTCCGTGTCCAACAAGTACCCTCAAATTGGCGGCCATCCCTTTTCGCTCTTGCCTATTCAGAAACTCTCTGAAAGTGGTCCAGCGTATGTCTTGAAATCCCCCCGAAATCTGTTCAATATAGCCTTGGAAAATCTTGAAGAAATTTTTCCGACTGGGCACAGGCGCGGCGGAAAAACCACAGTTTCCGACGACTTCAGTAGTTACTCCCTGCTGAACCTTGAATGATGCGGAAGGATTAGCAAGATAGACAAAATCCGAATGGCTGTGTGCGTCAATAAAACCCGGGCAGACGACCAGTCCCTCAGCGTCTATAATCTCCGAGGCCTCATCCTTTACAATTGCTATCTGACGTATCTTCCCTGTCTTTATCCCGATGGATCCACGAAACCAAGGACTTCCCGTCCCGTCTACCACTCTTCCATTCACAATCAGGAAATCAAACATCCTTAGACCTTTTGCTTATTTTGCTGCAGTCTCCAGTCCAACGTCCGAATTGTCACCGAACATCATCAGCACAACGCATTTCGTTCGAAAAACGAAAGTGAAGAATATTTCACCTATGGATATCGGAAACGGAGGGGGGACCAGAGTTCAAACCTCGACTCTTGAAGTCAAAACTTGGAATTCTTCCAGAGAGACGTT
>WVXP01000060.1:0-3987 GCA_011773445.1 Pseudomonadota bacterium | reverse complement strand
GCGGCAAGGGGAGCCGCCCCCCCGGGTTCACTGATTACACGGTATTCGTCAAGGAGGATATGCATCGCCCGGATAATACCTTCTTCGGATACGGTGACAACCTTTTCCAAACGATCATAAAGGTACGAAAAAACCTCAGGATCGGGCTCCATAAGGGTCAAGGCATCGGCAATGGTTTCCATCTTCTCCAATCGAACGGGCGTCCCTTTTTGAAAACTCAAGTGAAAAGCAGGGGCCTTCTCTGCTTCCACACCAATCAGTCTGATAGAAAGTCGCTGGTCCTGGACGTACTGGCATACACCTGTTGCTAAACCACCCCCTCCGATTGGAATAAAGATCTGCTTGATATTTGGATTTTCTTCAATAATCTCCTGCGCTATAGTCGCATTCCCCTGGATAAATGGATCGGTTTTATGCGGATGTACGAAGAAGATATTTCGTTCCCGTGCCACAACGATGGAGTGGTCAACAGCGTCATCACCTACCTGGCCCTTCAAAATAACCTCAGCCCCAATCCTCCGGGTTGCTTTCAGTTTTGTCGGAGAAACGGTCTCGGGCATTACGACCGATACAGGATAGTTTAGGAGTCTTCCAGCGTAAGCGAGTCCCGTTGCTGTGTTTCCCATTGATGCGGTGATCACGCCCCCTGTTTTCCCCTGCTTCTTCAAGGTCAGAAGAGTCGATAGGGAGCCCCGAATTTTGAACGAACCACCCACCTGGCAACATTCAAGCTTGCAGAATAGCTTCCTCCTTTCCGAAAGAGGCAGGAGAGGTGTTCTTCTGACGTGAACTCTAAAGAGAGGGTGTTCCGAAATACTTATGATTGTTCTTCTTCTTTCTCCCATTCTCCCTCCTCCTCATGGATCGAATCGAGGAGGTTTTTCAGCCGAACTTGTTTTTTGAGTCGGTTTATGTCCGCCCTTCTCACCTCTTCATGATTCTTGTATTCAAAGATTCCCCTTAAGGCCTTAGTTCCTATGGCACCCTCGCGAAACTTGGTTTGAATGAGGTCGGGACATCTAAGGTCTGGCCTGTTTAGTTCATCGGAGACCGAACGACCAGCGTGGAAGAGAATCTCGAGACCTCCCACATCGATGAACTCGAGAACTCCCATTACCGGAAACCGGTACCCCCATCCATACTTAATTGCCTTGTCAATATCCTCTGGCGAGGCGACGCCCTCCTGCATCAACCGGACCGCCTCATTCATCAGACAAAGCTGTAACCGGGAAATGACAAAACCTGGACTCGATTTGCACCGGATCGGCATATGGCCAACCTGCCTCAAGAACTTGAACAACTGACGCTCTCGCAGTGGGGCCATTTTCGGGTGTGGAACGACTTCCAAGAAAGGGATGAGATAAGGAGGGTTCATGAAATGTGTGACACAGACGCTGAGGGAAGGATCGATTCCACTTGCCAGTTCGCCAACTGTGAAGGTCGATGTCATGGAACATATGAGGGTTTCCTTGGCTAGTTGAGAAAAGGCAATCCGTTTGGTCTGGATTTCTTCGGGTAGGCCTTCGAAGACTAGGTCGTAAGCTTCACCCGAAAGAGTATCAAGGTAGATGGGGAAAGGATAGGAACAGCTTTCCCTGCCGAGCAACCCGACGACGCTCTCACACTCCTCTTTCAGATCCTTTTCACGCTGTCTCCGCTCTTTTTCCCGCCTCGGCTTCAGATCGATCATGTAGACCTGAATCCCTTGCAGGCCAAGATCGATGGCCAACCCTTTAGCCATGCGACCTAACCCGAGAATGGCGATCTTCGAAAACAGGCTTACCCCAGTCATCTCGTCCGCTGTTGAACTGATGCCCTCATGCCATTTCAGTCGGTGTGAGAAAGGCACATCTCGTAAACCCTTACCNNTCGAAACAGCCGGTTCCAAGGCCTTCGATAACGATCATCGGCTCCAGAGCAAAGGTGTTTCCTGCCTCAATAGGGGCTTCATTACCTTCGCATAGGATGGGCATTTCGGCAATCGATGTCCCGATGCCATGGCCGAATCCGGTGGGAAAATAGTATTCCCCATATCCCGCCTTTTCTGCGATATCCCTTGCGATTTTCTGAAGATCACAGATTCTTACTCCGGGTTTGACCGCCGCAATAACGCTCTCTTCACAGCGGGGACCAAAGGTTTTCGCGATTCCATCAACAATCAACTCAAGGGAGTCAAACAGGAAAGCCTCCTTTGAGAGTTCGCTTTCAAGTGGATTCTTCTTTTCTGATCGCTTCATTACTCTTCCCTTCATTCCACGATAGCCTCCGCATCTAATTCTACTAGGAAACGCTCTTGGGCAAGATTGGCCTCTGTGGTCGTGCGAGCTGGATAGGGGCCTTTGCCAAAAAGCTCTTTGTACGCCCGATTCATCGCCTCAAAATCTGATATAGATTTTAGGAAAACGTTTACCTTAACTATGTCGTCGATAGTCCCTCCGGCACTCTCGACGACGGCCACAACGTTCTTCAGCGTTTGTTGAGTTTGCTCATACGTGTCACCTTGTCCCACAAATTCACTCTTTTCATTGAACGATGTGGTACCAGATACATAGACATGGTGTCCTTTCTTAATACCCTTAGAAAATGGAAGTCCTGGAGGGAGGATAAATTTCCCAGTCTCAATAACCTTCTTAGCCATACTGGCTCCTCTCTTCAAATTTTTTGACTTGGTAAAATTTTTTAAGGACAATGTCAAGTTAAAAGTAACCGGAGTTTCCTGAGTTTTCTGATCTATTCGAGAGGCAAGTGGTCCAGACCCCTTTGAGCGTTCNNCGGAGAGTTTTGAGGGCGCCTGGAGCGAGCCCTTAGATTTATCAAAAAACCTTTGGGAACCAGCGAGAAGGGGGTTGCCTACGGTCCGAATCAGATTATCAAAAAAATCTCAACTGGCTATATAATCCATCAAGCCTTTTCCGAGGAAACTCCAAAAGAGTAACTGGAGTTTCCCCATCTTTGAGAGAACCTGCTGTCTCTGACAAGAAATGGGGAAACTCCTCAAAACTAACGGATCTTTACTCCCCTTGGAGGCTAGGCTGTGAAACGAGATAGCTTTCGTTTGGGTGTAGTTCACTATGTTTCCTACCCAGATGCAATCACTGGAGAAGGACCGATCGCATTGACACTCGAAAAAGTCCTCAGTTTTCGAGAGCTTCAGGCAGTAGAAATAACATGGGTGAAGGGTACAAAACAAAGAGCCTTTGTCCGGGCACTGCTCGAGTCTTGGGAGGGGGTTGTCGTTTATTCCGGGGCTCCTGTCCTGGCTCTTTCCAACATGAGCTTGTCTTCACATAAAGACGATCTGAGAAAAGATTCTGTGGCCTTGGCGAAAAGAATTATCGATGATGCCTGTTATTTCGGCGCAAGCGAGGCTCTCCTGATCAGCGGACCCGATCCAGGAAAAGAGAAGAGAGATGGGGCCAAGGCCTATCTGATAGAATCGCTTCTCGAAATTGTCGACTACGCGGGAACTGTGAATGAGCGTTTGATGGTCACGATTGAGCCGGCGGATAGGGATATCCACAGGAGACAGTTCATTGGGCCTATATCAGAAGCGGTGGAGATCGTGAGTGCAGTTAGAGTACACGCACCGAATTTTGGGTTGACGATTGACATGTCTCATTTGGCACAACTCGGCGAAAATAAGAGCAAGGCTCTTCACACAGCTAAAGGATACTTCCGCCATGTCCATATTGCCAACGCGATTATCAAGAACCAGGGCCATTCAAGATTTGGAGACGAACACCCCAGATTTGGCATCGAGGAAGGTGAGCATGACCAGGAAAGCATCACCGATTTTCTAAGAGAATTGACGCAGATCGGTTTTTTCCAGCAAGACACCTCTCAAGACCAACCCATCATCAGCATCGAGGTGAAGCCTGACAAGAGCGAGGATCCACAGGCTCTTTTAGTCGAATCAATAAAGACCTTCTTGACAGCTTGTTCTATGGCCTAAAATTGCAGAAAAGGAGATTCGCTATATGAAGATAC
>WVXP01000230.1:4985-5364 GCA_011773445.1 Pseudomonadota bacterium | reverse complement strand
CCCCCGGATCTGTTCGATAAGCTCAAGCCGGAGTTCGTTGCGCCCCTCGTCCTTTATCTCTGTTCCCAGCGGTGCAATGAGAGTGGCATGATTTTTAATGCCGGGATGGGCTATTACAACCGGGCAGCGCTCGTCACTGGGCCAGGAACGGTGATCAGTGATGGGAGTAAGGTGCCGGCACCCGAGGAGATTCACGTGCACTGGGCTGCCATCAATGAGCTCTCTGGTTCAAGAGAGTTCCCAACTGCGACGGCGGCTCTAGGTTTCATGATGGAGGCTTTGGGACCGAAAAAGCAAGAGAGAGCGCCGGAGGCTGATGGCAGGCTGACGGTCCCGGAGGTCTTTGCTCGCATCCCTCAGGCCTTCCAGGCGGAAAAAG
>WVXP01000230.1:4209-4899 GCA_011773445.1 Pseudomonadota bacterium | reverse complement strand
CGTCGGGGAAGCTCAGGATCCAGGGTGATCTTATGAAATCACAGCTCATCGAAGAACTCTTTAAGTTTTGAATCGGTTTCCAGGACGCAGTTGTCAGAGATCAGGGATCAGTCATCGGTAATGACGAAAAAGAACAGATGATTCGGTGAAAGATGAGAAGTTCGACCAAAAAAGGATCGTTCGTGGGGCTGATGCTCGCTCCTGAAAACTGAAGACCGAGAACTGACAACTGTATTTCGGAGGTATAATTATGGCCACAGGAATCAAAGACAAAGTGGCGATCATTGGAATGGGTTGCACCCGGTTTGGGGAACGCTGGGAGGTAGGCGGTGAGGAGCTGATGGTTGAGGCTTTCACCGAGTGTCTGGAAGACGCCGGGATCGACAGAAACGAAATTGAGGCAGCCTGGTTGGGCAGCTGCTATGATGAAATCAACGTGGGCAAGAGCGCTTTGCCACTGTCTATGACACTACGGCTTCCATTCATTCCGGTTACCAGAACCGAGAATTTCTGCGCTAGCGGGACCGAAGCCTTTCGCGGTGCGGTTTATGCGGTCGCCTCTGGAGCATATGACGTCTGCCTGGCTTTGGGTGTGGAGAAGCTCAAAGATACTGGTTTCGGAGGTCTCCCGAGTATGGTGGGCTCGAACGTTGGATCCTTGACATGGCTATGGAGCCCCAACATGACAGC
>WVXP01000230.1:0-4139 GCA_011773445.1 Pseudomonadota bacterium | reverse complement strand
GAACAAGTGTTGGCCGCTCCCATTATTGCTCATCCTCTTGGACTATTCGACTGTTGTGGGGTAAGCGATGGAGCGGCTTGCGCCGTTGTCACTACCGTGGAAAGGGCGAGAGACATGGGGATCAATAACCCGGTTACGGTCAAGGCCTTGCAACTCGCCTTGAGTAACGGCGAAGAGATGGGTTATAGCGAGTGGGATGGGGATCACTTCATGACCGCGGACCGATGCAGCATTGCGGCGTACAAAGAGGCAGGTATTACGAAGCCCAGCGAAGAGATTAGCATGATGGAGTTGCACGACTGCTTTTCCATTACAGAACTCGTTACCTACGAAGACCTGCATATTTCCAGGCGTGGAAATGCCTGGCGCGATGTACTCGACGGGTACTATGATCGGGACGGTAAGATCCCCTGTCAGATAGATGGCGGATTGAAATGTTTCGGGCATCCCATCGGAGCGTCTGGATTGCGAATGCTTTATGAGATGTACCTTCAGTTGCTCGGAAGGGCAGATGAGCGACAGCTCGATAATCCGCGATTTGGCCTGACCCACAATCTGGGGGGGTTCCCTCCGATGAATATCTGTAGCATCGCCATTGTGGGCAGGTATAGGGATTAGGATGCTGAATATGTCTGATTTTAGGTTTCCAGGGAACACCATTGTCCCTTCGCTCCGATGCTCTCGCGGTGACCCTATCGGAGTTCACAGGTGGGGAAATTCTTGCCCCTTCCCCGCTCTAAAGGCGGGGCTTTCTCCTTCCTGTTCACTCTCGATGGGTACCCCACCGCTTACGCTGATGTCGCTCAGAGACAACGGTGTTCCCTGGAAACCGGCGGAAATCATGCTTCATAGACATAATCTATCCAGGAATTAGGTGGCAGTTATGGATTTTAGTCTGACTCCGGAGCAGGTTGACATCCAAAAGGCAGCAAGAGATTTTGCCCAAGGAGAATTCGATCCAGATCGAACTCTGGAATACGATCATAACCAAGAGTTTCCACTAATCATATGGAAAAAGGCCAGTGAGCTTGGATTCATTGGGGTGCAGTTTCCTGAGGAATATGGAGGGCAGGGGCTCGGTCTCCTTGAGAACGCTTTGATCGTGGAGGCATTTTGCAGTCAAGATTCGGGCATCGGCACGGCTTTGGCCCTCTCGGATTTTGGCTCGGAAATCGTCTTGAGGCACGGCGATGAGAATCAGAAGCGGAAGTTTCTCCCTTTTGTGACCCAAGGGAAAGGGCTTTCAACCCTTGCCTTTTTGGAGGAAGGTGATCCCCAGGGGCCATACGAAACGACGTCAAGGTTGAACCAAGACGGTTATATCATTCATGGAATGAAAACCCTTGTTCCCTTTGGAAGTCTTGCTCACTATCTCGTCGTGGTTTGCCAGGCAGCCTCAGACGAGCATCTCGGACAGTCGATTTTACTCGTCGCAAGACAGACAAAGGGTCTGGCGCCGTTGAGCATGGGACAAAAGGTGGGTATGAGAATGGTCCCCTTGGACCAGATCTCCTTCAAGAGTGTCAGAGTCCCACCGGAGAATAGAATTGGCCATGAAGGAAGCGGGGAGTATCAATTGCGAAACTTCTTCGACGAGATCAGGATAGAGACGGGGGCCATGGGAGTGGGAATTGCTCAAGCAGGCCTGGATAGGGCTGTAGATTACAGTAAACGAAGGGAGCAATTCGGTAGGCCGATTGTCAAGTTTGATGTTATCAGAAACAAACTGGCCGATATGTATACAGAGGTCGAGGTGGCCAGACTCATGGCGTATAAGGCAGCATGGTCATTCGATCAGGGAAAACCTGACCACCGATCTATCCTGATGGCCAAGATGATTGCGTCGAGGGCGGCCTACAGGGTGACTTATGAGACAGTTCAAATTCACGCGGGTACCGGGTATATGACAGAGAGCCACGTGGAGCACTTTTATAGGGATGCTAGGGTTCTTGATCTCTTTTTGGAGTCGGAGCCTGTCCAGAGGAGAAGACTTGCCGACGAGATCACGAGACTAACCAAATGATTTGAAGACGGCCGCTGTGTTAACAGATGTTGAAAAGTTTTTGCCTCTGATCCATCACCCTAAATTGGATGGGACGAGAAACCATGTTGAAGGTCCGGGCTATCATGAATTCTCCTATGGAAGCCATCTTAGCGTTTAGAACGTGTTGCGGTGCTGCGGCCTTTGATCAAAACCTCGAGATTCAGGTAACGAACCTCGGTGCTCTGCCCATAGAGGTTCCCAGTTACTTCGATCTGATTGACGATCTTGGTTCGTATCGTGTCGATACCCTTTTGCCATATGGGGTGCAGCGCATTCCTCCCGGAGAGACGATAGCCTTCTACTGTACGATGGATGAGAACCGGTGGAAAGGTGCTCGGCAAATGGTTCTCTACGCTTGTCAAGGAAAGAAATATACGATCGACATCTCCCCCTAGCAGATGGAGGTTAAAACAGTGGTGGAAATTCTGCAGTATACAGAGGAGCACAGGGCATTCAGGGAGAGAGTTCGCGCGTTCTTCGAGAAAGAGGTTGTCCCCTGTGTCGATGAGTGGGAGGAGGCAGGCATCGTTCCCAAGTCTGTGTGGCGAAAGATGGGGGAGCAGGGTTTTCTGTGCATGAATGTGCCCGTTGAATACGGTGGGGCGGGTCGAGACTTTCTCCACTCTGTTATTGTTGGAGAGGAGTTAGCTCGAACGAATCACACCGGGCTCGCGGCGCCCCTTCACAGCGATATTGTCGTGCCCTACATCACCTCTTACGGCTCTGAGGAATTGAAAAAGAAATACCTTCCCCGGTGTGTTTCCGGTGAGCTTGTCACCGCCCTGGCGATGACGGAACCCAATGCCGGCAGCGACCTGGCGTCAATGACCACCACAGCAGTGGAAGAGGGAGACCAGATCCTTATCAATGGTCAGAAGACTTTCATCAGCAACGGAATGAATTGCGACCTCTTGGTCCTCGCTGCGAGAGACCCGGTTGTGGAAAACCCGTATCAGGCTATCGATCTGTACGTTGTTGAGGCCGGGACACCAGGTTTCGAAAAAGGAAAGGTTTTTGGTAAGATGGGATGGCACAGCCAGGATACGGCCGAGCTATTTTTTAACGACTGTAAGGTGCCAAAGAGTAACCGGCTAGGGATAAAAGGTGGCGGATTTGTCATGCTCATGGAAAAGCTCCAGCAGGAGCGTCTCGTGTGTTGTATTGTCGCTGTTGCGGGAGCCGAATGCATGCTGGATGCAACCATCAATTACTGCAAGGAGCGAAAAGAGTCAGGCAGACCCATTTCGGCCTTTCAAGACAACCAGTTCAGGATTGTGGAGATGGCGACTGAGGTCAAGTTGGGCCGCACCTTTTTGGACAAGTTGATTGCGGACCATATTGAGGGGAAGGACATAGTCGTTGAGGTGTCCATGGCGAAGTACTGGACAACGGAGATGGCACAGCGGGTGGCTGACGGCTGCATTCAGCTTTATGGAGGTTTTGGGTGTTGCGAGGAAAATCCAATTGGAAGATCCTGGAGGGACACGCGCGTCCTGTCGATATTTGCTGGGACGAATGAGATCATGAAGGGGATTGCTGCCAAGTTTATGGGGTTATGACTTTGTAATCTCAGACCGTAACGCGATGATCGAGGTGACAAAAGGGGTTTCGATTCCAGAGGTTGAAGTCAAGTTCACCGCCTCACGAAGCAGTGGACCAGGAGGCCAACACGTCAACAAGGCTGACAGCAGGGTAACACTATGGTTCAACGTGGCAAGTTCGAGAAGTCTCTCTCCCGCCCAAAAACGGCGAATTCTGAATCGTCTCACCACGCGGGTGAACAAGAAAGGGGTGCTCCGGGTAGTTTCACAGAAGACTCGGAGCCAGGCCGCTAACCGTGAAGTCGCGGTGGAACGCTTCGTCGACCTGTTGCGTCAAGCGTTAAGGCGTGCGTCGGCCCGGAAGAGAACCCAACCCCCGATAGCTGTCAAGGAGAGTCGGCTTGCCAGAAAAAGGCGCCGCAGTCGCTTGAAGGATGAGCGATCGAGGAGGATTCGGCCCGAAGATTGGGATTAGTTGCACTCTCGGACAGCGGTACTTCCGATAAAGCCTAGTAAGCCCCAGATCTATTTTCTGGCCCCGATTCCTGGTCCAT
>WVXP01000021.1:3815-4257 GCA_011773445.1 Pseudomonadota bacterium | reverse complement strand
TGAATCCCCTTGTCGATCATTCCTTTTCGCTCTTCTTCATCAACAATGACTGACGCCTTTCGCAGCTTTTTCAGGTAGTCGTCAAACCCTCTCACCTTGAAACCCCCGGAGTGCATAAAACGATGCCCATACGTCAGATCCCCGCTTTCAATACGATCAATCCGAAAGGGGATGACCTCGCCACCAAAAAGGGCCAAAATCCAATGAATGGGGCGCACAAACCGGAGACTCGAACTACCCCATCGCATCGATTTCATAAAGGAGAGAGAACGGATTAAATTGGGTATGCGGCCGCGCAAAACCACGGCCGTTTTCTCGCCCTTTTGTCGCCGAACTGCACAAAGATAGTCTCCCTTCTCCGTGGTAACAGTCTCCAACTCCTCGACCCGAACCCCCTGTGCCTTGGCAAAACCCTCGGCTGGTTTTGTCGGATGGCCTTTTT
>WVXP01000021.1:3575-3785 GCA_011773445.1 Pseudomonadota bacterium | reverse complement strand
CGACCTCGTCCACCCACAGGACCATCCGTCTGGGAGTCCCCAAGGTTCGCATCTCCCCAAAACTGACTTCCAGAGTCTCAAACTCCTGCCTCATCAAGACGGCAAGGTCTTCCAGGGCCTTCCTGGTGAAGCGTGCCGGGATCTCCTCAGTTCCGATCTCTAAAAGTAGCTCTTTGCCCATGTGACTCCAAAACCTTCTAGGTTCTCTTA
>WVXP01000021.1:1630-3562 GCA_011773445.1 Pseudomonadota bacterium | reverse complement strand
CCCAGTGTTTCATCACCTCAGTACTCCATCCCTCCAAAAGCTAAGATCCTGCAATTCCTGAGAAATCGAGATATTTCAGGTTAACTTTCAAATCTGTTCAGAAGGGGATAACCCATGGACTCACGCTGTTTCAAATAAGCGTTGGCGCACTTTCCGGCCAGATCTCTCACACGATGGATAAAACCGGTGCGCTCAGTCACACTGATCGCTCCACGGGAATCCATGATATTAAAGGTGTGGGAACATTTAAGGCAATAATCATAGGCGGGCAGGACAAGCCCCTTGTCCACAAGCCGGGAGCACTCCTTTTCAAAAAGATCGAATATCTCGAAAAGCATCGCCGTGTCCGCCACCTCAAAGTTGTAAACAGAGTATTCAGCCTCCCGACGATGATAGACTTCGCCATACCGGATTCCCTCGGTCCAATTCAGATCGTAGACATTGTCTACCTCCTGAATGTACATGGCAATTCGCTCGAGGCCGTAAGTCAACTCAACGGAAACTGGATCAAGGTCGAATCCTCCCGCCTGCTGAAAATAGGTAAACTGCGTTATCTCCATGCCATCGAGCCAGACCTCCCACCCGAGGCCCCAGGCTCCAAGCGTCGGCGCCTCCCAATCGTCCTCAACAAAACGAATGTCATGAGCCAGAGGATCCAACCCGAGACTCTTCAGACTATCCAGGTAAGTATCTTGAATTTCTAGGGGGGATGGTTTCAAGATCACCTGATATTGGTAGTGCTGTTCGAGGCGGTTTGGGTTATCGCCATATCGACCGTCAGTCGGCCTTCTCGAAGGCTCCACATACGCAACCTTCCATGGCTCAGGGCCCAACACACGCAGAAATGTGGCTGGGTTCATGGTGCCGGCCCCGACTTCTGTCTGGTATGGCTGCCAAATAATGCAACCCCTTTTCGCCCAAAAAGTCTCCAGGCCCAAAATCACTTCCTGAAAAGTCACAAGTCTACCTCTCTGTTGTGAAGTTTCCTGAGTTTTCGACGCAAGAAGTTTGGAACCTTCTCATCTTTCAAGGCAATTTTGAACCTTTTCATAAGACCCTCATATCCCTTCGCTCCCTTGCTCTCGCGTTGACGCTCTTCCCGCCTTTGGCGGGACAGGTGGGGGCCGGCTGATGCGCAAATTCCCTTACACCACTTGCGTCGAATTCATTTCCAGAGTATTTCACCCGAAAGTGGGGAGGGGAAGCTCTGAACCAAAAGTCGGTGCCTGTGGTCCGTCGTCCGTTACATAAAGACTAAGATTTGCACATCCACGGCTATTCAAGTGACGGGTTCAGGGAATTTGATTTTCAATCGAATGACGTGAATGGATCGTTACAACTGACCACTGACAACCGACAACTGACAGCACCCAGAAAAGCTTTTGAGCAGCGAAGAGCGCTCCTTTTCCACTTTCATCGGACAAAAGCCGAGAAGCGGGATTTCGGACCGGCCCGAGCAATACTGACATCCTTCCACCGCCAACGTCCCTCAGGGACATGAGCATCCACGAAACTCAGGAAACTCCACCTCTCTGTGCACTTGACAGAGGACAGGGATCGGTTGGCAGCGGCCCAAAGAACATTGACACCTGTCGACTGCCAGACTGGCTTTTACTGGCTCCCGTTCCCCGATAACTGTGAACAATCATAGGGTCTCTAACACTTTGCCTGTAGCGTGTCAAGACGACACGACTGGCTTGACGCCCTCTAGGAACTGCAGCGACCTCAACTCTCGGTTGACATGACGCTGGATGAACCGGGGCAGTATCTCCCGGCTTTCCGTGAGCGAGTTATGCGAGAACCGCAAGCGATGAATCTTCGAAAGGTCGGTTTCGACCGATTTCTCTAAAACCTTAATGGTTCCCACCGAAAGACCGTGAAAACTCACGTTGGTTGGGCAACACCTGTCACAGAAAATTCCTCCTCGGTCTG
>WVXP01000021.1:0-1604 GCA_011773445.1 Pseudomonadota bacterium | reverse complement strand
AGAGACAGAAGACGAATTTCAAAAATGCGCAGCATCTCCTCCATCGGCTCCATGCTATTAATCGTTGATAGGAATACTCTCAACAGATTGAAGACGTCCGGGTGAGCCTCTCGCTCTCCAGTCATAGCGTCTACCAACTCAATGAAGTAACTGCCGTAGCCCATCTTCGAGATGTCCCCACTGAGTGCGGGAAAGAACTCCACCACGTCGGACTGATCGATTCTCGTTAGGGACCGATCCTCTTTCTCAAAGAAAAGGATCCTTACATGGCAAAACAGATCAAGGCTATTACTAAAACGCCTCCTACTCCTTCGTGCCCCTTTTGCAATCCCCTTGATTTTTCCATATTCTGTCGTAAAGAACGTAACAATTCGGTCCGACTCTCCATAGTCGAAAGAATGAATCACGATGCCTGTGGCGCGTTTCAGAGGCATGGGCAATCAGCGTGACAGTTTACGGGTAGATTAGTGGCTTACTGGCCGTGCAATGGAAAAAACATCTTTTTGCACAAGTTTGAGGCATCGGGCTCAGGGCGTAAGGCTGAGGATTTTGCATTGCCTTTGGCCTAGTGCCCTGCGCCTTGAGCCTCCGAGCCAGACAGACCGGGATTTTTGATAACCTCTGTTCCCGGTGGGATGACAAAAGTGAAGAGGTCTCTTGGCAGCTTTTTATTGACACGAATATGTTTGAAAAGAATAAGCGTCGGATTTCCGTAGGCGTCGTAAAACTCCGCCCGGCGCACATAGCTGGTTTTCTTATCGATCGTCAGAATCAGCCGATCCATCATCGCGTGTGGCTTCCTAGGGGTAAGCTCTATTCGATACCCATACTTCGTCTGATCCACCTCCTCATCCCACCGATGAACGATAAAGTCCTGTGTCAGATTCCCCTGGCCGACCAAAAAAGCCAGGAAAAGTCTCCCGTCTTCAGGATTCACGTCCTGAACGATAACCTGATTCTCCTCGGGCTGGTAAAACCAGAGCGTTTTTCCGTCACTCACCCACGTATCTTTGGGAGATGCGGTGTACTCCCAGCGCATGAGACCAGCCTTTTCAAAATAGACTCTACCCTTCGTGATTTGAGTCTGTCCGAGCATCTTGTTTGTTGATTCCTGTGTGAAATCTGCAGTAAGACTCGAGGTACTCTCGTACTGCTCCTGGACCCTATCGACCACCTCGCGAGTTGTCACGGCCAGACTATGGCCAACGGACACTCCGAAAAAAAGAGCAATTAAAAGGGCCAGTCTTTTCTTCATTGATTTCCTCGACGCACCTGCTCACTCTGCTCCGCACTCTGAGGGCTCAAAAGAACGTTGACAATGCACCACTCAGACGTGGAAATCGCAGAGTCCCGCTTGGCGGGAACGCTTGTCAGGAGACTCCGACAAACTAAAACCATCAGTCCCCTTGAGGCATCTTCAACTCCTCATCGAGCACCAGGGGGCGACAGGGCATCACCCGTATTATCCCTCACATCTTGTGAATCAGTACTTCTCGAGGTTTTACCCCATCAGAGGGACCTACAATACCCTCGGCCTCCATCCGCTCAACGATTCTCGCTGCTCGGTTGTACCCGATACGGAAACGCCTCTGAATCAAAGATAT
>WVXP01000118.1:6007-8695 GCA_011773445.1 Pseudomonadota bacterium | reverse complement strand
TTGCACATCCGAAACTCGCCCGTGCTCGGTAATCACCGATTCTCTCGCCCGCTCTCCCCGTTTCACGGGGTTCGCTCGAGCCCACAGAGTTCGCAGAGAGAGAAACCTTATGCATGAGATGGTTGCCCCAATTTTTTGAGAGGAAAAATTGGGGCAAATGCTTTGCTCTGGATTGGCCGCTCACCAATCCAGAGCAGCTTTTCTCAGAGGCTCTGTGCACTCTGTGAGAGACTAGAACGTTCGAATTCGTCAAGAACTGATGGCGAAAAAATCTTGACTCGCGCTCAGAGCTTCCCTTCCCACTTTCTCGTGAGATACCCTGGAAATGATTTGGACACAAGTGGTCTAAAGGGATTTGGGCAACAGCCCGTCGCCACCTTTCCCCACGGCGGGAGAGGGGGTCAACGCGAGAGCAAGGGAGCGAAGGGATATGAGGGCCTCATCTGCAGATTCAAAATTGCCGTGAAACATCAGAACGTTAGAAATTCCTTGGTTTGAAAACTCAGGAAACTCCTCTTCTTCCTACATTCGCAGCTGACGACTGTGTTGTGTCGAGGCCTGCAACTTTTTCATAGCATATGAAAAAAGGTCGCAGGTGAAGATTTTCAGAATGGAGCAGGGCCGATCATCTCCTTTTCTAATGAGCTGATTTTTAATGGTATTTTGCTAATCGCGCCAGAGCAATCATAGAGTTTTTCTTGGTATGCATTTTGCTGTAATGGGCCTCGAACATGGAGAGGTTTTCGATGATCGCTTATCTGAAGATAAGAAGAGGTCTGACCTTGGTGGAGTTAGCGGTTGTTCTCGCCATCATTGGAATTCTTGTGGCCGCCATGATTCCGGGCCTAGGAAGGTGGCTGTCCCATTATCGGATCAAGAGCATGGCTGGAGATATCGCCTCCTCCTTTCGACTGGCTCAAATGACGGCTGTCCAGAGAAATCGGAATTGTAGTGTTGAGTTCAATACAAACACGAGGCGTGTGCGAGTTCTCGATAGTGGGGGAGCGGCTCTTAGATTACTCAACCTGGACGAATACAACGCCCAATTCAATGGGTTTGACTTCGTAGACCAGGGAGGCGATGGAATAATCAGCATCATATACAATTCGCGGGGAATTCCCAGCGATGAAATCGGTAGTCCTTTGACACCGCCAGGTGGACAGGATGGGCAGCGGGTCAATGTAATCAATGCACGTGGCGAGTCATACTGGGTGGAAGTCACACCGGTGGGGGCTGTCAGATATGATAGGTAGGGGAGTTAAACCGATGATGAGGACCTTTTTGCCTGTGGGATCGAGGGGGTTTACCCTTCTCGAAGTGGTGATCGCTATGGTCATTCTGGCCATTGCCCTGTTGGGACTGGCGGGACTCCAAGTGGTCGCGCTCCGGGGGAATAGCCTGGCGAGCCAAATCACCGAGGCAACGACGCTTGCGCAAGACCAGTTAGAACAACTCATCGCCACCCCGTTTACGAACCTGAGTACCGGAGGAAACAATGTTACAGGCGTCACCGGTGTCAGATACAATGTCCAGTGGATCATAAACCCGAGCCCTATTCCTCCGGGTGTGAACAGTGCTGAAGTGACTGTGACCGTTGCGTGGACACATCATACGAACCACTCGGTCACCATCAATTCGGTGATTAGCCAGTTCTAAGGAGATATACGATGAGAATCCCGGAAAAAAGGCAAAAGGGGTTGAGCTTAATAGAGATGATGATTGCTCTCGTGATCGCGGCGATGGTTATTGCTGGGGTGTATCGGACTTTTACCATCCAGCAGAGGAGTTTCGTGTTTCAGGAACAGGTCTCTGAGGCGCAGCAGAATGTGAGGGCCGTCATGGACTTGGTAGCCTACGACATCCGCATGGCGGGCTTTGGCATGCCGGCCTGGGCCGTGGGGGGTGTGGCCAATGAGATCAGAATCGACCAAGGTTCGCCGGCCGATTTCACCATTGTAGGTGTCTTTAGCGCCCCGATCGCCACCTTGTCGAACGATGCGACTATGGGCCAAAGCCAGATCATACTGAACACCAATGGCCAGAGTTTAGAATTCACCGCAGGCGATAACCTGCTCGTATTTGAGTCCGACAGAGCTGTACTGCCGATACTCCCGCCGGCCAGCGTACTGGCCGCGCCGCTGACATATAAAACCGTCGTGGTGTGGGGTGACGTAAGTGGAATTAACCCAACAATAAGCATCGATTCCGATGGCTCCACAGCTGGGACCCAAGACTCTCTGGACAAAAATCTCAGGACCAATGCCCTGGTGTACAGGGTCGGGACGGTGAGGTATCAATTGAATGGGACCACACTCCTTCGGAACGGTAGCGTTCTCGCAAACAATGTCAACGCTTTTCAGATCACGGATCTATTCAATGCCGGACCTCCAGCCGTGGCGGAAACGTTTGGGAGTTATCAGGTCGTGCTGACTGTGACAACCCAGACCAATGACCCCGACTTTCCCGGGGGGGTGCGAGTGAGGACCCTAAGGTCCACGATCAAGGCGAGAAATCTCGTTTACAGCGGCTGATCGAATTCAGGAGGTGAGTTATGTTGAGAAGAGGCATCTATACGAATCAGAAAGGGACAGCCCTAGTCATAGCGCTTTTGGTAATGGTCACGGCCACTGTGATTGCCGTTGCGGCCAATTTCACAGCTACCACGGAGGTGGCCATTTCGGGAAACCA
>WVXP01000118.1:0-5929 GCA_011773445.1 Pseudomonadota bacterium | reverse complement strand
TCGACACGGACCAGACAGCAGTTACCTATGTATTTTCGGGAAACCCCCCAAAAGGGAGGGGAATCAGCGCTCTGTATTTTAAGGGTAACTACTACAGGGCCAGATCCGTAACACCAAACGCGACCAATCTCGAAGAGGAGTTTTGCCTCATTTCACCCAAGTAAAATGGTCACTCATCGCTCGGGATTGCTTTCCCGACCAGCCCTCTTGAAGGCCTGTCCGGCTTTTTCCTTCATTCCACAGGCCTCGTAAACCTTCGCCAGTTGCTTGTTGATTCGGATGTTCTCCTCCTCTCTGAGGCCATCCAGCTGCAAGGCTTTTTCAAGGTAGAAGATGGAGCGCTCAAACACACCCTTCTCTGTGTAGCATTGCCCAAGCATGACGAGACAGTCGACCTTTTTGGGGCTATAGCCGAGGGCCGCCTCAAACTCCACGATAGCCTCGTCGATCAGGCCCATCTCCATATAACCGATGCCCAGGTGATAGTGCGATTCAAGGTCCTTTTCAGGAGACACATCCTGAGTGATTTCGACCTTCTGATGTGTCAGGTACAATTCAGACTCGGTTTTTTGAAGATTGGTTCCAGGCGGTTCACGGTTTTCTTGGGGTACCTCGATGGGTTCCTCGAGTTCAAAGATCTCTTCTTCCCCGAGGACCTTCTCAGAAGAAGGCTCATCGATATCAAGGATCTCATCGCGTTTCAGAGGTTCGTCGAGGTGGGGCTGGCGATCAGAAGGTACAGGATCTTCTGAGTCTGGTTGACCCAAGGAAGGAATCTCACCCTCCGCCTCGACGGGATGGGTTCCTGTTACAACCTTGTCGATATTCTGAATAGCACCGCGGGCGACTTGATCCTCTGGGTTCAGTCGAATGATGTTCTGGTACAGAACTCTGGCATTGCCAAAAAGGCTCTCCTTCTTGTACAGGTCTGCCAGCCAGTAATGAACGTCGATCATCTTCGGCCTGACGGTCAAGACCTTTTTATACATTGAGATGGCGCGGTAGTTGAGGTCCTCCTCCTCATATTGCTTTGCGAGCTGTACGTACTCCTCCACTGCACGGTCGATATCGTTGCTCCTCGCATAGAGGTCGGCCAGTTTCGTACGTATTCGTATGTTTCTCGAATCGTCGGCCACCAGTTTTTCATACTCCGAAATGGCCTTACGAATCTGACCCTTCATGAGAAACTTCTGAGCGTTCTGGAGAGCTTTTCCTCGATCGAAGCCCAAATTACACCTCGTTGCCCGATGGCTCTAATAACGAGAAATTATCCAAAGGGCCGCTAAAAGTCAAGGCAACTGGTAACGAAACCCAGGTGATCAGGCCCCTCGAAACGAACCGATCANNTAGCCTTTAGGTCGCACGGGATGCGAGCCATATACGGGGCTATATGGCTTAGAGCATGGGGCGTCATCTTTGCTGCATTGAACGGTGCCCGGACGTTACGATAAACGGTATTCCAATTTTTGCCAATTTCTGGTATGTCCATGATGAGAGTGGACGAAAATCGTACAACGATGGGATCCGTCAGAGCCCCTCCCAAGGGTATCGGCTGAAAAGAGTGAAATGATAAGTGCAAATTTACACGGCCTACAAGGGCTTTATAACCATCAGCGATTCAAGTGGCCAGATATTGCCTCGCATTTGGCACCTAATTTGCTTGAGCGGGATATTAAATTTCCGGATTTTGAGATGGAAAAAATCCTTCAAGAGATAAATGAGCTTCCCGGTGTCAGGGGATCCTTTCTGTGTGACGGGAACGGTGTCGTCATATCGAGTGCCATGCCAGAGATTTATCACGAGGAAGTTGGGAATATCGGAAAGGAAGTGGTTCAAGTCCTCGGCCTGTTGCAAATTTTGGGAGAGGAGACGGACGTTCTCGAATTCCTGTTTTCAGATGGACGAATTCTGGTCAATGGACTGGCAGATTTCTCCCTTATTGTCTTCTGTGATCCCGATATCGACATCTCCATGCTTCGATTGAGGACAAATGTTGCTCTGGCGGAAATCCGTCGGAATGGGAAATTCAAGAAACATATGCACAAGGTCTTTAAGAGTAAGAAGGGTCTCCTTGCCGGTGAAGGACTCGACGAGTCCTACCAGCAAATCATCAATAGACTGAAGCCACAAGACCGGTAAAGTCCTGCTCTGGTTTCTCAAACCGGTTTGGATTTTTGAGACAAGAGAAAAATGAGCCTCTCAATTCACTCAGGCAGAGAGATCCAAGAATGGTAGCGGTTTTCACGGGTGACCTTTCCCAGATCAGGCTTCTCGATATCCTAAACTTGTTGATCCATGAGAGGAAAACAGGGAAAGTGACACTAAAAAGAGGCTCCACCATAGGGGAGATTTTCGTTGAAGAGGGGAGAATCATCCACGGAGGGGCCGAATCTCACAACGGCGAGGAAGCTGTTTACCTCATGATGACCTGGATGATTGGACAGTTCAGTTATACCCCCGATGTTTTACCTGATTCAAAAACCATCGAGACTCCGACAGAACAGATCATTTCTGAGGGGGTCCAACGGGTCGAAGAGTGGGATCGAATACGAAAAACTATTCCTTCGACGGATATCGCTTTCAGGCTCTCCTCTTGGAAAAGTGCGGATGACATTGTCCTGAAGGCTGACGAATGGAATGTTATCATTCGCCTCAATGGCGTCAAGGATGTCCGGCAGATTTCCCGTGAATTGGGGATAGATGAGATAAGGACGGCAAAGAAACTCTTTCGTCTGCTGGAGAAGGAACTCATCGAGGTGGCAGCGAGGCCGCCACAGCCACCCAAGAAGATCGTTGGAAAGGTTTTTTTCGAGAGAGTGCAGGTCGAGCTGACCCAGATTATGGGGCCTATAGCCCCTGTCATCATTGATGATACGGTTGCCGAGATGGATGAGAAGATTTCTGCTTTTCCGAAGGACCGGGCTGCCGAATTGGTCGAGAGAGTCAGTTCGGAGATATCGGATGAAGGTAAGCGACTCGACTTCCAGAAACTCATGCTGGAAGTACTGAAGAAAATATGACAATTGGGGCCGTGAAATTGGCGGACGGACGAACCAAAAGCATGGGACTTTTGCCGAAACTGATGGGGGCGATGCTGACTCCGGTTCTGATTTCCTTTGGGGTCATTGCGTACATATATTTCTTCCACATGAAAGAGATGGTCTCCTCCACAATGACGGAGATGGAAGACATGAATGCGACGGTCGTGGCAGAGATGGAAGAGATGAGTTCAGTCGCCACCCGTGAGGGGATTCAGACCCTTAACGAATTGGGCGAGCGGATGATCAGAGAGAAGGCCAGAGACGTGGCTCGGCAGCTTGAGATCTACATCAAATCTCATCCTCGGTCGACGATCCCGGCGCTCCGTGAAGATAAGGAGCTCAAGATAATAGCCGTGCAACCTGTAGGCGACACGGGCTACACAGCAGTTCATGATAACGGGGCGATCAATCATTTCCACATAAATCCCAAAATAGTCGGAATGAACCTGCGCACGCTGGCAGAGAGATTCCCTGAGTTTTGGAAGATCCTCGAAGCGAGCCTAAAGGGGGATGCGCAGGGGTACTACGACTGGGAAGATGCGGATGGTGCGGTTCGGCCCAAGTATATGTTTATCGCCCCAGTGGCAGGGACGAATCTAAGGGTGGCAGCCACAACATACATCGATGAGTTCTCAGCCCCTGCCAGACATGTCGAAAAAAAACTCGAAGAGATCCACGATAGAACTGAAAAGAAGCTTCTCGTGGCAGCAGGCAAGACTCTCGACCGATTCAGAGCGACCTCCCAGAGAACGCTGAACATATTGCTGGTTGTGGTGGTCCTGTCTCTTGCGGCGATTATCTTCTTAACTTTTTGGTTTTCGAGAACGATTATTCGTCCTATTTTAGACCTGACTCGGGTGGCCAACAGGATCAGCATGGGTGACCTGGATACCACCGTTGAAGTCAAATCCCGCGATGAAGTGGGTCTCCTGGCGGAATCATTCAGCAGAATGCAGGAGAGCCTGAGGGCAGCAATCGTGAGGCTGAAGAAAAAGCGGGCCGAACTGTAGTGAAAAGAGTCGATGGCGATGGTGCGACCGGTGAAGAACGTTCTGATTGTCGATGATGAGGAGACCCTCACATGGAGTATGGCCAAAAGCCTCTCCAGGGATCGGGACAAGTACAACGTTTTGATTGCAAACACGGGCAACGACGCCCTGGAGATTTTGAGAAACCACACGATCGATCTCGCCATCACAGATATCCGGATGCCCGACATCAATGGCCTCGATCTCCTAACGGCCATCAAGAACAATTATCCGGGTACCAAAGTCATCATTATGACAGCCTACGGTTCATCGGATATTCAAAAAGAGGCCAATAAAAGGGGATCCCTGTATTACATTGAGAAACCTTTTGAAATTGCTGACATCCGAAAACTGATCCTCGATATTTTGTGGAAGAGAAGTGGATTTGAAGGCAAGGTCTTTGATCTTCAACTCACGGATGTTATTCAGCTGAATTGCCTGGGGAGGGTGACGGCGGCCTTAAGAGTCGGCAAAGGGAACGAGACGGGAGTTATTTACTTCAATGACGGAGAGATCATTCACGCAGAGTGCGATGGACGAATTGGGAAGGAAGCTCTATTCACGATCCTGAGGTGGCGAGAAGGCAAATTTGACCATGAACGAGGCAAGACACCTCCTCAACAGAGTATCTCTCAAAACTGGGAACACTTACTGATCGAAGGCATGCGAAAGAATGATGAAGGTGTCTTTCCGAGATTTGGAGGTCATGAAGTCGCTTCAGCTGATATCTGGGGCTCCGGTGTCGAAGGGGATTCTCAGACGAAGCTGCATGGTGATGCCAAGGGAAGGGCACAGCCCATGGAAGAGGCTGTCAGATCGATCGCTCGACTTTCCGGGTGCGAAGGAACGATGATTGTCTCAGAAGACGGCATTGTTCTTGCTCACAATGCCATCCAGAATACTGTCAAAGAAGGCGCTTTGGTCGCCTTTCTGGGAGTACTTTCCAACAAATTGAGTGAAATCCTGGATACAGGCGAATTACATGGAATTCTCCTCGGTCGAAAGAAGATGAAAGTGATTCTGAGGAATCGACCCTATTACTTCGAGGTGCACTTAAAGGAGGGGGTCAGGTTTGATGAGGTCAGCCAGTCTATATGGCGAACGTTAAGCAGTCTGGGAGAATTGGAGGGCTCTTCTGAGAGTATTGGCGATTAGAGACGCACCTCTCAAAAGGGTCAGAAAAACCCATAGAAACCCTCGATAGCGATGTGAGCCGAAAGCCTCCCGCTAAGGCTTCGAATTGGGAATTGGCAGATCATGGAGATTATTCTCTCTCAAGAAGACATTCAGGGGATCGATGCCTGTTTGAAGAAGATGCTCAACAAGTCTGCAGCTCTCAGCGCCTATCTCATTGATCGTTCAGGTCAGCTGATCACCAATTGTGGCAGCCCCTCTACCTTGGACGTTTCGGCCTTTTCGGCCTTAACGGCGGCAAACTTTGGAGCTACTTCGGAAATTGCAAAGCTCCTTGGAGAGGAGGAATTCAATCTCCTTTTTCACAAAGGGCAAAATGAAAATGTCTATTTTGCTGTCGTCGGAGAGAACATGATCATTGTCATCGTGTTTGATGACAGAACCACGGTGGGATTGGTCAGACTCAGTATTAACATGATCATGGATGAGCTCTTGAAGATTATATCTCCTATTTATGAGAAAAGGGAGTAAGTCGATCTATGCCGTTCATCAATTTCAGTAAAGACGAAATCCAGTGCAAGATTGTTTACTACGGATGCGGTTTCTGTGGAAAGACGACAAATCTCCTACACATCTTTGACAAAACCATGGAAGATGTGCGCGGGAAAATGGTCTCAATAGACACCGATGGAGACCGAACGATCTTTTTCGACTTCCTTTCCCTGA
>WVXP01000153.1:33157-35249 GCA_011773445.1 Pseudomonadota bacterium | reverse complement strand
TATTAGAAACCCACACCAAGGAAAAACAGACCAGTACGCCCCTCCTCGAAAGTATTAGCTTGTGAACTTGTGCCTCATGTGATAAACCTAATTTGTCGGTTTGCCCAACGGCCAGCATAACTCCCAGCATCTGGGGTGAGTTATGACGCAAGGAGTGGAGAAAACAAAGAATATGAAGCCTCTGAGGGGACCCATATCTCCTTGGAGGCTTTTTTTGTTCTGGACTTAGCTATAATTTCAAAGGGCAGAGTCTCCAACCTTTAATCCAGGGACTTAACTTGGTTCTTTTTGCCCTTTCGAATCGGGAGAAATCCATGACCAAAAAGGAGTTGCTATTCGGCCTTGAGACTTTGCAAGGGCAGCTTGAAAGGTTTGAGACCTCTCTAAGGCGATCGGTGAGAGCAGGTGGGGTAGACAAAGAGAAGATGCAGAAGGAGATAGTGAGATTGAATGGTAACTACCTACCTCTCAGAGAATATATCTCTTATTTTGCTGGTGGGCATCACTTTGCGATTGGGCTATGGGGTAAAGGTTCTTCAGAGGTTAGACTGAACAGTATTGGTTCCTGTATAAGAGATGTCTCAATAGCTTCGGCTCAAATTGCAAGGATGAATGACAGAGAGTTTGCGGCTTTCCTGAAGAGGATTGAGTATTCGATATTTCGCAAGCAGGAGGAAGCCAAAGAGCGGAAGAAAGCCGCCGAGGACGAAATGAAGACCCATTTGGGGGAGGAACGACTTANNGACATGAAGGTGATTCAATCACCACTTCACACTCAAATGACTCAGTCAAAACCTGAAGAAGTGAGTAAAAGCAGGGGGGTTAGAACCTTCTTCATTGTTCTTGCTATTGGCTTTGGGCTGTTCGGTATCATATTGTCTATCTATCTCTCGATGGTTCAGGTTGACTCTCTAAACTCCATAAAGGAAGACATAGCCGAAACTGATAGACAAAACAGGAGATTAATCAGTGAGATAGTCAGCTCTTTTGAAGCTCAAACAGAACTCATGGATTCCATAAAAGAAGGCATTGAGAAAGCCAGCGAACGGAACAACGAGAGGATCGGTAGTATAGCAACATCCCTTACCGATTTGAAGGAGGATTTCAGGGGTCTTGGCGGTTCAGAGTTGGAGGGGAGTATCTATTTGCCCTTGAAGCTGGGTGAAGTTAGCGCCGTGTTGGAGATAGACCCCGTTCAAAAGAAGGGTTTGATCAGGGGAAGGGACCATCGGACGGGGAAAGAGATAATCAAACGGCTAGACCCTGCCACAACCAATCTCATCATCTGGGAACTCACCGAACTGAAATAATATGGATTCGAATGATCTAACTGGTGCCCTTGTGACGAACCATCAAGAGAGTTCACACTAGGACAATACTTTCCCTTCACCAGTCACCTTCTCAAAGCCACACCAAAAGCACTTCTCTTGGAAAAGCTGTCTGAGTCTAGCCCTTATTGCAGGACACCCTTGACTAGAGACAGGAGTTTAAATATTGTTTTCATTTCAGACGATTTCAGAGCCCTGAGCGATCCTGCTATGGCTTTCCCCGGCCTATTGGGCTTGATAGGAAAAATGAAAAGATATCAGATCTTGCTGGTTATTACTCTCTCTCTGTGCCTCATGAATCAGCCGAGTTGGGCCGCCACGGGCTATGTAACAGACTCGTTCAAGATCACTCTTCGTACCGGGCCCGGTACCGACAACAAGATAATTGCCATGCTTTCTTCTGGTGAACCTGTAGAGATCTTGGAAACCGGGAACGACTGGAGCCGGGTTCGCGTTCTAGTTTCTGAGGGAGAGCAGAAGGAGGGCTGGGTTCTGAGCCGCTTTCTGATTGAACGTCAACCCTGGGAGATGCAGGCCAGAAATCTGGCAAAGGAGACCAATTCGCTCAAAGAAAAACTAGGCGTGATGGAAAAGAAGTGGAGGGAGTCTTCCAACCGAGCACAGGAGCTTCAGGAGAGGTTTCAAAAGACTTCAACGGATCTCAGAAAAGTCGAGGCGGATTTTGACTCTCTAAAGGCCGAATCGTCTGAGTTTCTAAAACTGAAGCGGGAGTATGAGGCTGCCACATCGGATTTGAAGATAGC
>WVXP01000153.1:18687-33138 GCA_011773445.1 Pseudomonadota bacterium | reverse complement strand
GAATGGCTTTTGGCAGGCGCCCTGATATTCCTTGGCGCTTGGTTGATCGGTCTGATCACAGGACGCAGAGAAAAGAAGCGTCGAAGGGCCTTGAGTCGATGAATCCATAGGCTTTATGCCTTTGACACTCTCCCCGGAAGTGGCAATCTCCCATCACGCTCTGCCACACCCCGGGTCGAAAACATTAAAGCCCCAGTCGAAAGTACTGCCCTACCAGCGTGACGCGAATCCTGCTGTTGATTTCCGACACAAATAAACGGAATCCCACTTCGCGCCAGATGCGCTCTTGCATCTTGATAATTATTAAAGGCGGCCTCCTCGGGGTAAGATGATAGGGATTGACTGTATCACTAACCCCAAAACACGAAAGGAGGCCTATCATGAGGTTTTATTGTGGTATTGATTTGCATGTGCCAAGCGCAGTCTCACCAATTGAACCCGTTCGTTGAGTTGGAGATGAAGCACCCACCTCCTCCGCCACCTCCTCCACCCACAGGAGCCAGGGAAGGTGAGGCCGGGAGCTCAGAAAGGTGTCCAATTACTGAAACCGTATCATCACCCGAATTTGCCACATAGGCATAATTTCCGTCTGGCGTTACCCCCACACCGAGCGGGTCAGAACCCACAGAAAATGTATGTACAGCGTTATCTGATGTCTGAATTATCGAAACTGTGTTGTCGTTCCTATTCGTTACATAAACGTAGCTTCCGTCAGGTGTCACTGCGAGGCCCATAGGCCAGTCCCCCACAGAAATCGCATCAATGACAGTATTATCCAATGTTCGGATTACTGAAACCGTGTCGTCAGACCTATTTGTCACATAGGCATAATTGCCATCAGGGGTCACTGCTACACTACGAGGGAACCTCCCTACAGAAATTGTGTCTGTGACTGTATTGTCCAATGTCTGGATTACCGAGGCTGTATCGGCATTTTCATTTACCAGGTAGACGTAACTTCCGTCGGGCGTCACTGCTATGCCACTGGGCCCACTGCCCACGGAAATTGTATCAACCTCAGCATTATCTGATGTCCGAATTACCGAAACTGCGTTGTCAGCCCAGGTCGTAACATAGACATAACTTCCGTCGGGCGTCACTGCTGGTTCGATTGCATTCGTGCCCACAGAAACCGTATCTATTACCATATTGTCCGATGTCCTGACTACTGAAACGGTGTTGTCGAGCATATTTCCCACATAGGCATAACTGCCGTCAGGGGTCAGTGCCGGCCTACGGGGTTCGTAACCCACCGAGATTGTACCGGTCACAGTATTATCTGATGTCTGTATTACCGAAACCGTGTTACCACCCCGGTTTGCCACGTAGACACGGCTTCCATCAGGCATCACAGCCACCCCATCAGGATGGGAACCTACGGAAATTGTCTTTATCACGGTAGCCGGAAGTGTTGTCACCGTCAGTCCAGGGGACCAAGCGGAAACAATTCCGGGGTTGACGAAACATCTTGTCCGAACCGAAACCGTGTGTATCCCGGAAACTGACCAGGAATGAGAAGCGCTCTTTGAACTCGACCAACCCGAAAGGCTCCCATCTCCCCAGTTAAACCGATACTCCAGACTGTGGCCTTGAGAACAAGATGAACTCGGGCTGCTATCGGTATAAATATAGGAGGTGTCTAGGTCTATATTTGAGACGCCACTCGGTGTGCTCGGCGTAGCAACGCTGTGCGGGAGGGTTAGATAGAGCCGTCCTGATCCGTAGCGATTGTCCTTGCCCGGAATCCCGAGGTCAATGGCATCGGACTCAAGGTAGCTTTCCAGCTCAGTTACTGTGTAGCCCGGATAAACCCCCTTTACCAGAGCCGCCCCTCCCGCCACGTGTGGCGTTGCAGCCGACGTGCCGTTGAAGATCCCTGGCCCGTGGCTCACAGTCGAGACATTGGCATAACTGGCAATGTCCGGCTTGGTTGAACCCCCGGAGCAGGTCCCTCCAGGCCCGAAAGTGGGCCCCCTGGAGCTGTAGGACTCCAGGCCGTAAGAGCCCACATCGACAGCCCCAACTGTAAATGCATCAGGCGCGTCGCCTGGAAATGTCAAACTGCGGCCCGGTACCCATTCATCGAGGTGTCCCGATTTCTGGGTGAATAGGCGAAGGCAGACATTACGGGTAGCGCTGAACTTTTCAACCACGATCCCGTAGTATCCGGTGAAGGGCGCGATTAGAAGGATCTCTTCGGTTGGTTCCTGGCCTGATCCTCCATCTTGAGTATTTACCGAGAAAGCTGCGACATTCCAGGTGGAGCCGTCCAGAGAGTAAAGCAGGTATAGATCGTAATCCTGGTCGACAGCTGTCCAGTCGTCCCAGTGAAGGCTCGCTCGGATGGAGCTGCCGCCTGGGATAACCGTTCCGGTGCCATCTCCGGGTCCAAAGTAGTTGATATCCTGCCCCGGAGCCCATAGATGACTGTTGAAGCCGCTCTCGTTGTAGGTGCCGCTCCAAGACTCGTATGCATTGTTGCCTGCTGCAACGGCAAACAGTATGCCATTCGAACGTGCAGTGTTTATGATATCTGCCAGGGAGCCTGTCCCATCACCTGGCCCGTTCAGATCCCATCCGAGGGACATAGAAATAATGTCCACACCGTCGGCGATGGCCTGGTTGACGGCATTTCCCACCTCAACCTCGGTGCTGACCTTGTGAAGGTCCATCGTGAGCCCGGGGGCCATGTCGTAAACGATCTCAGCACAAGCCGTTCCATGTGAAGAGCCGCCCATGCCGGATCCGGTCCAGTCGTAAGTGTTAACCGAAGCGGGAAGGTCGGTACCCAAGAGTCCCGCAAAACCTGTAAAGCCAATGTCAATCACCGCAACCCGCACCCCAGTGCCATTGTGACCAGCTGTCTGCCAGGCAGCGGCGTTCGATGCTAAAACGCCTTCGCTAGTCTGGCTCCCAGCCATGGGAATAGGAGCTACAGCTTCTTGAGGCTGGGCCCTGTGCGGTTCTCGGATGAAGAGTACATCTGGGTCCAAGGCCAGCACTTCCAGAGATCCCACGGGGACCATCGCCTGTAAGAGGTTCTTGTAGTGGAGCTGGTACTCGCCTCCGGCGCCCTCAACCGCATCCCGAACGTCGTCGATCGCCTCCTCGGAGGTCACGATTGTCACCTGAACAAGGTCATCTTGGAGGACCATGCTGCGCACGGAGGAAAAGACCTGTGCCTCGGCCATACCTCTGCTTCGGTAAACTTCTAGTAATTGATTCAGCGAGGAACCCAGGCTGGGGTTACCTTTAGGTGGCCTCGTGCTCTTAAAAGCGGCTGTGGCAGTCGAAATTCGCGAATCGCCGTTCAGCAGTGGAAGAACAGGATCGTCCGCCTCAGCAGGGTTACCTGGCAGCAGAATGACAATCGCCAGAGTGAGGCTGACAACGAAAGACCATCCGTTCCCCTTGAACATCTTTGAGTGTTTTTTCCTTTCCATCATTTATCTCTTCCTCTTTTTTGCGCCCTCCGCCACTCAAAGATGTAAACCCGAGGAAGTCTTTGGCTTTGGTGTGGTATTGTTTTCCTTACCTTCAAACGAATCCGCCCTGCTGTTAATTCGGTGGACTCGACCGGGTTTTAGATCGAAGTCTTCGATAACCATGGCCGCCCCGTATGACTGGTGCCGTTAAGAACAAGACCCTTATTGTGTAACAGCCCGCCGAGGCCCTCGGACAAATAGCACGTCTGGCCGTTGGACTAGCGACTCCAGGGCATCAAGAGGCACCATCGCCTGCAAGAGGTTCTTATAGTGAAGCTGGTGCTCGCCTCCCACTGCCTCGACCGTCTTCCTAACGTCGTCTATCGCTTCCTCAGTTGTCACGATTGTTACTTGGACTCGGCTATAGTCGAAGGTCATCGTATGCCTCTCGGCGAAGGCTCGGGCTCCAGTCATCCCGTCTTTGTGGTACGCCTCTAGCAACTGGCTCAGTGACGAACCTAGTTTCGGATTGCCCTTCGATCTCTCGGTATCGCCGAAACTGCTGTCTTTCATCGTCCCCTCGGACCCTTCTACTTGTGCCTCGATGTCCCTGATAGGGCCAGAGCACTGAATAAAGGACAGAGTAGCAAAGAGAAAGACGATCCCTATTGTCGTAAATGCCGCAGGTTTCCCTCTGGCTTTTGCACTGTTTTCAATCTGACCGAACAGTGACCGTCGAATTGGCTTGTGTCGCATTTGCAAGGTTGCCTCCGTTTTGACAAAATATAAAAGCCGAATCGCTGCTAGGCCTCAGCAACCCGGCTATCTGGTAATTCTGTGATGTTAAGTCCTTAGTGCTTAGGGTCTTTCCCTCCAGACCCGTGGCTTTCCGTCCCCACCTCACGATGGGTTTGGCTTTGTCGACCAGTATCTTTTATCGGCAGGTCGTAAGAAGACCTTTAGAAATTTCTGAGGTTAGAGCATGGGGAGAAATAAGCTGTATTATTTCAATTGGATACATTCTCTCAAGGCAGACTTGATCGTATGGATTAAGGCAAATACGAGCCCATACCGAGTTAAGTATGGATGTTGAAAGTCTCATGCTATCGCAGTTAACTCCAAGGCGCATTTTGTTGGCAAGGTCGAAAATGGTTTGCCTTTCCGTTTGATCGTAACTGAGATATTCTATCTGGACCAATCCGCCGAAGTGTTTATGAAAACCCGCCAGAATACCCCGCCCGGAAGGGCGGGGATGAATGGCGAGTGGGGTTCAAGGGGATGCAATCCCCTTGAGCGGGGTTTCCAAAGGGGTTGTAGACCCCTTTGGTCAAGGGCAGGGCTTTACTTGCTCTGGAACTAAACAGTTTCAAGCATCGGTGATAACTTGCGGTCTCATCTTGAATTCGATAACCAAGTAGGGTTACGCAGCTCACTCTTTCCCGGTTTGCCAGATCTTTCTGGTATGCCTAACCCAAAGCTCAGCGGTGGAGATTCTCTGCGTCCGCTGAGGCGTCTTTTTAGCTGGTCAACGAGCTGTGTTGCCGCCAATGTTTTCATCTCCTTCATCGTTGAGAAGGCTGATACGGATCTGGCGTGCCCGCTTTGATTGGAGGTTCTTGCATGAGAGATGCGGCGTGCGCCTTGAGGAGTTCTCCCATTGGCCAAGGCACCCAGAAATGGCCAGCTGTATCTTTGGTCAGTGGACACTCTTCCTTCGGGTCACTATAAAGATTGTAGAAACGGGGAAAGTCGTAGGTCTTCTTCTCGTCCGTGCCGCGCTCGACCTCTTTGAACATCATCTTCCAATTTCGCCACTTGACCCCGAAGAGGTCGTTACCGACGTAGACGATGAACCCATCGCGATTGGATTTCTCCTGCTTGCCGAGAAAGAAGTCAGATTGATCAATACTGTCGATCACCCGGTCACCTGGAATGGTGCCTTCAACGATGTGCGCAAAGGTTGCAAACAGGTCTATGGCATGGACTATCTCGTTAGAAACCGTGTGCGCAGGGACTTTATTGGGCCAGCGCATGATAAACGGCACACGGAACGAGCCTTCGAGGCCGGTGAAATAGCTCCCGCGCCAAGGGCCGCCCCACCTGTTGTGGCCTGGGAGCATTTCAGGACCATTGTCGGAGGTGAAGATGAATATGGTGTTATCCGCAATGGCGAGTTCATTTATAGTGTCGAGCAGTTCGCCAGTGTAGGCATCGATTTGCATAAGCACGTCGGCCCAGTCGCCGTTGCCGCTTTTCCCCGCGAATTCCTTGCTCGGAACAACTGGCATATGTGTTTGGGTGTAAGGCAAAAAAGCAAAAAACGGTTTGCCCGCCTCAGCTTGGCGTCTGATGAAATCTTTAGCTCGGTCTGTGCATTCCCGGTCGATCTTTAGGCGTGCTGAGCTGTCATAGATTTTCACCTTCTTTGGCGTGGAGCCTCTCTTGCCGTCGCAGACGTATTCCGGCACTGCGTACAGGCTGAGTTTTTCTTTCACTACGGCCTGAACTGCGGTTGGCCGGGCCACAGGCTTTCATCGGTTGAGTTGGGGATGCCATACCATTCGTCGAATCCCTGATCGGTCGGGAAGCGGCCTTCTGTGTGTCCAAGATGCCATTTGCCGAATATACCGGTCGCATAACCCGCGTCTGATAGCATCTCAGCCATCGTAATCTCCCACTGAGTGAGGCCATACATGCCCGTGGTGATCGGCACCGAGCCGTTCCCGGAGCGGATGACATATCGCCCCGTCATCAGTGCCGCTCGACTTGGAGTGCACTGGACTTCGACGTTGAAATTAGTAAGACGGATTCCTTCGGTGGCAAGTCTGTCAATACGTGGCGTCGGCGCGCCTCGTGTGATCTCACCACCGTAGACACCTAACTCGCCATAACCGAAGTTGTCCATGAAGATCAGGACGATATTGGGCTTTTCTTGAGCCAATGCTGATCCTGACGAAGACAAAAACATTACAGAAAGTGGCGCTACAATAATGAATATTCTCTGTCTTTTCATTCGGATTTCTCCTTTTATTTTCCAGCTAACATTATATATTGAACCAACTCAGTTTTTTTCACCGGGCTCTGTTAGCATCCATTTCAAGGAATTAGGGGAAAAAAACAAGATATGCCGAATTGCAATTAATATTAAGCAGATATAACTTGTTTAGAAAGAGAGGGCTGACTTTCTATGAGTCTTCGCATCCGAGTGGGAAGGAGAAAAGCTTGCTCTTTGTTGGATATAACGAGATCATCCGATATCGACTCAGGGCAGCCTTTTAGGTTTGTTTCTTTCTAGCAGGGTCTTTAATGCCACAAACGAACGTCAATGAGTGCGTAATACTTGAATAGAAACCGCCGTTCCCCTTCAAAACTCACGAATTGCGGAACAAATAAACACCTACCTATTCCCCATCTCATTCCTCAACTTCTTACACCTCTCCATCAGCTCGTTTTGGGTAATGATTCCCTTCTCCATCAAAAGCTCAATCAACGCCGAGATTTCGACCATATTGGTTATGACTATCTCATCGGTGGTGACGATTTCTTTTGCGTCGAGTGGCTTTGCCATTATCACCGCATATCATCTTTAAGACGCACTGGTAAGTCTGATAATTTCCTATGCGGATCTACCCTTTTTTCGCATTCATCCAGCCAGCTTAGAAGTTCATTGGTCTTAAATGGTTTCTCGAATGTCCTGCACCTAAGCCTCTGGCCTTGCTCACGTTCGGAATCTGTCCATGCCCCTGACATCACAGCTTTGTTTTTCTCAATAGCTTTACAACCATGGCGTAACTGGTTTTCTATGAATTCCAGTCCCGTCATCTTGGGCATACCATTATCAGTTATGAAAATATCTCCACACGCATAATCTTCAAGACATGGACATTCACGATCCAAATAGGCGGGACAGGCAAGTGGCTCCGAGTAGGAAAAGACTTCGTATCCACGACTCTTCAGGATGGAAGAGATTGTACCTCGAAGCGCCTCATTGTCCTCGAAAACAAAAGCCCGTAATCTCATAGTTCACTTCCCTTCTGTGGTTCGCCTTTCATCTGTCCCACAATCCTCTCTTATTCTCTCTGGCCTCCCTCTCATACCTCCAAAACTCTTCCATGTACTTGAATGGGAAGCGAGTGTCGGGAAACCCTTAACTCTGCCTGATTATCTCAGCATTCAAAAAATCCCATCCTCCAGATAGACATAGATGCGCCCGTATTTGTCTCTATGATTGATGTGAGCGTTAGCCTGATCGAACTGTAACCTGACCCCTTTCTTGTCTACCCGGGATTTGGTAAATGCGGATGCCTTCTTTCCAAGTGCCTTGATAGTCTAAATATCCTTGCGAGTGCGTTCAGCGTCACGGTAAAGCTTCTCGGATTCATAGACCTCTGGGGTATCCACACCGATCAGCCTCACGCTTTCTCCGTTAATCAGAAGAAGGATATCACCGTCAACGACTCGTTTGACTTAGCAGATTTTGTCCTGGGAATCTGAAGGCAGGGATACGAGGAGAAGAACTAGGAAGGGAAATAAGATTAGCCTTCTGGCTTTCATATTTGACTCCAGACGTAAGTTCTGGAAAAGGGCTACTTAACTATCGTTACGCTGCAATCAGCCAGATGACTTACCCTGTGGGAAACACTTCCAAGAACAAACTCCTTAACTCCGCTCAGTCCTCGATTTCCCATGACAATCAAGTCTATGCCCTCAGCCCTTGCAAATTCGATGATTCTGCTAGCAGGATTTCCTTGAATCAAAGTGGACTGAACCTCCTTCACGCCCCGCTCTTTGGTTTCCCTTTTGGCTTCCTCAATGATTCTCTTGCCTTCCTCCTCCTGGAGCTTTTGGAGATCAGGTATACTGAAAGCCGCTTCGTGGAATAGTGCGGGAGGCAGAGGTACAACATGAAGAAGACAAACCGTGGCATGGAATTTCAAAGCAAGTTCACAGGCGTAGTTAACAGCCTTTCTGGCATGTTCCGAACCATCTGTCGGAACAAGGATTTTCTTCAACATGAGCTTGGATTGTCCTATCCGGAATTTGGATCTTCCAGTAATACCAATCCTCAGAGGCTCATACTTACCCTCAGTGAGGCGCTCTCTTCCCATTAAAGCAAATGCTCAAGGGAAGTCAAGGAAATTGTGAAGGTTGTGAAATTTGATGGAGGGCGATGATTGGCGTTGAGACTGTCGAAAAACCCTAAAATCACCATTTTTGGACTTGTAAGTACCTGAAATTATTACAGGCCGATTTTGGGAAAATGCCAAAATTGGACTTTTTCGACAGTCTCGTTTGAATTAAACACCACCATAGCTCTCCTCAAATCCAAAATCTTTCCGACTCGCCACCACAAAAATCCTTGACTAACCTGATGAGGGTGCTACGAGAGAACCGTTCCTGCTGAATGCCAAAAGGAGATGAAATAAGTTAAGCGGATCGAAAGCTGAAGTTCGATTGAAGCCTACTTTTTCTTAGAAAGGAGAAGGGTGGGCTTTTTTGCTTTTCAACACGAAACAAGGAGGGATTAAAATGGCAACATTTTTCATGTTTGGAAACTGAGCCACTGATAAACGCTTGAAATCCGGTTGAGATCTGCTGAGATTTCAAGAATTCGGCTCATTGCGGGTACAACGGGGGAGAGGCCCGATTGACCCTGGGAACCTGGCTCCTTTCCGCCAAATCTGTCTACTCATTTAATCAGCAGGAAGGCGAGGCCATCCTTGGCCCTGCCGTATCCATCACACGTGGCGATGTATCGTCTTCAAGATCTTTTCTGACCTCGATTTGTCGTGGAATCCCACCCGTATTGTAATCTTACTGGATGCTTCCGTGATTGCACGGATATCAATCCAGACGTTTTTTCCATCGGCAAATTGTGACTTGACCTTTGCCGTCAGCTGGTCACTTTTCTCCTCGATCACAGGAAGCTGGAGGTCCTTCAATGCGGCCAGTGTTGCCCGGTGGAGCCTTGGAAGGGGCACATTGACCTCCTCCTGTAGTTTCCCCTTGACAAACATGGCGGTCCCAACCCCACCTGTGGCTCCCACTCCAAGAAGGACTGCAGCGCAGCTGGATAGCTGAATTGAGAGAACAAGTAGGAACACGGTTAGAATCCACTGCTTAACCATGGCTTGCCTCCTTTAGACTCGGAGCTTTCCCGACTATCAAAGAAGGCAATATTCATGCCAGCCATGGGACCCGCAAAAAAAACAGGGCCAAGCCACCTACTACGGGGAATGACCCATGGAGCCAAAAAATAGGAAAATTTTCTCAGGAACCTGAGATTGTCGTGAAAACCGAATGCAAAGCCGACGACTTCAACTTAAAACTCTCTAGGAGGACGACAACGCGTCTCCCGTTCCATTTTCCTCGTCAACCAAAAGCTTCCGTAATACATAAGGTAGGATGCCGCCGTTTTTGTAGTATTCGACATCAACCTCAGTATCCAGTCTGGCAATCACTTCGAAGTCTATCCGACTCCCATCTTTTTTGAGGGCCTTTACATGCAATACGCTCCGGGGCTTTATCGCATCGATGCCGCTGATGGAGTATGTTTCAGAGCCGTCCAATCCGAGGCTTTTCCAACTATCACCCTCTTTGAACATAAGGGGCAGGATGCCCATTCCAACGAGGTTGCTCCTGTGGATGCGTTCGAAAGACTCGGCGAAGATCGCCCGAACCCCAAGAAGGCTGGGTCCCTTTGCCGCCCAATCCCGTGAGGAACCGGTTCCGTACTCCTTGCCTCCCAAAACGACGAGTGGCCTGCCTTCATCCTGGTAGGCCATGGCAGCATCATAGATAAACATCTCCCTTGCGGCTGGAAACCTTCGGGTGAAGCTCCCCTCTTTTGGAGTCACGAGCTGATTCTTTATTCGGATGTTTCCGAATGTCCCCCGTATCATGACCTCGTGGTTTCCTCTCCGGGATCCGTAGGAATTGAAATCATCAGGATCGACGTTCTTTACAATCAGATATTGGCCCGCGGGGTAATGCTTCGGGATAGCACCTGCAGGAGAAATGTGGTCAGTTGTGACAGAATCCCCGAGTAAGAGGAGTGCCCGAGCGTCGTTCAGATCGATCCGGTCGCTCACTTCGACGCTGAAGTCATCAAAGTATGGCGGCTTCTTGATATAGGTGGAACGATCGTCCCAAGCATAAGTCGTGCTCTCTGTAACCTGAAGATTATCCCAGAAGCTGTCGCCACCGAAGATTCTCTCATACTCAGTCCTGAAAAACTCCTGCTTGACATGTTTTAACATAAGATTTTTTATCTCTCCAGATTTTGGCCAAATATCCTTAAGATAAACCGGCTCACCATTTGGATCGAAAGCGATGGGGTCGGTCGTCAAATCCGTATCGACCCTCCCAGAAATGGCAAAAGCGACGACTAACATCGGCGAAGCCAGGAAATTCCATTTGACGCTCTGGTGTATTCTGGCTTCAAAATTCCGGTTTCCCGAGAGAACGGCTGCAACGCTCAGGTCGTTTTCCGATATTGCCTTTTCTATTTCCGGCCGCAAGGGACCGCTGTTGCCAATACAGGTGGTACACCCGAATCCGGCGAGGTGAAAACCGAGAGCCTCGAGATAAGGTTGGAGGCCCGAATCTTCCAGGTAGTTCATCACGACCTTCGAACCTGGTGCCAGAGATGTCTTAACGTACGGAGGCACTCGGAGTCCCTTCTGAACGGCCTTTTTTGCGATCAAGCCTGCTCCAAGCATCACAAAGGGGTTCGAAGTGTTCGTACATGAGGTAATGGCGGCTATGACAACGCTGCCATCGCCGATTCTGACCTCCCTTCCGTCAAGGTTCACCTCGTGCATCGCCTTGCCACTCGGTTTGAGGCCGTCGTCGCGGGTGTTACAGTTGCCCGACTCGTCGTGAAACCTCGAAATATCCGCGACCTCAGAATCTCGTTCGTACTCATAGCCGAGTAATCCCCCGAAGTTCTCTTTCAAGTCCTTCAGGGCAATTCGATCCTGGGGCCGAGCAGGACCGGCCACTGAGGGCCCGACCGTGGAAAGATCAAGTTCTAGCACCTCGGTGTACTCTGGGTCCTCGTCGCCCTTATAGAACAGTCCGTTCTCCTGGGTGTAGCGTTCGACGATTTCCGCCTGATCCTTCCTATCGGTCATCCTGAGGTACTCCACGGTTTGTTCATCGACGGGAAAGAAACCGAGTGTCGCGCCGTGCTCGGGAGTCATGTTGGCTATGGTCGCCCTGTCTGGGACTGATAGTTTTTTCATTCCAGGACCGAAGTATTCGACAAATTTCTCTACCACTTTGTGTGTTCTAAGGAGTTCAGTTATGGTAAGTACGAGGTCGGTTGCAGTGACTTTCTCATCTAATTCGCCGACCATTCTGACGCCGATGACTTCTGGAATCGGGATGTAATAGGGCTGGCCGAGCATGACCGCCTCCGCCTCGATCCCACCAACACCCCAGCCCATGACACCGATTCCATTAATCATCGGTGTGTGTGAGTCAGTTCCGACCAGCGTATCCGGATAAGCGATGCCCCTTCCATCCGTCTCTTCAGCAATGATCACTTTTCCTAGGTATTCCAGGTTGACCTGATGGCAGATCCCGGAATTGGGAGGTACAACCTTGAAGTTGTCAAAACTCTTCTGAGCCCATTTTAGAAGAGCGTATCTTTCCCAATTCCTTTGGTACTCCTTCTCAACATTTTTTTTCAGGGAATCGGCGGTACCATAGTAATCGACTTGCACAGAGTGGTCGACAATCAAATCCACGGGGACAAGGGGATTGATTTTGTTTGGATCCCCTCCGAGATCTCCTACGGCATCCCGCATGGCGGCGAGGTCCACAACAGCCGGTACACCGGTAAAATCCTGCATGAGGACTCGGGCCGGATAGTAGGGTATTTCCACGGGCTCGCTGTATCTTTTTTCCCATCCAGCTATTCTGATCAGATCCTCTTCCTGGACGACACGGTGATCCAATTTCCTCAAGAGGTTTTCAACAAAGATTCTGATGGCAAAAGGCAGCCGCTTGACCTCGGTCAGTCCTTTTTCCTCGAGCACGTGGATGTCGAAGAGGTCATACTTTCGGCCTTTGAGATCTATCGTTCTTGTAAACTCCCCTTTTTCCATGGTTCACTTTTCCCGGCTTTCAAGGTTTGTGACTATTATATTCAACCAGGTGACACCTGCTCAATCTTTTCTGAAAGGCGATTGCAGAGATTATCACACCACGAAGGTATTTGGGGAAATTTCTTGTGTTTCGAGGCCGCTCCTGCTCTCAGGGACGTCTATGGAAGCCGTGGCGTACTCACACGGGGGAGCAGATTTCGCCCTAAGCCTTCTCGAGGGAGAGAGGAGAGATCATCTTTGGCACGGGGAAGAAGCAAGATTTGCAGGCGTGCCCAGGCTTTGGCTGGGGTAGAATCACCGCGAAAGGTCAAGAGCGAAGGGAAACGAGGCTCCCACTTGAGAACCTGGAAATATCCTAAGAGGCTTTTAGCCTGTTAGAACTATCCCTCAAAAATGGGAAAACTCCTCTGCTATTTCGGGTTGACGGATAAGTAGGCATTGATAAAGATGTCTACGAGTTCTTGTAGTTGCTCTCGGACGATTGACAATTTGTGAGAGGTGCCGGTGGCCGCGACTGACCAAGTGGTGGCAGAGGCTTTAACGCTGGGCATTCGAATGAGAGAAACCCCTTGGTTGAGCTCGAGTTTGATGTTGAAAATGTATCGGTCGAGGGAGCCGTATTTCAGAATCTTGGCGTTCACGTAAAGCAATGGCTTTCCAGGTATCTCAGGAGATTCGGCCGACGGCACATTAATTCCCGCTAACCGAAGTTTGAGTTCCGTGTCCTGCTGTAACTGGTCAGCAGTGAGCCCTTTTTGTTCGATGGCCCACTTCTGAGGGGCGACCATGACCCGGACTCCTTGAAGGCCACGGAGTGTCTCCCGACTCAGCTGATTGTCAAAGGCAAAGACGGAACTCTGAAATTGAAGTGAGGCCAAGGCCAGCGTCATTAAGACCACGCATGTTCTTGCCTTGCTCATATCTTCTCCTCCTTCCATGGGATGGCTCGTGCTTCGGCACGAGAAAGGCTATCAAAAGCATTCTCACCGGCACCGAGCCCCTTGTGATTGTTCTGATCTATCTGATAATTGGCCCGACAGCAATAAAGGTGCCGCCGCGGACTGGAAGACAGGAAATGAAACAAATCGTTTGATATTAACGACTTAGTGTGTATGTCGAGTCTATTGAAAAAAGAAATCTGGGGACGATTCGATGCGCTTGGTTTTCAACTCTGAAATTTCGGGTTACAAAAACGTGATTTTCACCAACAAGATGAATCAAGACCCCCGTTCGTCTTTGCCTGTGGCGGAGTAAACCGTCGAACGAGGAAATAACTGGCAAGGAGATAAGAAACTCCCCCTGCCAGTTTTGGGGGGCAAAACCAACAGGGAGAGCCTTTGGAAGGAGATAATTCCCTCCTCCATTGATATTAGAAAACTCACTGATGGTTTTTCAAGGGGTGAAGGGTTTAATTCTCTGTGACCGCTCACGGGTTTTCGGTGAGTGTGATTTTCCATCCGACCCTGTATCGCTGGCCGCAGCTTGGACAGATCAGCACGATCTCGTGACCGCCGTTACTGCTTTCGAAAGAAACGTGAAAGCCGTTTTCGTACTGACATTTGTCGCAGATGTGAAATTCTTTGCCGATTTTTTTCGTCATCGCTTCTTTCATGAATCGCATACCTCGTCAAGTGTCGTGAAAAACCGGTGGATAAGAAAGTTTCTCATGCGCCCTCAGGCGTCGCGTCCATATACCCTATAGGGGACAGACAAGGGTTGTCAAGGAAGCTGAAGCTTCATCGATCTGGTCTGGTTCTCCCTCCAGCCATCCACCCGATGTGGGATCCGTTTGTCTGAAGCAAATTGTGTATGTTCTGTGGGAGCCCCTGATTCAGCAAGGCCTCTGTATTCAGGTTCAAGGAATGTGGTATAGAAAAAGTGAGAACTCCTCGCTCGGAGGGGGTGTTATCGAT
>WVXP01000153.1:18017-18674 GCA_011773445.1 Pseudomonadota bacterium | reverse complement strand
GGACAAGCCCAATCAGCTGGATGTGTTTCGTACTGGACGGATCCGAACGAGCTGTGTGGCCTACCCATGAGCAGCTTTTGGACTTGTGATAGCTGGTAGAAAATCGGTTGGGGTGAGCCTGTGAAAGTCCCTCAAATACCGGTTACGTTTCGGTGCAAGGTCTGCGACTCGCAATTTACCATCGGACAAGACGAGCCGTTCCTCAAGTACCTGGCAGAGGGTATGGAATTGCCCATGAAATGCCCCAACTGCCGAAGAGATCGAATCAGTGAATTTCTGGGCAAGACGGAGTGATCTGTTTCTTCCTTTCATCCCCACCCTAAATGCAGTCAAAGTAACCGAGAGGATCTCGACGACGAGTGCTACCCTTTTCCTGGGATTGAGGATGGGCTAAAGTCCTTTATCATGATATGTATCGGGGCAGCTACCGCAATGCCCTCATGGACCGCACAGGATCTTTACAGGAACCTTGTTTGTAGAATCGGATCGGTCGGTGAAGATCCTTGTGATGCGCCAGTGTGGTGGTCGGAATTTGGGTTTGGAAGTATGGATCGGGCAACGATCGGGACACTTACTGCTATCGGTGCATTTTGCTTGTGGGGAATTCTACCGATATATTGGAAGGCCTTAGATCGTGTCCCTTCAATCGAGATTCTG
>WVXP01000153.1:10277-17970 GCA_011773445.1 Pseudomonadota bacterium | reverse complement strand
TATATCTGGGCCGTCAATACGGACCAGATCGTTGAAACCAGCCTCGGATACTTTATCAACCCCCTGGTAAACGTTTGTCTTGGTATGGTGTTTCTTCGAGAACGCTTACACCGATGGCAGCAACTCTCTGTGGTCCTGGCGTTAACCGGTGTACTTTTGCTGACCCTTCGATACGGGCGAGTACCATGGATCGCCCTAACCCTCGGGTTTACCTTTGGGATTTATGGATTCCTGCGGAAGACGGCACAAGCAGAATCGATGGTCGGTCTATTGTGCGAAACAGGGATACTCACGCCGATTGCTCTCCTCTATCTTCTCATGGTCGGTGTTCAGGGGACAGGTGCCTTCGGCCCTGAGACTCCACAGACTGATCTTCTACTTGCAGGCGCAGGTGTGGTGACGGCCGTTCCCTTGCTTCTCTTTGCTCACGGAGCGAGGAGAATCCAGTATTCGACGGTTGGCTTCTTGCAATATATCGCCCCGACGAGTCAGTTGCTCGTAGGTGTCTTGCTCTACAAAGAGCCCTTTACACAAACCCATGGAATTTCTTTTGGCCTTGTTTGGGCGGGGATCGTCATTTACGCCATTTCAAGTCTTATAATTCATAAGAATCAGATGGCATCGTGATTTGCAACGGGGGGGTTCCAAGCCTGTCGATGGGAGGGAGCAGTGATCAGAAAAATCCTCCTTGTCCTGTCGGTTCTGCCCATTGGGTTTTTTCAGCCCGGCTATGGCGGAGACACAAGCATGATTGAGACCGACGAAGCTATGGTCCTTTTCGAGGAAGGCCTTGGTGAGGTAGCGAAAGATGTTGTCGATCTCCAGTTGAGGCTGAAAGTAGAACTGGAGGAGAGCCTCGGATGGAAACTGAACGTGAGACCCACGATCCTCTTGGTTAGAGATAGGGAACGATTCGAAAGAATGGCCGGTAGCCGGCATGTGGTGGCCTATGCCATTCCTCAAAGAAACCTGATTGTCATTGACTATTCGAAGATGAACACTCGCCCTTTCTCGCTCAGAGCAGTCCTGAAGCACGAATTGTGTCATCTTTTGCTTCACCGGCACATTGAGGGAGGGAATCTACCCAAATGGCTCGACGAGGGCGTTTCTCAATGGGTCAGTGAGGGTATCGCCGAGATTATCATGGATGAAAAGCGATCGGCTCTGAATGAAGCGATCCTGTCGGGAAATTACATCGGCCTCGATGCATTACGGGACCGTTTTCCTGAAGAGAGACGGTCCCTCATTTTGGCTTATGAGGAGAGCCAGAGTTTTGTGGACTTCATTACGAGTCAATTTGGGAGGAATGCGATCCTTGACATACTCGCACGGCTGAAACAGGGCAAGTCCGTGGAGATGGCAGTTCAAGAAAGTCTTTCGGTCCCCCTTGATGAACTCGAGGGTAGGTGGCATCGTTATCTTGAAAAGAGGACGACATGGTTCACCTATCTTACAAGGAACCTCTACGTGATCCTCTTTTTCCTCGCGGCACTGATAACGATATGGGGATTCATCAGAGTGCTGATGAAAAAGAGAAGGTATCCGGATGAGCCTAACGAATATTAAGGTCTCCTCGCAATATTCAGCTCATCTTGACAGGTTCGACGCTTATCTGCTAGCTTCATCCATAATGAGTCCAATAATTCCCGGAGAGAGAAATGGTGGCTGAAGAGCGACTGCCCGTTGTAATCATCTCCTGCCGGGTTCTTCAGGATATGTTCGAAGCGTTAGTTCCCGAAGATCTCCCGGTCCAGATGAAATTCATGGACTACGGTCTTCATCGCATACCCAACAAAATGACTCAGGTGCTACAGGCTGAACTGGATCAAATCAAAGAGCCAAGCCTTGTCGTCTTGGGCTATGGACTCTGTGGCAATGGGCTCGATGGCATTCATACCGGTCATCATACGCTTCTGATTCCTCGTACAGATGACTGCATCGCCCTGTTGTTGGGTTCATATGAGGCTTATAGAAGGGAGTTTCAGTCGGTTCCAGGGACTTACTATCTCAGCAAGGGATGGCTCGAATGCGGGAGCCATCCGCTCAAAGAATACGAAAAACTGGTGGACCAATACGGCGAGGAAGAGGCCGGATCGCTCATGGACATGATGTACAAGAACTACGAACGGATCTGTCTTGTCGCCCATAATCAGACTGATCTCGAGGAATATCGCTCCCAGGCTCGAGAAGTCGCTCGGTTCTGCGAGCGCTGGGATTTTCGATACGAAGAAATTCTCGGCTCAGACGCATACATTAGCCAACTCTTTGCGATAGCGACGGCGCTTTCGAAGGCCGATGGTAATTTTGTCGTTGTCGGTCCAGGCAGTGAGGTTACACAGAGCCTTTTTATCCGGTTATGTTAGCCTTTTTTGCGTTTCGGGGGTTGGGCTATGGCGAGGTTTCTTTGTCCGGCCACGGTCGATTTCCTGCCATTGTTGCTCCTCATTCTCACCTTTCCACGTTGATGAGCCATTCTATCGTCTCCAGGGAGTCTTACTGAATCCTGCGAGCGAACTCACTCAAAAGACCCGGACGGAACCCCGAGACTGTTCAACAAGGGGGGATGGATTGTATGAGGGCGTCCCATCCCTTCGCTCCCAGGCCCACGCGGTGATTCCCACGGGGCTTACAGATTTTGCTGTCGCAGGACAAAGGAAAAAGGCAAAAGGTTCAAGGAGAACCACTCCCAACAAACCTTTAACCTTTAGCCTTTATCCTTTAACCTATCTGGGTCCCCAACGCTTCCGCAAACGTCCCTCAGGGACATGAGCGTCCACAAAACTGAGGAAACTTCACGAATAATACCCTTTGGAATTGGGGGTATGTGTGATATAGAGGTGGGAAACGAGCCTGATTCCGTATCGATGGGGGCATAACCCGATGAAACCGGAGAATAGGAGAGCCGTTTGGAGCTGGTGCATGTATGACTGGGCCAATTCGGCTTTTGCAACGACGATTATGGCTGCCGTCCTCCCCGCGTATTACAGTCTCGTCGCTGCGGCAAGCCTCGACAAAACAACCGCCAGCAGTTACTGGGGATACACAAACACCATTGCCATGTGCATCGTTGCTGTTCTTGCGCCTATTCTCGGTGCTATGGCCGATCATGGTCGGGCGCGCAAGAAATACCTCGGTGTGTTCGCGTCTCTCGGCATTCTTTTCACGGGGCTGCTGGTTCTCGTCAGTACCGGTGACTGGTTGATGGCCTCCGTCTTTTACATCGCGGGTCGCATCGGATTTGCTGGGGGCAATATATTCTATGACGCCCTTCTCCCCCATGTGGCGGGCGAGGAAAGAATCGATCAGGTCTCAGCATATGGGTACGCCTCGGGCTATCTCGGAGGTGGACTGCTCCTGGCTCTCAATCTCGCCGCCATCATGAAACCTGCCGTATTTGGAATTCCCAACACTGAGTGGGCTTCTCGCTTGTGCTTTGTATCTGTGGCACTCTGGTGGGCCTTATTCGCCCTTCCTCTTTTCAGAAACGTCGCTGAACCACCAACTCGCAGAATCGAAGGTGAGAGTAAAAACCCGGTGCGCGCTAGTTTCCAGAGACTCCGGGCTACCTTCGGAGAAGTGAAAAAGTTTCGAGAAGCCTTCAAATTCCTCATTGCCTTCTGGCTTTATAACGATGGGATCAGCACCATCATCGTGATGGCTGTCATCTTTGGCGCTGAGGTTGGCATCGGACAATCGACACTGATCGGAGCCATCTTAGCGGTCCAGTTTGTGGGTATCCCTTTTACCGTTCTCTATGGGTACCTTGCCAAACGGCTGGGTACAAAGAATTCCATTCTTCTGGGTCTGGTAGTCTACACCGTAATCGCCATTGGTGGGTATTTCTTGAGGACTGCCCTTCACTTCTGGATTCTCGCTTTTCTCGTTGGAACAGTCCAGGGAGGAACCCAAGCACTCAGCCGTTCCCTATTTGGGAGTATCATCCCGCGCCTCAGGACGGCGGAATTCTTCGGATTTTACGATGTCAGCTCGAAATTCGCCGGCATTCTCGGACCTCTCCTTTTCGGCATTGTCGGGCAAGTGACTGGTTCCAGTCGCCTCAGCATTATCTCGCTCATCGTTTTCTTTATCGCCGGGGGTCTCCTGCTGATGAGGGTGGACCACGATGAGGGAATGCGTATCGCTCGCCGGTCAGAAATTGGTGATCCAGGAGAGAGCGCGCCCTAGGGTTACCCTGCAATCGGTGCGTTGACGGGGTAGCCACGTCTCTCCCAATACCCAATGTGTTGCTGCTTTGTTAGGGTAATCCGTTCGACCCATTTCACGCTCTTGTATCCATACATCCACGGGACAATCAGACGCAACGGTCTTCCGTGCTGGGGGCTCAACCATTTGTCGTTCAATTTGTAAGCCAGCATCGTCTCAGGTTTGAGTGCCTGTTTGAGACTGAGGCTGTCGCTATATTTCCCGCCCGTTGCTAGGAAGGTGACGTATTCTGCCTCGGGTTTTACCTCTGCCTGGTTCAAAATCTCCCGCAAATGGAATCCCTCCCATTTCTGATTGTCAAGGCCCCACCCCTCGACACATACAAAATCCTTAGTCTGGATCATTTTGGGGAGCTGCAAAATGGCCTCGTGCGTGAATGCAATCTCATTTTCCACCAGGCCATCGACTCGTAATTGCCAGGTATCAGGATTGAACCGAGGTGTAGCCTCGATTGATCGAATCGGGAAGAATCGAAGTCGCCGATACGCATATACTATCTTCGTCGGGCCACCCAGGAGAGTGGCTCCGATCGCAGCGACAATCCCGCGAGCAAAATGCCGGCGACTCAGACTGAGTTTGTCGAAAAAGGTCTCGATGATGTCCATCGGTTCCTCCGAGGTCCTGCATCTATTTGAGGGTGGGAGTACGTCCTCGATTCGATTGTATCAAGTGAGGAGGACGCGATTCAAACACCACACCTTTCGAGGACCTCTTTGTGAAGTGGATTCTCTCATCCCTTCGGTCCCACGCTCTCGAGGTGACCCCATCGGGAATCGAAGGATAAAGGTGAAAGGACAAAGGAAAAAGGAAAGGAGACCAAGAAGTGCAAAGCGATTATCCTTTAACCCTTCGCCTTTAACCTCGTGTTCGTGACATTGAAGCACTCGTGAGCTGCAAAGACAGCCTGAGAACGCCAGAGCTTATTAGCATAACCGCTTCCGCTGACGTTGCTCAGGAATAAGAGAATCCCCACAACTGAGGAAGGAACTCCCATACTTACGGGTTGCCCTCCGGATTTTTTGGGGAAACTCCTCGGGGATAATTCCCTTGACAATGTTTGAATCCGAACACTAAGCTTAAAGTGATAACGATTCCTTCGAATGGGGGGTAGAAATATGGCTAAGACATTCAAATGGATAGGTATTGTCCTCGGGGTTCTGATTCTTGTGATCATCGTTCTGCTCCTTCTCGTACCCCGATTTGTGGACATCAACAAGTACAAACCCAAAATTGAGAGTATGGTGACCGAATCCACGGGAAGGCCTTTTTCGATCGGGGGTGATATCGACCTCACACTCTTTCCCTGGGCCGGGGTCTCGTTGTCCGATCTGCATCTTGGAAATGCCGAGGGGTTTAGGGAAAAGGACTTCGTTTCGGTGGAAGATTTTGAAGTCAGGGTGAAGCTCCTCCCCTTGATTTCCAGAGACATTCAGGTCAAGCGTTTCATTCTGAAAGGCCCCAAAATCGCTCTGGAAAAAGACAAGGCCGGTCGAGGAAATTGGGAGGATCTTGTTAAACCAGAGGAACCGAGTCAGACAAAAAAGAGAGAAGTCCCTGAGGCAAAGGCACCTCTGCCGATCAAGGGCCTCATGGTTGGGGAGTTTGCCATCACTTCTGGGGAACTCGTATGGGTCGATCATCAGCAGGGAACGGAAAATCGTCTCACGGAGATCAACGTCTTTCTCGATTCAATCTCCCTGGATAAGGCGATCGGTCTTGATCTTTCCGCGCGTCTGGACGGACAGCCCATCGAAGTCAAGGGCAAGGTGGGACCCCTCGGGGAACCGCCAGGTGAGGGGAAGGTTCCAGTTCTCGTCGATGTGAAGGCGTTAGATTCGCTCGTTGCTAAGCTTCAGGGTTTTATTGCTGGCCTTGGTAAGGAGCCCCGCTTTGATATGGCCATGGAGGTCCAGCCTTTTTCTCCTCGGAAGCTGGCCGAGACGATGGGCGTCGATCTCTCAAAAAAGACGAGTGATCCCAAGGCGCTGACGGAGATGTCGCTGAAAACGAACTTTGCGGGCACGGCAAAGGGCGTCAATGTGAAGGATGGACTCCTTAGGCTTGATGAATCGACGCTGACTTTCAACCTCGATGCAAAGCAATTTGAAAAGCCTGTTCTTTCGTTTAACCTCGACCTGGATCGCATCGATCTCGATCGGTACCTCCCGCCCCAACCCGAAGCCAAAGAAAAGAGGAGACCGGGTAAGCGTGCTGAGAAGAAGCCAGCAGAGAAACCGTCAGTGAAACCGGATTACACCCCGCTCCGGAAGCTCGTTATGGACGGAACGGTTCGTGTTGGAAAATTGAAAGTCCGGGGAGCAAATGTGTCCGATGTGAATTTGAAAATCAGGGCGAAAGACGGAATCCTTCGGGTGGACCCCTTTTCGATGAATCTGTATGAGGGCTCTCTCAAGGGTCAAGTCACCATGAATGTTCAGAAGGATACACCTAAAATTGAAACCGCCCAACGTCTGGAGAGTGTCAAAGCCGGTCCGCTCCTCAAAGATCTCGGTTACACCGATCGGCTTGAAGGGCTGTTGAATTTCAAGGGCGATATCTCGACCATAGGAACAGAATCAGAGGAAATGAAGAAGACACTCAATGGATCCGGGGAATTTGCTTTCACCGACGGGGCTATTAAGGGATTTGACGTCGCTCAGATGATCCGAAACATCAGGGCGGCCTATAGTGACAGTGAGAGGGAAAAAGCGAAAACGGAATTCACAGAACTCAAGGGGAATTTTACCATTAAGAATGGGCTCGTCGATAACCCGATGACCTATCTTGCCTCGCCCCTTTTGAGAGTGGTCGCAAAGGGAAAGGTAAATCTTCCAGGGGAAACCCTCGATTACCGCGTTGAGCCAGAGTTTGTGGGTACTCTGAAAGGACAAGGGGACACTGATCTGAGGTCTGGTTTGATGGTCCCGGTGGTGATTTCCGGAAGTTTCGCAGATCCTAAGTTCCGGCCAGACCTCGCGGGGCTGGTTGACGAGGGAACGCTGAAGGAGAAGGCATCCAAACTCCTAGAAGAGCGACGGAAAGGCGAGAAACCGGAAGAGGGACTTCTCGAGCAATTAGTTCCAGGGTTGCTCCCCTCGAAAAAGAAAAAGTAAGGGTCCGAGCCTTGGATTGTCAGAGCGAATAGGAAGGGAGATCTCAAAGGAACATCTGGTCCATATTGACCCGGGTAAGCGGTTCGGTTTGTACCGTTCAAAGTATGTTGAAATTACAGGGCATTTCTCGAAATCGCCGGGAAATGCCTTTTTTTCTCCGACCTGGCTGGTTTGTCTTAACCCATCTTATCCACAGTCGTTCTTTTCGTTTTTTTCTAAGTAACCGTTATTATTGGCATCATATGGTTTTTCACCTCCTGGCACAGAATTCGCTCTTTCAGTAGACCATGAAGGCAATGGGAAAAGGAACCAATCACGGAGGAGGGAAAATCATGAAGAGAGTCAGCGCCATTCTG
>WVXP01000153.1:4442-10118 GCA_011773445.1 Pseudomonadota bacterium | reverse complement strand
CCGGATGGGGAGTCTCACAGCACGACCTCGGCTTCATTTGAGACTCCCAGGGACCTCGATCCGGGAATCTTTTTTACCTATACGGCTTTTTTGGATGTTCACAAGTATCTAAAAGAGGGCCAGTGGACGGTCCGAATTCTTCTGAACGGCGACCTGGTTGAGACCCAGGATTTAACGATCGGCTCTGAGTAACCCTTATTCATCGTTTCCTCCTCCTCCTTCGGGGCCAGGCTCCCTCCCCATTGAACGTCTGGCCCCCCTTTTTTTGTCCGTATTGAGCATCCTTTTTTGGCAGACGATTTCAGCGACCGCTCTCTCAGGGTCGCGCCTGACTCCCTCAAAATAGTGGATGATTTTCCAATCAGAGAACCAGTTTCTGAGTTCATCGGGTCTCAGAAGATAGTCGGGATTATGGGGTTTCCCGAATCGTGGCTGGGCAAGGGTAAAGGTTTCGTAAATGAGAATCCCCCTTTTCTTCAACGCGCTTCTGATGTGGGGTATCAGGGGCCTGTGGAGGTACCGAAACACCAAGATCCCACCATAGAAGTCTTCAGGTAAGGGATTGGTTCCCTCACGTTCCAGGTCGACCAACCAGGTCTCTATGGTAACGCCTAACTGTGCGGCCAGTTTTCCACCTCGTTCAAGCGCTTTAGCGGATTTGTCGCAGGCGATAACCTGAAGACCCTCCTGGGCTAAGAAATTGGCATTATGGCAATCGCCAGCGGCAAGGTCCAGAATAGGGCCTGGAAGGTTCTCGTTCCTCAAGAGATAGGCGTACTCTTGGAGCAGGTGAGCTGGGTTTAAGAGCAGTTCATTGGCTTTCAAAATAACCCGTTCTCTCTCTCACAGAGCCCTCGAAACTCTGGGAGAACCTCTTCTGGATTGGTGCGAGGCCGTTTTATAGGAGAAGATCTGGCCTAATCTTTCTACCCAGAAGATTTGGCTATGAGTCTCGTCTCTTGGGTTGCTGACGCTGAGAGCTCCAGCGCCTCCCGTGAAACGGGGGAAATGGGCTAAAGACAGCGGTGAAGCGTCGATTATTCTAGGAATTCCCTGAAACGCGTCCGAATCCGCTCTCATTCTTGATAACCTATCCGATAAATCGCACCGGCGTGATCGTCCGAGACGAGGAGGGCTCCATCGGGCATGACGAGCACATCGACAGGGCGTCCCCAGGCTCGACCCCGCTCCAGCCAACCCTCGGCGAAAACGTCGTAGCTGATCGCCCGGTTGTTCTGAATCCTCACCAGGGTAATCCGATAACCAATGGGCACACTGCGGTTCCACGATCCGTGTTCCGCAATGAAGATCTGGTTTCTGTAATTATCTGGAAACATTTTGCCAGTGTAGAATCGCATACCGAGGGACGCCACATGGGAGCCGAGCTCCATCGCTGGTGGAACGAATTCATCGCATCTGCGTTTCTTGCCGAACTTGGGGTCTGGTATTCTCCCCCCATGACAATAGGGAAAGCCAAAGTGCATCCCTTTTTGACGCGCACGATTCAGTTCATCGGGCGGAAGATCGTCCCCCATCCAATCTCGTCCGTTGTCCGTGAACCAGAGTTCCTTTGTCAGTGGATGCCAATCAAAACCGACCGAGTTGCGGACCCCGTGAGCGAAGATGTCTGGTCCAGTCCCGGAAAGTGCCATCCGCGTAATCGTGGCGTATCGTTCGTCGTCTTTCTCACACACATTGCACGGTGCTCCGACTGGGACATAAAGCATTCCATCCGGCCCGAAGCGGATAAACTTCCACCCATGATGCTTGTCTCGCGGGAACCCGTCATAGACGATAACAGGCTCTGGAGGATCACCGAGGCGGTTCTCGATCTGGTCGAACCGGAGTATCCGATTCACCTCAGCCACAAATAGGGAGCCATTGCGGAATGCAACCCTATTTGGCATATTCAGCTCGCGGGCTATCGTAAGCACCTCGTCTGCCTGATTGTCGTGGTTGCGATCCAAGACAGCGTATACCCGTCCCGCTCTGCGGGTGCCGACAAAGAGCGCTCCACGTGGACTCAAGGCCATTGAGCGGGCATTGGGCACTTTGTTTGCGAAGAGGCTGATCTTGAATCCCGGGGGTAGCTGGATCTGGCGAATGGGTAAGCCCGGGCTGCCATTTGTTGGAGCGCAAAAGGTCAAAAACACGAGTACGATCATCTCGGCGATGATTCGCGATTTCTTCATCCATTGCCTCGCTTTTCGTATTTTTCAAATCACCGTGAAACAGGGAGTGGTTATCTTTCGTCTCTGTTTCCCTCACTCACCATGTTTCCGTACCTCGTCCTCCTTTGAAAGGTCCGACAATATCGGATGTCATCCAGCCTCCGTAAAACCCACCGGGTTGGGGCTCCGCTCTTTCATTGCCCACATAGCAGGCCCCCATGAGGTGAACGTAGAAGGCAAAATGGTCTCGAAGTATCCCGTAGCCCGCACTCGGGGAGGGGTATGCCCAAGCCCCATTCACTGCTTCCTGGTCTTTAACGCGAGCGGTCCAATAGTGAGCTATTCCCTTAAATTCGCAAAAGGTCTTATGCCCCGACGGTACCAAGAACTCCCGACGCACATCTTGAGGTGGAATGTAATAGACCGGTGGATGACTTGTCTCGAGGACGCGTAAGGCGCGCTGGGTGTCGGCAATGGCTACGCCCGCAAAGGCGACACGGATACGCTTGGACGTCGGTTCAACCCGGGGCGGTCTTGGATAGTCCCAGACTGACTCTTTTTTCGATTGATAAAACAGGGGGCTCATGAGACGACATGCCCTCAAGTTTTCTTTTTACCCTTATCGTAAATGATTCAGCTCTAACTGCACAACCTGGAACCCTTCTGGCTTCGCGCAAATAGCAGCTCGATTATGCGACCTACCTGAACGGCCAAAACCGGGAATAAACCTCTAGACTAACGAAATTCTTGTTGACATCGTATGGCCTAATGGGTCAAAATAACATCGTCGTCTGGTATGGCTTGCGAAAAGAAAAGATTGGAGGGCCTTTTCGCGTCCGGGCCGAGTTAGCGCCGAACAGAACGCCCTAGCAGAAAGGAGGTGGGAAAATCCATCAAGGGAGTTATGGTTGTTGAGCGTTGACAGTCTCGTAACATGAAGAATTGAGGAATCCATTTAAGAAAAGAGAGGAGGGCTAAGATATGAAAATTGGGAAGCTCTTATTATTGTTTTCAGTCCTTGTTGCTTTGGCCATCTTCCCCGGGAGTGCTATGGCCAAGGAGACGCTGGTCTATGGGACCACGGAGAAGATCATCGATATGGACCCCGCGAATGCCTATGACTTTCACACCTGGGAGATCTTCTACAACATCTACGCAGGCCTTCTCGATTATGCTATCGGAAAGACAGATCTTATTCCAGGCCTGGCCGAATCCTACGACGTCAGTGCCGACGGGAAGGAATACACCTTTAAATTGAGAAAGGGTTTGAAATTCAGCGACGGCACCCCTTTTGACGCTCAGGCGGTCAAATGGTCGATCGACCGGGTGATAGCACTCGAGGGCGATCCTTCCTGGCTCGTCACGCAGTTTGTTGATCATGTGGAGGTCGTCGACAAGCATTCGGTCAAGTTCGTCCTCAAGAATCCCGTCGCTTATTTTCCTTCTCTGGCGGCCCAAGTCCCGTACTACCCCCTGAACCCGAACATCTATCCGAAAGATAAGATCATCCGAGACCCTTCGGAACTGAAAGGGGGCAAGCTTGTTGGGTTAGGCCCCTATACGGTTGCATCTTTTAAGAGAGACGAAGAGATCGTGATGGATGCCAATCCGAATTACTACGGCGATAAGCCAAAAACCGATCGGATTGTGATCCGATACTTTGCCGATGCAACCACGATGCGGCTCGCCCTTGAGAAAGGGGAGATCGACTTCGCTTTCAAGTCATTCAATCCCTCTGACATCGACGACCTTGAGAAATCTGACAAAATTCTTACTGTAAAGGCTGCGGGACCTTACATCCGTTATATATGCTTTCTCACGGACACCCCCCCCTGGAATGACAAGGTCCTGAGGCAAGCGGTAGCCGCGGCTGTTAACAGGCCGGAACTCGTTGAAAAGGTCTTTCTCGGCCAGAACATGCCTCTCTACTCCATGGTGCCGATGGGCATGTGGTCTCACACAGACGAATTCAAGACGGTTCTCGGCGATGGGAACATCGACAAGGCCAGATCGCTGTTGGCATCCCGAGGATACAGTGAGAGCAACCCATTGAGCTTCGACTTCTGGTACACTCCCAGTCACTATGGTGACACGGAGGTGGATGTGGCGGCCGTGCTCAAGGCTCAGTTTGAGGCAACAGGGATGATGAAGGTGAACGTCAAGACGGCTGAATGGGCTGCTTATCGGGACAACTGGGCGAACAAGGTGATGGGGGTATGGCTCCTCGGCTGGTATCCGGACTACATCGATCCGGATAACTACACGTCCGCTTTTGCCGGAACGCTGGCCTCAAAAGGCCTGGGTATCCATTTTTCTAACCCTGTTTGGGACCAGAAGTTTGTCGAGGGTCAGACTGTAACGGATATGAAAAAGCGGACCGCTCTATATGAGGAGATACAGCGGATGTGGACCGATGAAGTGCCGACCGCTCCTATTTTCCAGGGGACGCTCTATCTCTTTGGACAAAAAAACGTCAGCGGCCTTGTGCTGTCACCGACCCTCCGATTAATGTATGGTCCGATTCATCGGGTCAAGTAGGTGAATTTTTCGGTGAGAGCCGGGTATCATGCCCGGCTCTCACTCCAAGTGACGGGGTCAGGTCTTGACATGTGACATCATCGGCATGAGGGAGGGTCATCGGTCGGCTTCACGCTACTCAGTCCGAGAAAGGCTCTCCAGTTAGACCGGGTTTCATGTCACATGTCAAGACCTGACCCCACTTCGTTTGCGGAGATGCATGGGAACCCTCACCCGATATGTCATCACCCGGGTCCTTCTGACCATCCCTATGGTCTTTATTCTCCTGACCATCGTCTTTGCGGTGCTCCGGGTTATGCCCGGGGATCCGGTCTCGGCTCTCCTCGGTGGCCATGCACCGGAAAGCGTCATTGAGGCGAAAAAGGAGGAGCTCGGCCTCAATCGCCCTATGGCGATCCAGTATGTGGATTACCTTTGGCAGATTTGCCGTCTCGATCTCGGCGACTCCATGGTGTTCAAACAGCGGGTCACCAAGGCCATCAAGGAGAAGCTTCCTGCAACGATCGAGCTAACCGCATGCGGCATGATTATCACGATTATCCTCGGGGTGTTCTTGGGGGCTTATGCGGCCGACAAGAGACGATCACCCCAGGACAATTTTATTCGCCTTTACGGCATTGTGATCTTTTGTATTCCAGTCTACTGGCTGGGCCTGATGTTTCAACTCATCTTTGGCGTCTGGCTCGATGTCTTTCCGATTGCCGGCAGAACGGGTCCCAGGGTTTTTGCATCCACCTTTCAAAAGACAGGCTTTTACGTCTTGGATACCATTTTGATCAGAGATTTTTCCGCCCTGGGTGATGTCCTGTTCCATCTTATCCTCCCATCCTTTACTCTTGGGATGGTCCTTTCGGGGATTTTCGTTCGGCTTACCCGGGCAAACATGCTCGATGTCCTCAGGGCTGACTACATCCTCGCGGCTGAAGCAAGAGGACTGAAGCACCGAGTCGTTGTGTACAAGCATGCC
>WVXP01000153.1:0-4430 GCA_011773445.1 Pseudomonadota bacterium | reverse complement strand
ACAGAATCGACGTTTTCTTGGCCCGGTATGGGACGGCTCCTTTTGGAAAGGATTTATCTCAGAGACTACCCCACCATCCAGGGAGTCATTATCATTTTCGCCCTGTTTGTGGCGACGGTGTCTCTGATCGTAGACGTCATCTATGCGCTGATCGATCCGAGGGTTCGATACTAGGAGACGACATGCCCCTGACGACACCAGCAAAAGCCATAGCTCGAGCGCTTTCCCACTTGAGCGGGATGGGTAAGAAATACGGTATCGAGTGGTGGATCCTCGTTGCCGGAGCGCTGATTGTATTGGCCATCATTTTTATGGCCTTATTTTCAGGGGCGATTGCTCCTTTTGATCCCTATGATCAGAATACTGGACCTCAGCTTGCACCGCCAGGGGGGGAACACCTCATGGGGACGGACAACCTCCAGCGGGACGTCTGGTCGCGGATGGTTCACGGCTCTCAGACGATTCTCCGGGTGGCGGTTTTGGCTGCGATTGTCTCTTCTCTGTGTGGCATTATCCTTGGCTTGATCTCCGGTTTTTCGGGTGGGATCTTGGACAGAGTCGTCTCCCTGATCATGGACTCCGTTTACTCATTTCCGGGCCTTATCCTGGCGATCGCCTTTGCAGCGATGTTGGGACCGGGTGTGATCAATATCACCCTATCCGTGGCCGTTATCTACATCCCGACGTATTTTCGCCTTGTCCGGGGTCAGACCCTCGCCATCAAGGAAGAACTCTACGTGGAGGCGGCCCGGGCCATCGGCGCCTCTGGTTGGACCATTTTATGGAGATATATTTTCCCCAATGTGATTGCCACAACGGTTGTGGTCTTTACGCTAAATGTCGCCGATGCCATTATGATCGAGGCCGCTTTGACGTACCTTGGCCTCGGACTTCCCCCGGACATCGTCGACTGGGGGATGGATCTCGCCATGGGAAAGCGATTTCTGCCCGCTGGCCATTGGTGGCTGATCACCTTTCCTGGGGTGATGATTTCCGTACTCGCCCTGGGCTTTACCATGCTCGGTGAAGGCCTTGCTGAGATCCTGAATCCGAGGCTCCTGGAGCGATAAAATCGTGGGAACGATTCTCGACATTCAAGATCTTACCGTGCACTTTCCCATCAGTATCGGAACGGTCCGTGCGGTGGAAGGGGTGAATTTGAAATTGGAGGAGGGGGAGGTCATGGGTCTTGTGGGAGAATCAGGATGTGGCAAATCGACCCTCGGCTTTTCGATCCTGAGGCTCCTGAGACCCCCGGGGGAGATCGTGGGTGGAAAGATTCTCTACCACGGTGAGGACATCGTCCAGATGACCACTGAGGAAATCCTGGCCCTGAGGGGAGGTCGAATTGCTATGATCTTTCAGGATCCCTTGACGTCCCTGAATCCACTCTTTCGGATTGACGCGCAGTTCACCGAGACGCTTCTCACTCACGAAAAGGGGCTTGATCGAAAGTCGGCTTTCGGCCGGGCAGAGGGTATGTTGGAGAGCCTGGGCATTTCGCCGGAAAGGCTTCTCGAGTATCCCCATCAGATGTCAGGAGGCATGCGTCAACGGATCATGATCGGGATGGGACTTATTCTGAACCCGGACCTCTTGATTGCCGATGAACCGACCACCTCTCTGGATGTGATCGTGGAGGCACAGTTTCTAGACCTTCTAAACGATTTGCGAAAACAGTTCAGTCTGACGATTCTCCTGATCACACATAATCTCGGGAACGTTGCTCAATTGGCCGACCGGATTACCGTCATGTATGGAGGCACCATCGCCGAGACCGGACCGGCAGGGGACATCTTCGAGGACCCCCTGCACCCATACACCCAGGGCCTCCTGGCTTCTATACCCAACATCAAGCTGGATCAGCCAAAGTTGATCACCATGCCTGGGAGCCCTCCAGATCTCGTCAATCCCCCACCAGGGTGCGTGTTTCACCCCAGGTGCCCCCATGTTATGGAGATCTGCCAGAGCGACAAACCCGATGTTTTGCAGAAAGGCGGCCGCCTTGTTGCTTGCTGGCTTCAACGGTGATAGAAAAGATGGAAGACCTCTTGGTTGTTGACAATTTGATCAAACATTTTCCCCTCCAAAAGGGGTTTATCGACAAGCTACTCGCAAAGGAGAAACGCTTTGTCAAAGCAGTCGATGGTGTGTCTTTTTCGATCAAAAAGGGAGAGGTCCTAGGCCTTGCAGGAGAGAGCGGATGCGGGAAGACGACGACCGGGAGGCTCGTTTTGCGGCTTCTCGAGCGAACCTCAGGGGAGGTTTTCTATAATGGGAAATCGATATTCTCCTATTCGCAAAAAGAAATGGAAAAGCTGCGGGAGAAGTTCCAGATCATCTTCCAGGATCCTTATGCCTCGTTGAACCCCCGAATGTCCATTGGAAAGGCAATTGGTCACCCCCTGGTCATTCACAATCGGTATAGCCAGACTGAGCGACAGGAGATCTGCTTTCAGATCATGGAAAAGGTTGGTTTGACTCCCGCATCGTTTCTATATAAGAAGTATCCTCATCAGCTCTCTGGGGGCCAGCGGCAAAGGGTTGTGATCGCCAGGGCGCTCGTGACTAACCCTGACTTCGTGGTGGCCGATGAACCGATTGCGATGGCAGACGTTTCTGTAAGGTCCATGATCCTGGAGCTGATGATACGGCTGAAAGAAGAATTCGACCTGACCTACCTTTTTATCACCCATGATCTGGCCACGTGTAAGTATATCTGTGATCGCGTGGCCATCATGTATCTCGGGGAAATCGTTGAGATCGGCCCCCTGGAAGAGGTGTTCAAGAATCCAGTTCACCCCTATACGGTAACACTTCTCGCCGCTATACCGGTTCCGGATCCCAAGTATCGGAGAACCCAACCCATGCCCAAGGGTGAAGTGCCGAGTTCAATCAACCCTCCGCCCGGTTGCCGGTTTCATCCCCGGTGCCCGTCTGCGAAGTCAATGTGCAGCGTCCATGAACCTCAGCTGATAGAGGTGAGTCCAGGCCATTCGGTATCCTGTTTTCTGGAATAGGGGCCATCACAGGGGCTCGAAACGGGCTGTGAAGTGCCTGAGAACCGGGGGTTCGGAGACGATGCGCATCCCTTTCAGAGTATCTCGCTTGTCAAATACCTCACCGACACATTCCACCACATAGTCCATGTGGCTCTGTGTATAGACCCGCCTGGGGATGGCGAGACGCACCAGCTCAAGTTTCGCGGGTTGAAAAGCACCGCTTAAGGGATCAGTTTTCCCGAACATGACGCTTCCGATCTCACAGGACCTGATCCCCCCGTGCAGATACAGTTCGCAAGCCAGGGCATGGCCCGGGTATTCACGAGGGGGGATGTGATGCAGAAATGCTTTGGCATCAAGATAGATAGCGTTTCCCCCGGGGGGACGAAAAATGGGTACGCCCAGTTGACTTAGTTTTTCACCTACATAGGCGACCGAACGGATTCGGTATTTCAGGTAGGATTCCTCCAAGACCTCCTCCAGGCCCTGTGCGATGGCCTCGAGATCATGGCCTGCCAACCCCCCATAGGTCGGAAACCCTTCGGTGACAACCAGGATGTTTCTCGCCTTCTGGGCGAGATCGTCGTCATTGACAGCCAAAAAACCGCCGATATTGACGAGGCCGTCCTTTTTGGCGCTCATGGTGCAACCATCCACATAGCTGAACATCTCCTGAGCGATCTCACGGGTGGATCTGTCTCCATAGCCAGGTTCTCGCAGCTTGATAAAATAGGCGTTTTCCGCAAACCGGCACGCATCGAGAAACAGGGGGATTCCATGCGCATGGCACAACTCGGACATCTTCCGGATATTCTCCATGGAAACAGGTTGTCCACCGTTAGCGTTATTGGTCACTGTAAGCATGCCGAGAGGAATATTTTGCTGATCCTTCTGCCGGAAAAGGTTTTCCAGGGCTTCCAGGTCTATGTTTCCTTTGAAATCCCCTTCACTCGAAGGGAGGACCCCTTCTGGCACTGGCAGATCAACGGCCTCAGCTCCACTCATCTCGATGTTTGCACGGGTGGTATCGAAGTGGGTGTTATTGGGAACGATTTTTCCCTCTCCTCCTGCAATGGTGAAGAGAATTTTCTCGGCTGCTCGGCCCTGGTGTGTGGGGATGACGTGACCCAACCCGGTGATTTCCCTTACCGTCTGTTCGAAGCGATAGAAACTTTTTGACCCCGCATAGGCTTCATCCCCCTCCATGATCCCTGCCCATTGCCGAGCACTGAGAGCTGAAGTGCCGCTGTCCGTGAGCAGATCGATGAGGACATCATCAGCCCGGATATTGAACAGATTATGGTTAGCATCGAGCAAGATCCCCCTCCGTTCTTTCCGACTGGTGAATTTTATCGGTTCAATCGTCTTACTGGAGTTTCCTCAAAAACCAGGTATGTAGCTATGCAAGTAGTCGGAACTTAATTCTGT
>WVXP01000069.1:6443-6876 GCA_011773445.1 Pseudomonadota bacterium | reverse complement strand
GCCATAGGCTGAACCTGCGATCAGACCCAAAGGATTCATTCTGTTCCTCCAAGGCTTCGAGAAGAGACTATTCTATGAGAATCACCGTGAAGAAGTCAATTGACAAACAGCGAGAGGAGTGACCCCGTTTTTTAATGCAGCGTTCCCCTATGATTTGGGTTTTGTTGAAAAACTTCGATTTGCGGAGTGGATTCTCTCATCTCTTCGCTCCTAAGCTCGCGGGGTGACCCCATTCCCGCCTTTGGCGGGACAATGTCACTCAGAGACAGCAGGTCACCTCAAAAATGGGTCAACTCCAGACGAACAGCGAGGCTAAATGCGGAACTCTCCGCGTAGTTGTCCGCATGCCGCAGAGATATCGGCTCCCCGGCTCCTTCTAATGATCGCAGTCAAGTTCTTCTGCAGAAGGGCTTGTTGGAAGGCCAGAATCCGA
>WVXP01000069.1:5662-6419 GCA_011773445.1 Pseudomonadota bacterium | reverse complement strand
ACTCGAAGGTAATCCGTTCTCTTGGGGCGAGGGGAAATCGCCGACAAGCGTCGAGGAGGTCCTCAAGGGGGTACTGTCGATTTACGGGCATCAAAAAGGTCCGGGTTTCGCAATTCGTTGCATTCAAGGAGACGGCCAAGCGACACCGTTGCGAGGATTGTCCGAGCTTTTCGATTTCAGGAATTAAGCCCACGGTGGAGAGGGTGATCCGTCTCTTTGAGAAGCGGAGTCCATCGTCGTAGTTCATAATCTCTAGAGCCTTTAGTGTGTTCTTAAAATTGGCTAAAGGCTCTCCCATCCCCATGAAAACGATGTTGGTGAGACTCCTGTTCTTTGACATTCTCTGTACTGCGAGGATTTGCCCTAAGATCTCGGAAGTGGAGAGATTTCTCGAAAAACGTCGCTGACCGGTGAGGCAGAATCGACAGCCAAGAGAACAGCCTGCCTGCGTCGAGATACAGAGCGTCCTTCGCCCCTTATCCGGGATAAGGACACTCTCAATGGACTCACCGTCATCCAGTACAAAAAGGAACTTCTGTGACCCGTCCCTCGAGGTCTGGACCGCGGCCAAGGCTGGGCAATCCATTCGGCTCGTTTTTTGGAGGAGATCTCTTAATTTCTTTGAGAGATTGGTCATCTTAGCGTAAGAGTCGACGTTCTCGTGGTAAATCCAATGGATGATCTGCCTGGCCCGGTAATCCTCTTTCCCGAACTGTCTCACGAGTCCTTTCAATTCATTTCGATCCAGATTCTTGAT
>WVXP01000069.1:3976-5620 GCA_011773445.1 Pseudomonadota bacterium | reverse complement strand
GCGTTCTGAGGCCCTATCTTTCTAGCTCAATGAGTGCACCAACGTTACGACCACAAGGTTAAAGGCGAAAGGTTAAAGGATAATCGATTTAGACTTCGTGGTGTTCTTTCCTTTGTCCTTTGACCTTTAACCTTCTTTGCTGGCCTAAACGGATTTAAGCAAAAGCCCATGCAGTTGCAGTCTCAAAACCAGTTGACCCTAAATTAGAAAAACAAGAATTATTTACTTTCAAATAAAAGAAATTAAAAACTTAATAAACTTTGGAGTAAAATATATATAAGCGGTTAAAATAAAATTACAAAATGATGAATTAGTGCTCGATCGGCAAGGCGTAAACCCTTGGCGAGTCCAGAGTGTTATCGATCATCCTTGGGAAGATCTGGTGTTGGTCTCAGTCGGAGAAGTCTCCCTGTTTCCATTTGACAAAAGATGGGGCGAGCTATAAGGTTTAATGAATTCATGTTGTTGAAAAACGGAGTTTGAGGATGAGCCATCGGGATCGAGAAGTTCGGGACAAGGACGAGATCTTCGATTTAGTGATTTTAGGAGGTGGGCCAGCTGGACTCACGGCGGGACTCTATGGCGGACGGGCGAGACTCAACACGATTCTTTTGGAGGGTGCCGCGGTAGGAGGGCAGATGACGACCACTGATGAAATCGACAACTATCCAGGCTTTCCCAAGGGGATCACAGGGGCTCAATTGACCCAGTTGATGGAGGAGCAGGCAAGAGCATTTGAGTGCAAAATCATTTCCGAAATGGCGACGGAGGTTTTTGCTGGAGGAGAGACAAAGACCGTCAAGACCGTTCAGAATGAGTACCGGGGACGGGCCCTCATTCTCTGCCCAGGGACCGAATATCGGAAATTGGGGATTCCCGGCGAAGAAGAGTTCACAGGCCGGGGTGTCTCCTACTGTGCGACTTGCGATGCGGCCTTTTTCAAAAACAGCAAGATCGTCGTTGTCGGGGGAGGAGATTCGGCCCTGACAGAGGCGCTCTTTCTCAGGAGGTTTGCGAGAGAGATCACAATCATTCACCGGCGTGATTCGCTGAGAGCCGAGAGGATCTATCAAGAAAAAGCCTTTGCTGAACCCAAGATCAACTTTCTCTGGGACACTGTTGTAGAAGAGATTTGCGGGAATCAGACCGTAGAAAAAGTCAGAGTGAGAAACGTGAAGACTCGTAAGGTTCGAGAATTTTCCACTGAAGGCGTTTTTATGTTTGTCGGCGTGGTTCCAAAAACAGCATTCTTAAAGGATGTGGTTGAACTCGATCAATGGGGTTATATCGTTACCGATAATTCGTGCAGAACGTCCATAAAAGGTGTCTTCGCGGCGGGCGACGCTCGGAAGAGCTTCCTAAAGCAGATTGCCACAGCAGTAGGCGACGGAGCCACGGCGGCCTTTGCCGCAGAGAAGTACCTCGAGGAGAGACAAGGGTAGGGGATAAACCCGGTGAGTTCTCAGAGAGACACGATCGAAAAAGCGAGGGCGACAGTTTGCAGGGGGCAGGGTTCGGCAGCCAGGCCTCCTGTTGATGAAAAGTTCGCAGTTGTCAGGGGCTTGCAGCCGGGGCAACCGTTACTTGTGCTTTTTGCGAATCCTATCATCTCGTCCCCGGAAACTGCATGGTCAGCTTTTGCTG
>WVXP01000069.1:3706-3945 GCA_011773445.1 Pseudomonadota bacterium | reverse complement strand
TACGATTTAAACTGAAATGATGGTAAAGTTCCGAGCGAATCGTTCTCGACAAAGGGGGTTCATTTATGCGAGAGATGGTTGAAAAGGCATTGGAGAAGATCAGACCCTTACTTCAGCACGATGGCGGTGATATTGAATTGGTAGACGTGAACGAGGATGGTGTTGTTCAGGTGAGGTTGACAGGTGCCTGTGGGGGGTGCCCCATGTCGCAAATGACTTTGAAGATGGGGGTTGAAAAG
>WVXP01000069.1:0-3614 GCA_011773445.1 Pseudomonadota bacterium | reverse complement strand
TATCGCTTTCCCTGAGGAGTGTATCGAGTGTGGCTCCTGTATACAGCAATGCCCTGCGGAATGCCTTTCTCTCGTCGACGATTAGTGAATGTTTCATCTCCTTCACATTCAGCGGGACCTGAACCCTCTTTTCTCATTAGGTCGGCTTCAGACCTGGGTTCTTTTGAGGACAGCCGTTCGATATCCCTGATGGCATAATTCGGGTGAGAAGTCGTGCCGCTACACTTGTTTCAGGAAGCTGGGCCTCATTCCCTCCTTGTAAGATCCCCGGCCAAAGTCAATCTGACACTGGAGGTTCTTGGGAAGAGATCAGATGGGTACCATAACATACGGAGTGTGATGGTGCCCATCGACCTCTCGGATGTTCTCCATATCACTCTCACCGAGGATGATCGCGTTCAGGTCTCTTGTGACCGTGCCGAAATCCCCCAGGATGAAGAGAATCTGGCCTACCGAGCAGGTCTCCTTGTCTTAAAGGCGATCGGGAAGCGTCGGGGATTTCACATCAGAATTCAAAAAAGAATTCCCGCCGGTGCGGGTCTTGGTGGGGGTAGTAGCAATGCGGCGGCTGCTCTCATGGGACTGAATAGACTTCTTGCGGCCCGACTCAGTCGCTCGGAGATGATGAGAATCGGGGCAAATCTTGGAGCAGATGTCCCGTTCTTTGTTCTTGGTCGTCCTGCGCTGGCTACCGGAGTTGGCGAGAGGCTCGAGGCGCTCCATGGGGTGCCAAGATTCTGGCTTGTCCTGGTCTACCCAGGAATCCATATCGCTTCGCGCTGGGCCTACGAGAGACTAAATTTATGGTTGACAAACCCTAGCGATCATATTAAGATGCCAGCGTTTTCCTGGAACGTGAGTACCTTAGGTCGGCGCCTCAGGAACGATCTGGAAAAGGCGGTTTTGGAAGAGTATCCCGTGCTCGAGTGGATCAAACAGAGGCTCCTCAGCATTGGGGCTGCGGCCTCCCTCATGTCGGGTAGCGGATCTACCATATATGGGTTGTTCTCTGGAAGACGAGAAGCCGAGGAGGCTTATGACCGACTGAAAAGGGATTTTGACGATAGGGACTGGGAGGTTTTTTTGGCACAGAGTATTGGATACTGAAGTAAGGGGGGCAACCATGGAAATCACGGAAGTGCGGGTTTTTCCGGTAAGCGAGGAGAAATTGAAGGCGTATGTGACCATCACATTTGATGACTGTTTTGTGGTGAGGGATCTGAAAGTGATCCATGGCAACAATGGTCTCTTTGTGGCCATGCCGAGTAAGAAAAGAAAAGACGGGAGTTTCCGGGACACGGCCCATCCGCTAAACAACGAAACGAGAGAAATGATTGAGTCCCGAGTACTCTCGGAATACGAAAAGGAAATCAGCCGGACCCCCTAACTGGTTGCGACTCCTTGGGGTGTGGCCAAGCGGTAAGGCACAGGTCTTTGGAACCTGTATTCGGAGGTTCGAATCCTCCCACCCCAGTCTGCTTTTGAAGGATTCCAAGGATTGCCTCAATTCTTTGATCGTTCTCTTTCAAGTTAGGTCGAATTCGGACGGGATAGGAATTCTCTTGCGAACTCATTATCGAGGCTATGATGACGACGAGCGACGATAGGCTGAGACTTTTTGCTGGAAATTCCAATCTGGAACTTTCCCATAGGATCGCTCGTATTCTTGGGATCTCTCTCGGCGATGCCGAAGTCAAGCGATTCAGCGATGGAGAAATCGGTGTCGAAATTGATGAGAGCGTTCGGGGAATGGACGTTTTTGTGATCCAATCGGTCTGCCAACCGGTCAATGAGAATCTGATGGAGTTGTTGATTTTGATTGATGCGTTCAAGCGAGCTTCGGCGGAGAGAATCACGGCCGTGATCCCATATTATGGCTATGCCCGCCAGGACCGCAAAGTCTCTCCGAGGGCGCCGATTTCAGCTAAATTGGTCGCAGATTTGATCGCAACAGCCGGAGCCTGTCGGATCCTAACCGTGGAGCTCCATGCTGGGCAGATTCAAGGATTCTTCAACATTCCTGTAGACCATCTATTCGGCTCTCCGGTTATGGTGAAACACTTAGAGCATGAGTTCGGAGACGAAGTTGTTGTAGTCTCGCCAGACGCGGGTGGCGTCGAGAGAGCAAGGGCCTTCGCAAAAAGAATGAACGCATCTCTCGCGATTATCGACAAGAGAAGAGAAGACGCAAATGTCGCTAGGGTCATGAACGTCATCGGAGACGTCAAGGGCAAGGTGGCAATTCTGGTGGATGACATTATCGACACAGCGGGAACCCTGGTTCATTCGGCCGAAGCCCTTCAAAAGAAAGGGGCAAGCCACGTCTATGCCTGTTGCATACACCCTGTCCTTTCTGGGAAAGCGGTTGAGCGGATTAACGGATCGTCAATTGAAGCGCTGGTCGTAAGTGACACCATTCCTCTTGGACCCGAGGCGAAGGGTTGCGATAAGATCAAAGTGATCTCTCTTGCAGAGTTACTGGCCGAGGCCATTCAGCGGATCCATCGCGAGGACTCTGTGAGCGAACTTTTTATCTGAACTTTAGGAGCTTCTCATGGAGAAATTCGAAATCATTGTCCACAAGAGGGAACTTCTGGGAAAAGGGGGCGCTAGGAAACTCCGGGGTCAAGGATTAATCCCCGCTGTTTTCTATGGACCTCAGACCCCATCTATGGCCGTGACCGTTGATCGGAGAGACATCATCCGCGTTTTGGAACGTGGTCAGAATGTCCTCATCGATTTGAAGGTTCAGGATGGGACGGAGCAAAAAGGCGGGTCTGCCCATGTTGTGGTCATTCGAGAATTCCAGGTGGATCCTGTGAAAGGTCTGCCGATTCACGCGGACTTTCTTGAAATCTCAATGGAAGAAGAAATGACGGTTGAAGTTCCAATACGCCTGGTCGGAAAACCTGAGGGGACCGAAATGGGAGGCATTCTTGAACAGATTCGAAGGGAGCTGGAGATCGAATGTCTCCCGAAGGATCTTCCCGCCTACATTGAAGTCGATGTCGGACATCTCAATATCGGGGATTCGATTCATGTTGAGGATGTCACGGCCGAGAAGATTAAAATCCTTACAGAGCCTCACCAGACAATAGCCACTGTGGTTCCTCCGACCGTGGAGAAAGAGCCTGAGCCAGAGGTCCTGCCCGAGGAGGAGGCCGAGGAAGAGGCAGAGGCCCCTGCTGAAGAGGTGGCAGAGAGGGAAGAGAAAGAAGAGAGGAAGTAGGTAGGCTAGGGTGAGATTCATCGTCGGTCTGGGGAATCCAGGGCTGGCTTACAGGGGTACTCGCCACAACATCGGCTTCATGGTCGTTGACCGTTTGGCTCGAAAGCGCAAAATCTCCATTTCTAAACGCAGATTTAAGGCCCGTTATGGAGAGGGGGACATCGGCGGCGAACGGGTTATTCTCCTCAAACCCCAAACCTATGTGAATTTGAGTGGTCTCTCAATTAAGAGTCTTCTATCCCACTATAGCGGCTCTCTGAAGCATATAATCGTGATCCACGACGATTTAGATTTGAGTTTTGGCCGGATTCGGATCACCCAAAGCGGAGGACACGGGGGTCACAAAGGGGTCCAATCGATTATGGAAAGTCTCGGGGGAGCGGAT
>WVXP01000109.1 GCA_011773445.1 Pseudomonadota bacterium | reverse complement strand
GCTCTTGCGAGGGAAGGCGGAATCGGCATTATCCACAGAAATAACACGCCCGACGCACAGACCAATGAGGTAAGCAGGATCAAGAAATCGGAATCTGGCATGATCGTCGACCCGATAACCATCGGGCCTGAAGGAAAAGTCCACGAGGCTCTCGAGCTCATGAAGAGGTACAGCATCTCTGGCGTACCGGTTACCAGGAAGGGCAAACTGGTGGGTATTCTGACGAACAGGGATCTCAGGTTCGAGACGAATTTCGAACAGCCGGTGAAAAACGTTATGACCAAAAAAAATCTTATAACGGTGCCGGTAGGGACCACTCTCGAGGAAGCGAAGGAGATCCTGCACCGGCACAGGATCGAGAAGCTCCTCGTGGTGGACGACGAATATAACCTGAAAGGGCTCATCACGATAAAAGACATCATAAAAATTAAGAAATATCCCAACTCCTGCAAAGACAACCTGGGAAGACTGAGGGTCGGTGCAGCGGTGGGAACGGGGGAGGACACCGATGAGAGGGTGGAAAAACTCATCAACGCGGGCGTCGATATTCTGTGCGTCGATACGGCCCACGGTCACTCGAAGCTTGTTTTAGATACAGTGAAAAGAATCAAAAAACAGTATTCCCACATACAGCTCATGGCGGGAAACGTAGCAACCGACGAAGGAACGAGCGCCCTTATCAAGGCGGGTGCAGACTGCGTGAAAGTGGGTGTTGGTCCCGGTTCGATATGCACCACCAGGGTCGTGGCCGGCGTCGGCGTGCCGCAGATCTCAGCCATCATGAAATGCGTTTCAGTGGCAAAAAAGTTCAAAATACCCGTCATAGCCGACGGAGGAATCAAATATTCGGGCGATATCCCGAAGGCACTGGCGGCGGGAGCCTCCTCGGTGATGATCGGCTCTCTTTTCGCCGGCACCGATGAGTCGCCGGGCGAAATAGTTCTTTTCCAGGGCAGGTCCTACAAAATCTACAGGGGGATGGGGTCAATAGGGGCCATGAAGGACGGGAGCAGAGACCGATACTTCCAGGCGGAGGCTGAGGGTGAATCGAAGCTCATACCGGAAGGAATCGAAGGCCGCGTTCCCTACCGGGGTGCACTGGCAAACAGCATCTTCCAGCTGGTGGGAGGACTGAAGTCCGGCATGGGTTACGTGGGAGCAAAAAGTCTCGAGGAGCTTCAGAAGAGAGCTGTTTTCATCAAGATAACCAACGCAGGCCTGCGGGAAAGCCATGTCCACGACGTGATAATTACCAAAGAAGCGCCCAATTACTGGATCGAAAACTAGGGGGGACATCCATGGACAAAATACTCATCCTCGACTTCGGCTCCCAATATACGATGCTGATCGCAAGGAGAGTGAGGGAGCTTTCCGTTTACAGTGAGATCCATCCCTATAACGTATCCTTGGACAGCATAAAGGAGTTCGATCCACAAGGTATCATTCTCTCGGGGGGGCCATCGAGCGTATACGATGAAGGTGCCCCGAAGGTGTCCGCGGATCTCTTCTCGCTGAATATTCCGGTGCTCGGTATCTGCTACGGGATGCAGCTGATAACGGAGCTATTCGGGGGAAAGGTCGCGGGATCTGCCGCACGAGAGTACGGCTATGCCGAGATAGAAATCGACAGCAAAGACCCACTCTTTATCGATCTCGATGATTTCGACCGCGACGGCACGATTTCCGTCTGGATGAGTCACGGAGACAGAGTTGAGATGCTTCCCGACAAATTCTATCCCATAGGAAAATCTGAAAACTCCCCTTTTGCCGCCATCAGGAACGGGCCAGGAGACATCTACGGTGTTCAGTTCCACCCGGAAGTCGTCCACACACCCTCGGGGGTGAAAGTCCTCGAAAACTTTATCAGCAACGTCTGTGAGGCGGCGAAACAATGGAACATGGGCTCATTCATCGAACAGTCGATTAGGAAGATAAAAGAAACAGTGGGGGATCATGGGCTGGTGCTGGGGCTTTCCGGCGGGGTTGACTCCTCTGTGGCCGCCGTTCTCATACACAGGGCAATCGGGGAGCAGCTCTATTGCATTTTCGTAAACAACGGTCTTCTCCGGAAGGGGGAGGTGGAGGAGGTAATCTCGGTTTTCCGGGACACGATCGGTTTAAACCTCATATACGTTGACGCCGAAGAGAAGTTTCTTGAGGCTCTTACGGGAGCCAGCGATCCCGAAAGAAAAAGAAAGATCATCGGGGAGATATTCATCAGAGTCTTTGAGGAAGAGGCGAGAAAACTTGAGAACATCAAATTTCTCGCCCAGGGCACGCTCTACCCCGATGTTATCGAGAGCGTGTCTTTCAAAGGACCATCGGCCACCATCAAATCACACCATAACGTGGGAGGGCTTCCGGATGAAATGGATCTTGCGCTCGTGGAACCGCTCCGGGAGTTGTTCAAGGATGAAGTTCGGAATGTGGGGAGAGAACTTGAGATACCGGAAAACATTCTGACCCGGCATCCATTCCCCGGGCCGGGCTTGGCTGTGAGAATAATCGGCGAAATCAACCGGGATTCCCTTTTCAAGCTGAGGGAGGCTGATGCGATTGTGGAGGAGGAGATACGGAAAGCAGGCCTGTATGAGTCGATTTGGCAGGCATTTGCTGTCCTTTTGCCCATAAAAACTGTCGGTGTGATGGGTGATGAGCGTACTTACGAGAACGTCGTTACCATCAGGGCCGTCCACTCAAGTGATGGGATGACAGCTGACTGGGTTGAGCTGCCGTACCCTTTGATGAAGAAGATTTCAAGCAGGATCATCAACGAAGTCAAGGGCGTCAACAGAGTCGTGTACGACATCTCATCGAAACCGCCTTCGACGATAGAGTGGGAGTAGCAAATATTGTTCGGCCACCTCCGGCAGTAACCGGGATGGTAAAACGCGATCAAAATGAATTTTTCTTATGAATGGTACAATATGAGCCAGGGTAGAATGCACGTATAGCCTTTTTAAAGGGAGATTTGCACAATGAACTTTGTCCACCTTCATCTGCACACACAGTACAGCCTCCTGGATGGCTTGATAAAGATAAGCGACCTGGTAAAGAGGGTAAAGGAGCTGGGAATGCCCGGCGTTGCCGTGACCGATCACGGCTCCATGATGGGTGTCGTCAAGTTCTACGATCAGGCAATAAGGGAGGGAATCAAGCCGATAATCGGATGTGAGCTCTACCTCAGTCAAGGTTCCAGATTTGAGAAAAACAGCTTCGAAAAAGGATCAAACCTGTACCACCTGATCCTCCTTGCAGAAAACAACGAGGGGTATAGAAATCTCCTGAAACTCGTTTCGAGGGCCCATGTGGAGGGATTCTATTATAAACCGAGGGTCGATAAAGAGCTCTTGCGAGAGCACTCCGCCGGGATTATTGCGCTTTCATCGTGCCTCCAGGGCGAAATTCCCTCGGTTCTCCAGGCAGCAGGCCAAAAAAAAGCATCGGAAGTTGTTGCGGAGTATGTGGACATTTTCGGGAAGAATTCCTTATTTCTCGAGATACAGGCCAACGGGCTCCCCGATCAGCAAAAGGTGAACGAAAAGCTCGTCCAACTTTCGAAAAAAACAGGTGTTCCCCTCGTGGCAACGAACGATTGCCACTACTTGAGAAGAGAGGATCACGAGGTTCACGACATATTGTTATGTTTGCAAACGGGGAAAAAAATCGACGATGACAACAGGATGCGGTTCGAGACGAACGAGTTTTATCTGAAACCTCCCGAAATGATGTTCGAGGAGTTCGGGCAT
>WVXP01000292.1:20477-21786 GCA_011773445.1 Pseudomonadota bacterium | reverse complement strand
GAAGAGGATGGTAGCCGATGGGATTCTAAAACATGAGATCAAACCTACCTCCAGTTCTGAGGGAAACCATAGGTTGAAAAATGTGTTTTATGAGGAGAAATAGGGTATTTCGAGAGGTTAATTGTCCAAATGCATCTCTTGAAATTTCCACAAGAGACCAATTGATGGTCGCCAAGACACCCCACCTGCCTCTTATAGCCTTTCTGAAAATACTATCTGAGCCACCATCAAAATACATCATGAGTTCTTCCAAAATACAGTATTTGCCCGATTTAATTCCCACCCTGTCTGATTAGAATCAATGAGAAGTTACAATCATCCCTCTCAATTCACTACGATTGAATTAGAGGGAAAAGTGAGGTTTCACGTTAATTCATCCCCGGTCCACGAGTAGGAGGAAGGGGGAAAGTGCAACCACCAAGATACGCTAGCCCAACCCATAGTTACCCGGCATGCATTGAAGTCTCAAAACGGCTCCGTTGGGATATCGATAAGGATGTTATCCGGGGACGTGAGTCTGATTTTTTGCAGAAATTCCTTCCGGATGGCATCTCCAAAGTCAATCAGCTGGACTTCCTGAACGAGGATGAAAGGAGACTCCTCAGCCAAATCCAGGAGCGGACCTATGCCAACATGTTCGGATTTGTCGAACGCTTTATCACCGCTAAGATCTTGGAGTTCACCCAGGATCATTGGCTCGGTGACCAAATAGCACTCGAAGCATTAGTGCGTTTCTGCGATGAAGAACTGAAACATCAAGAGCTGTTCCGGCGGGTCGAGAAGATGATGGCCGATGGCATGCCCGAGGGTTACAAGCTTCTGTCGGAGCCGAATGAGTTTGCAGGAGCCGTATTGGGGAAATCCACTTGGGCTGTCATGGCACTGATCTTCGGAATTGAGCTCTTCACTCAGGAACATTATAAACAGAGCATCGAGCCGGAGGAAAACCTGTCGGAGCTGTACAAGGATTTGTTCTTGTTTCACTGGAAAGAGGAAACCACGCACGCGATAATGGATCAGCTTGAATGGCCTCGGTTAGACGAGAAACTCACTCCTGCTGAACGGGATAAGGCGGTCGGTGAGTTAATCGAACTGGTCGCTGCAGTGGATGGCATCTTGCAGGCTCAGAGTGCGGCTGATGTCGAGTACTTTCTGAAGGTTTGCAAACGTTCTTTCAGCGAAGAGGAAACTGGGCGCATCAAGGCCGGTGTTCTAAGAGCGTACCGTTGGCAGTATATCTTTTCCGGGGTAGAGCATCCACGCTTCACGAGACTTCTGGAGGGTTTGACAACGGCAGAGCAACGTCAGC
>WVXP01000292.1:15964-20417 GCA_011773445.1 Pseudomonadota bacterium | reverse complement strand
CGACGGCGGCGGAGGTTTAACCATGAGGTCGAAAATAATCTCGTTTTCTCTGCTAATGGGTAAGATGAGACATATCCTTGCACTTCTTTTGCTCATTGCGATTGTCTTCGTTCCCAGCGGGGCGGTTACTGGGCTAGTGGATGATTATGGGGACCAACTCGGAACCGTCCATTTTCCGGTGTCCTGCAACGAGGCAGCCAGTCTGCAGATGGAGCGCGGTCTTGCTTTGCTGCATCACATGACCTATGAAGCTGCGAGAGCTGCGTTTACCCGCGCAATTGAAGCCGATCCGGACTGCGCCATGGGCTACTGGGGCCAGGCCATGACTCTCATCCACCCGCTCTGGTCAGATCCGCCTAGCGAAGCAGACTTCAAGAGAGGACGGCCGCTGTTGAGCGAGGCCAAGATCCGAGGCCAGCAGACCGAGCGGGACCGTGCTTACATCGGGGCTGTGGAGGCCTACTACGCAGAAGGCTGGAATCGCGACGAAACGGCAAATCTGGCTAGCTTTGAGGAGGGGTGGGAGAAGGTCTACCATCAGTTCCCTAAAGATCCGGAGGCAGCTTGTTTCTATGCGCTCGCGCATATGGCCACCGCGGATCCGGCGGATAAGACTTACGCCAAACAGAAGCGCGCAGGGGCGATAGCGGAAAAGATTCTCGCCCAAGTCCCCGATCATCCCGGGGCACACCACTACATCATCCACGCCTATGACTATCCTGCGTTGGCCGGAGGAGCCCTTGAGGTGGCGAGGAGCTACGGAAAGATCGCGCCCGAGGTACCGCACGCCCTTCACATGCCCACCCACATCTTCACACGGCTCGGTTTTTGGCAGGAATCGATCACCATGAACAAGCGATCCGCAGCTGCTGCCCTGAAGCATCCGGTGGGCGATGCGATCTCTTTGCACTACCTACATGCGCTCGACTACCTGGCCTACGCATACCTGCAGCGGGCCGAGGATCAGAAAGCGAAGCAGGTTCTGGAGACGCTTACGGCGCTCAAGGGACCCTTTCAGGTACATACTGCGTCCTCCTATACCTTCGCCGCGGTACCCTCGCGCTTCGCCCTGGAGCGACAAAAATGGGCCGAAGCTGCCTCACTCGAGCCGAGAACGCCGAGCAATTATCGGTGGGATAGGTTTCCCGCGATGGAGGCCATCACTTATTTTACCAGGGCGATCGGGGCGGCGCGAAGCGGCAATGGTCAGGGGGCCCGTCAGGCGCTCGACAATCTGGCAGCGCTGCGCGAGGAGACCGAGGAAACCTCTGTGTATTGGGCAAGACAGGTTGAGATTCAGCGTCTGTCTGCGATGGCATGGCTAGCTTACCAGGAGGGTAAGCAGGAAGAGGCGCTGGATATAATGCGCAGGGCTGCCGAGCTAGAGGCCTCGACGGAGAAGCATCCTGTCACGCCGGGAGAAGTGTTGCCCGCGCGCGAGTTGCTCGCCGACATGCTTCTCGATATGGGTCGCCACAAGGAAGCCCAGGCAGAATACGAGGCTGCTCTGGAGCGAAGCGCCAATCGCTTCAACAGCCTCTATGGCGCTGGTCGTGCCGCCGAGTTGGCAGGGAACAAGAGAAAAGCGACTTTCTACTACAAGAAACTCGTCGAGATGACGGCGAATGGCACTGAGCGAGAGCGGTTGCAACAGGTGAGGACTTTTTTGGCTCAAAATTGAACCACAGTTATGAAAATGCTCCGGGCGGAACATAGCAAGTCATTGCAGCAGACGCGCTACACGCACCACTCAGTATCCTATCCCTTTGATTTTAGGTTTGTTAATGTATGGTGATGCCATGACTGGAGAGATTAAAGCAGACTATTGCATCGCGGGAGCCGGAATCGCGGGTATTGTCTTAGCCTCGAAGTTAGCTGCCTCTGGGAAAAAGCTTGTGATATTGGAGCAAGGGCCTCGCTTCGCAGAGGAAGAGCGGGACAACATGCTGTTTGACAGCAAGCAGACCCTGAACGATTTGGCAGACTACAACGACAACGTCGAACCCGGGGTGGTGACTCCTCACACCTCCGCGAGCCATGGGGACCAGGTCGCCGAGTGGGTTGCACAGAGGCTTTTCGGATTAGGCGGCACGGCGCTTCACTGGATGGGGTTCAGTTTGCGGCCGCTGGAAGACGACCTGAAATTCAAAACCCTATACGGGTTTGGGCGCGATTGGCCGATACCATATGCAGAGCTCGAACCCTGGCTTCTACGTGCAGAACATGAAATTGGGGTTGCAGGGAACGAGGACAACCCTTACGCCTCGAAAAGGTCCGGACCCTTCCCCATGCCCGCGCATGCGTTCTCCTATTTCGACCGGGAGATGTTCAAGCCCGCCCTCAAACGGCTCGGTATCGTGGGGCACTCCTGCCCGCTGGCGGTCAACTCAAAGTTGTATCGCGGGCGTTCCGCCTGCATGGCGTGCCGCGCATGCAAGTTCTGCCCGTCGGGTGCAAGGTATTCTCCCGACAGGGCTCACGTTCCAATCCTCGAGAAGATCCCCAACGTGATGGTTCTGGAAAACATTAGCTTACGGCGGCTCGAGACTGGAGCAAAGGGGAACCGGATCGCGGCCGCCCATGCAATGCGCGTCAAAGATAGAACATCGTTGGTGGTGCGTGCAAAACATTTTATCCTCGCCCTCGGCGGAGTTGAAACGCCTCGAATGCTTATGCTCTCTGCAGACAAGGACATTCACAAAGATGGGTTGGGAAACTCGGGTGGACAGCTCGGCCGCCGGTTCAGCGATCACACCAATCCGTTCGTCACTTGCGACGTGGGCCGCCATGTCGGCGGCCGGCTTGGCTTCGAAACGATGATCTCTGAACACTTTCGCGCTCAAAAGGACCGGCGCGAACAACCCTCATTCGTGATATTCGGTTCGCCGGCCATTGACTGGATCCCTATCGCGGATGATGCAGCGATGTGGGCGATCCGAGACGATACCCTCTCACTGGAGGCCCTTCGGGGGATCATCCCTCAAATCGCGACTCTCTGGGTGATGACCGAGCTTGAGGGCGAAGGTACCCTCAAACTCGACAATAGCAAGCTCGACGCCTTCGGGTCGCCAGTTGCCAAAATCACAATGAAGCTGACAGACTGGGACCGCAGAGCCCACGCCAAGCTGGTGAAGCTTGCTCCCCGGATTGGTGAAGCGATGGGCGCAGAGAACGTATCAGAGGTCACTCCTCCAGAGTTCGGCCTTGGCTTCCATCCCTCAGGCGCTACGGCCATGGCCAAAAGTCCAGACGAGGGCGTCTGCGACACAAATCTGAAGGTCTTTGGCCTCGACAACCTGCACCTGGTTAGCAATTCTGTCTTTCCACAAATGGGGCCCAATCCACCAACACTCACGATTGTCGCCCTGGCTCTGCGTCTGGGAGCGCATCTCGAAGGGGGGGTTGCCCCATGAAGAATTATGATCTTAAGCGTCGCCAGTTTCTGCGACTTCTGATGTCGCTGCCGGTGGGACTTGTTATCGGCTGCGATCTCAGGCCATACGAATCCCTTGTGTACGCGCGCACTCTGACCCCCGAGGAGTCGCTCAGAAAACTGATCCTTCTTCTCGGACCCTGGTCTGCCACTGACCGCGAGAAAGCCGAGGATTTTGTAAGGCGCTTCTTGAGGGCGAAACACAATATTGATCCTTATCTTCCCGTTTCGAGTGAATTGGTTCAAAGCCTCGCCAGCCGTTTTCCTGACGGCACACTGGCGATCAAAGAGATTGTTCTCCAGAGCTTGCCGACGAAGGAGAAAGAGCTACTGATGAACATGGTCAAGCATCTCTACAGCCTCATCGACGTAAGATCCGAGGTCTCAGAGTGGCCACCGTGGGGCGAATGCCTGACTGATGAGACCTGGCACACCCGGGCTCCTGTATTGGGCAAGATCTGAAAATGACGGAGGAGGATCTCAAGCGCAAAGCCTGTTCCCTGGGCGATCTCTTTTTCAAGCACCCTCATTTCCCCCGTATATCAGCTTGTCAATGAACCGACACAAAGTATTTCATCGGTTGAATTGTTGGTCCTCTCTGAGAGATTGGGTCAAGCCTGCTTTCTTTGACAAGAGATAGCCAACCATTCTCTTCCATCTTCACGCAGGCCCTCACGTACCCATGAATGATGCTTTCCGGTAGCGGGAAACAGATATCTTTCAGCATCTCTGCCATTTCACAATCAGGGTCGAGTTGACCCTCCTCGACAAGTTTCATTAAGATTCTGGCTCCAAATGGCCTGGTAAGGGATGCAATGTGGCACGGTGTGTTCATTGAAGCGGGTATCCCACCCCTGATATCGGCGTATCCGAAGCCACCGGCGAATACGACCTGCTGTTCTTGAAGAACTCCTGGGGAAAGGCCGGGGATATTCAGCTCTTCCGGAGGCGGTCGATGCAATGTTTGAACGTCTCAGAAGACGGAGAAAGCGGAGGAATTCAATCCGTAACAGTGAAGGG
>WVXP01000292.1:1554-15942 GCA_011773445.1 Pseudomonadota bacterium | reverse complement strand
CAAGCAGGCTGAACTATTCAAAGTTTTGGGGGTCGAGTCCCGCATCAGGATCATTGATCTTCTGAAGCAGAAAGGGCCACTCGGTGTGAATAAGATGTCGGAGCTACTGGGCATCACCCCCTCTGCCGTTTCACAACATCTCAAAATCCTTAAGCACGCCGGCTTGGTTCGGAATGAGCGGAAAGGTTACTGGATACCATATGAGGTCGATCCGGTTGCGCTGGGGCAGTGTCAGGAATTTCTTTCCGAGGTCTGCACCTGCGGCTGCGAAGGAAATGGACGTGTTCGAGAAGCGGAATTAAGCCAGGCTAAGGATAAGCTTACGCTTCTGAGAAGGTATGAACAGCAATTAGAGAAAGAACTTGAGGAAGTGCGAGCGCGGATCGAGGAGGTGAAACGGGAGGAATGATATTTTTTTCGGTAGCAATTCAGTAGTTGCTTAAATGCCTAAATTTGGCCATAGAAAGGAGGTTATCGAGGATGTGTCAACCAGGAGGAGCTCAGGTGCATCTGGCGCCGAGTTGCAGTTGTGGTTGTTGGGGTTGCGGTCCATCGTTCCGGCGTTTCTTTTCTTCCAAAGAGGAAAAGGAATGTCTGGAAGCCTACAAGGAAGAGCTAAAGAAAGAGTTGGCTGGAGTCGAGAACCGCATCAGGGAGATTAAAGGAAAATAATAACGGGAGAGGTGCGAAGGTCAGGGCGAAAGCAAGGGAGCGAAGGGATATGGGGGTCCCATCTAAAGATCAAAAATTGTCGTGAAATATCAGAAGGTTGAAAATTCCTTGCTTGGAAGACTCAGGAAACTCCTCATTTCAAGAGTGAAAGAGCTTGGGAATGTGAAATATTGACCGAGGTAGAGAAGCGTTTGGTCTGGTTAGCAAGAGACGCACGCGATCGGTGCAGTGTGTATGGAATCAGTCAAAAACAAACCGGGCTTTCCTGCCATTCAGAAAGCCCGGTTTTTCGACCTATAATTGGCATCTCCTTTGTCAATGCGATCGAAACGTTCTTTTTGCCTATGAGCTGCTTTTGATGAGCCTTTCCAGCGCTTGGGTGACTCTCTTAGAGTCAAGAGCCTTCAAGATTTCTCTTAATTTCTTACCACGGAACTCCTTGAGAAACACCGTGAACGGGGAAATCCTCTTGAACTCCTCGGGACCAATTCGCTTTTTCAGGATTGTCAGCACCTGGTCGGCATCTTTGATGGTCTGCTGATCAAACAGCACGACCTCCTGCCCGGCCGGCCCTATTCCGTGCGCGAATGCGACATAGAATTTTTCGATAAACCGTCTTAGGGTCGCCTTTTCCCGAGCGCTCAATTCGGGCAGGATTTCCTGGAGTTTCGGTTGTACTCTGTAGTAAGCATCAACCAACGCAAGGCCACCTGACGTCTGACGAAGTATCGAATTACGGAATCGTCGAGCCGCGGCTTCATGCTGACGCAAATCGAGCCCAAGGAGATCGATGAGAGAACTGACAAAGGGACACCCGCAGCGATCCTCGTCGCCGCCTGCACCACCTTCGAAGACGATTGAACCTGAATCTCCTCCATCTGACATCCAGGCTGTTACTAACTGGTCAACGAAAACGGCCGTTCCAAAGTCATACTGAACGCGTACCGTCGCATCAATTGTCTTAATCGTCGAGGTCGTATACTCGGTCGTGCGACCCACCTTTTCCACATTCAGTCCGATGTCACCATCGGCCACTGCATCCCCGTTCAGGAAACTCACATCCAAATCCTGAAGGACGGTCTGAATGGGACTCATAATCATCGAGTTGCAAGAGCCCGCAAACAGCAACCCGACAACTCTGTGGTTGGGCCCTGGCGCGGCGAGGCCCAGGTTCATCTCGTTGGTCACCAGGGATTCTTCGAGAGGCTGAGCAATAGCAGCGTCGATCCGATTGTTGCCCTGTCCCTCAGGGACAATGGTCACAAAACGTTTGAGCTGGGCAATTGTATCGTTGGGGTGCTGCCCCCCATCAAAGGTGCCCGGCTGGACAATTGGATCACCGATTTGCGCATTGTTTGAATTGGCAAGGACGTGATTGTTGCTCAGAATGTTCACGGTGCCTTCGGTATTGTCACGGACCAGACACCCCAGGGTACCAGCCGTAACTTGCACGTGTCCTATGGAAATCCCCCCCTTTGCCGGACGCTGCCGCTGTGTCAGTTCTAAGGCATAGAAGGGGCCAGTTTCCACGACATCGGTTTCTATTTCGAATGATCCAACAAAAAACTTCCTGGGTATGACACGTGAAAGGGGGAGAAATTGTGGGGGGATTTTCCTCGCTACAAAAACCGTCATGCCGTATTGTCCCACCGTACCCCCGTGGGCAACTTTCTTGCCACAACCAACCCCAACCACGTTTCGGTCTGTAAAGAGCGTTTGACCATACATTCTGGTTGCCAGAGTGACAAACCGTCGAGCTAAATTGAAATCTCTGGTCGCCATATTGTCCCCCTTTCTCACTCAGCCTACGGGTATTTTATTGAGCGATGCGATGATTCTAATTGTCTCTCACAACAGATAAATCCGACGTCTTTTGCAGCACCGCGCCTAGATTCTAACATTTTGATCAGCTGCTCTGCCATCCTTCATGACATACAGAACGCCTATGGGTTATGCCCATCAAACGGGTGATTCAGTCTTCATGTCGATCCGCGTGGCGTAGTTTATCTCTATGAATGGAGAGACTCTTTCAGTTCCCTGAAGGCATCATACCCGATCTTTTTATCCCCGCCTATAGTGGCCAGGCCTACGGTGTTGAGATTTGCGTCAAATTCAGCAAGACCAACGTCGTGTAGTAGAGCCCAAGCCAGGACCTTGACATTGATCCCCTCCAGTAGTTCCGGTAGCTTTCGGATGAAAGCCGCCTGCTCCTCCTCGCTTCCCGTTCCAGAGGTTGGCCAACCCACCTCCATAAAGACCACTTGGTCGCGTTTCCTAATGTGACGGTACATCCAAAAGTAATAGTCCTTCGGGAGTTCGGCCGGTGAATTGTGAAAGGGGGACGGATAGGTTGTCAGTCCGATAACATCGAGCTCTGGCCTGAAGATATCGATGACCTTGGTGTGTTCCTTAATTCTATCCAACTCTTTCGCATCAAGTATGCGGACCCATTCCCATTGAAAAGATACAAATACCTTGCTCTCAGGNNAAGTTGATTTCAGTTGCCAGGCAGAGATAGGGGGGCCTTAAACGAGCAAGCGCCTTGGCAGAGAGCTTGAAAGCCTCCCGAATAATTGGATTAGAAAAAGAAATGGCCGCACCTGCCCTTTGGCGAACGTGAGCCGGAAGATCCAACTCTTTTCTCCCTTCACCCAGCGTCGTGGGGCTAAGGCCCAAAATCGCAACCAACCCAGCTTCACGTGCTTTTTCTATCATAAGTCGAGCTACGTCGAGATCAAGTTCGCTCCATTGATAGATGAAGACAGCATGATCTCCGATTTCCTTGACCATTTGGAAGGCTTCGTCAATATCATCCATTGTGTGGGCAGGGAAATTTTTTGGGGTAACCGCAATCCCGATACCCGTGCTTCTAGATTGGGCGGGTGATCCCAGCTGCCCAGCCGGCTTAGAAAGCCCCACATAGGCGAGGATAAATAAACCAAAAAGCCCAACCGAGACGAATGATTTCCAGGATTTCATTGTCTTGCTCCTTGAATTCGCATTTCGAGGGCCTTAAGGGGTGCGCAAGACTTTCACTGATTTCACCTAGAGATGGGATTATCCCACCCAGCCATAGGGATCCTGAAAATCTGGTCAGCCTCAAGTTTCTGCTGTATATCGGGAGAGCATTTCTAGGAATACCTGGGCAGGTAGGTAATTCGGTTCGATCTCAAGGGCCTTCTTGAACTCTTCCATGGCCTCACGGTACATCCCCTTCGTAACATATACCCTGCCCAAATTGAAATGTGGGAACTCGTAATGTAGATAGTCCTTTGCTTCAATGGCTTGTTTGAGAAATGGGATTGCCTCCTCATACATGCCTTTCTCGATATAGTACGCTCCGATATCGTTGTAGGGGTTGCCGTAATCAGGATCGAGCTCAATCGCCTTGAGGCACTCTGCAATGGCTTTGTCGTAGTTGCCCTGGTGGCTGTATGCCCATCCCAGAAAAGTATGGGCTTTTGCTGTGGGTTTCACTTCGATGGAAAGCCCATAAAAACGGATCGCCTCTTCCAGTTCTCCACTCATGTGCAGTTGGTAGGCCGTCTCGAAAAGCTCGACTTCGGTTTTTCCTGAATTTCTCGCCTCTGGTTCGGCAGCCAGGCTCGTGAAGCCAATCCCTAGAAGGGCTGGTAGAGAGACTCCCAGGAGGATGAGAGCCGACATGGCCTTACGCATATTTTTCACACCCCTCTTTCGTGTAAAAGAACTTTGTAAGAATCTTGATTTCCTGATTAAACTTAATAAGACAAGTTCAGTCCTGTCAAGAAACCGAAAAGGTGGAGTTTCCTGAGTTTTGCGGACGTCCGGTCCCTGACAGATGTTTGCGGTGGAAGGATCTCAGTATTTCTCGGGCCGTTCCCAAATACCTTTAGAACACTCTGGTCAAGGTTTTGAAACAGTAATTCGCCAGAAAGTGGGAAAGGAAGCTCTGAGCGCGAGTCAAGATTTTTTCGCTATGTGTTCTCAGCGAATTTGAGTTTTCTAGTCTCTCACAGAGCGCACAGAGTCTCAGAGATAAGCTGCTCTGGATTGGTGAGAGGCCAATCCAGAGCAGAACACGTGCCCCAATTTTTCCTCTCAAAAAATTGGGGCAGGCACCTGATGCGCTAGGTTTCTCCCTCTGTGAACTCTGTGGGCTCGAGCGATCCGCGTGAAACGTGGAGAGCGGGCAAGAGAATCAGTCATTTTTGCAAAGGAGCCGCGCTTTAGAATTGTCGAAAAAAGCTTTCGAGCAGCGAAGAGCGCTCCTTTTCCACTTTCATCGGACAGAAGCCGAGAAAAGGGATTTGGGCAACAGCCCGTCCCCACCTGTCCCGCCAACGGCGACAAGGAGCCTTTTACCCTTTTTGAGTGATTCTTTTGTTTCTGAACGACAATGTCGTAATCAGACTCGCCGGGCGTTGTCTTCGGGAAATGCATACTCCATGTACCGTGCTGTGTTTCGCGCAACAGCCTCACCAAAATAGCGGGCCACCACTCGGAGCGCCATGTCGATGCCTGCGGAAATCCCAGCCGACGTCAGTACATGACCATCCTCGACCACGTGCAACTGGTCTTCAACGGTTACTCTAGGAAATAACTCGCGCATCCAATCGAGAGAACGCCAGTGGGTTGTTGCGCGACGTCCATCGAGGAGACCAGCCCGACCAAGTAGTATAGCCCCTGTGCAGACCGAAGTCAGCGTTTCCACCTGGTTGCCACGTTCGGCAATCCAATCAATGAGGGACGCGTTATCGATTTCTCTCCGTGTCCCCCAACCGCCAGGTACGACGAGAATGTCGAGAGATGGGCAGTTCACTAACGTGCAGTCTGGAAGGACGCGGAGACCGCCCGTGGCCACAACCGAATCCTCCTTTTCGGCAATCAACAGGAGTTCAAATGGCGAGGGCTCTTCTCTGCGCTTTTCTTCATTCAGGTGAGTTACGGAGAAAACCTCATAGGGTCCACAGAAGTCAAGAACTTCGACGTTTGGGAAAATCAGGATACCGACGCGCTTACGATTCATGAATGCCTCCAACATTTCATTCGTGATTTGTGCTCGTGACGACCTGCAAAACGAGAATACCAATTCTCAATAGCGATCATCCGTTTCAATGGTTCCCCTCCCTTTGACCAAAACAGTCTGATTCTCGATTACCCTTTCGTCCGTCATAGGTATGAAATTGACATATGTAAAAGCTGTCATCTGATCGCTTCTCTCACCAAAACTCGATCCCCTAACGTGTTTCCTTATTCCGCAAATCGTCAAAATGACCAGGAGTGAAACCACTGGGATAAAAGATCTGGGCCTTTTTGTCATGGCAGTAAGGTCCTTTCGTTTAGAGGATCAGAACTATCGTTCAGCAGGATTCGATTCTCCTGAGGTTACGGTTAACCGCGTCTGTCAACCTCTAGGTCTCGATCGACTGTCGTCTCCACTGAACCAGGCTTATACCGATGATGACGATGAACATCCCGATTATCTGAGTCAGTGTGAGCCGTTCACCCAAAAGCCAACCAGCCAAGAGCACCGTCCCTAAGGGCGAGAGATTGAGGATCATATGGAGTTCAAAGGCGGTCAAAACCCGTAAAGAACGGTAGTAGAAAAGATAGCCAAAGATCGTGTTGATCACCGCCAACAGGAGGACCAGTGCGAATCCTTCCAAGGAAAACCCGAACATTCCCTCAATAACGAGACCAATTACCAGGAGTAACCCCCCGCCAAAGCCCAATGGAATTGCCGTGAGCTGGATCATGCTCAATCGGCCATCCTTTGCCGATCGCCTACTGAGGACACCATAGAAGGCGAAAGCCAAGACTCCAAGAGACACAATCCCCAGGGGGAACGGTTCCCCGGCCCTCAGACCAGCGGAGAAAAAGAGGGCGCTTCCAGCCAGTGCGACGAGGAAGCCCACGATTTGCCATGCTCTTGGTATTTCACTGAGCCAAACAATTCCCAGGAAAAGGACGGGCAGTGGGAGGAGGCTGAAAAGGAACGAACCCGTGATGGCAGGAATGTACTTCAGTCCCCAGAAGAGCGCCCCATTGGCTAGCGTGTAGGCACAAAGTCCCATGAGAAAGAGGTGAATCCACTGGTCCCGGGTCAGGTTGCACTTCAGCTCTCTGCGGCAGCCCATGACCGGAATGAGCAGGATAAAGGCCGTGACGTAACGCATTCCGCCAAGGGTCATCGGTTTGAGATAGACGAGTCCCATCTTGATGAAGACAAATGATGAGGACCAGATGATCGTGGTCAAGACCCCTTCGGTGATGGCCAGGAGACGGTTCGTTCCCAGTACGCTATCCTCCAATCGACTTTCCAACCCTCGCCGCTCTCTCGGTTTTATCATATTCTGCGAGGAGTTATAAGACGAAGGGCCAAAACAACGGCAATGCCACGCCTCAGTGCGTAACCCTATTTCCGAATCGAATCACGAGGCAACAGATATTTAAATTTTTCCACGGATTGGCAAAAAGATCAGACTGAAACCATTGTGTTCGCCTTGACAAAAGTCAGAAACGACTTGAATTCAGTGGGTTACAAAAAGACCAACCTTGGTATATGAATTGCGTCCAGATCATTCTGAAGGTTAATTGGGAGGTCTCTTGCTTTCGGCAAGGGCGAATTGCCCCGAAAGGGTAGGACGCAAAGCCGCCCACTGAGCCCCTGGAGAAAGACCAGGGTAGCGTGACCGCCAACAACAATATGAGAGTCCCAGCGAGCCCATCCTTTCGGATGGGCTTTTGATTTTGGTCAATGGAAAGGAGTGATCCATGGAACTGAGATGCTTTATCTGCAAACGCGAAGTGGACGTCGGGGACGAACTCACATTGTTCTTCGAATGCCATGTCTATTGTGGCGGGTGCCTTCAACAGATGGACGAAAAAGAGCAAGCACCCCTGTTTGAGGTGTCGAGGCAAGCATTCGATTCTCAATCGGCTTATTGAAAGGACAATTACTTTTCCGAATTCCGCCGAAGTACAGAAGGTTGCCTGACACTTCCTTGGTGAGGCGAATCTTCGCTCACGTGAGCTCGCGTATGAGGGCCCCGCTGATTAACTTAGTCCAAGATCTCGTGATATTTCGCATATTCTTCAAGAGGGATCTTTCCCGTGAACATGGCTTTCAGATCTGGCCAGTTCTTTTTGATCAATACGGCAAAGTAGACATGGCCAATAATCATCGCGGCCAAAGACGCAGTAAAAAAATCATGCAAGATTCGGTTGAAAAATATGAAATCCCAGCCCAGGCCGAAGAGGCGAAGGGGGATCAAATGTCTGAGGGGCTTCCAGATAATAAACCCGGTAAGGGTTAGGGCCATAAGGTTAGCAAAGAAGCCCCAGTGAACCAAGATTTGGGCTGGGTGATACTTCCCAAGTCTTGGATATTCTTTTGTCAAACCGAAAAAGTTTCTCAGGATCGTAGCCAACCTGTGCTGTTCGGCCTTTCCAAACCACAAATAACCGAGCCGATCCAAGAAAAAAGCGCTATGAATGATGTGGAAGGCCACCCCTCCAAGAAACAAAGGGACTAACCACATGTGTAACTCGAACCACGTGGAGGTCTTCAGGTTCATAAAGGCAAAAAGGTTTGGAGCATATATCGCTAGACCAGAAATCAAGAGAAGGAAAATGCTTACAGCGTTCACCCAGTGAAAAATCCTTTGTGGGAGCGTATATCTCTCGAGGTCTTTTTCCATGAGATTTTCCCTAAAGGTTCTAACGCTTTTCTGTCTCGGTCGGTGTGGGCTGCCGAAAAGCCCTCCTGGCAGCATGAAACAAGCAAAAAAGGACAGCTAATCCTACGAGACCGAAGAAGATATACTCATCCAGGCGATAGAGACTATAGTCAGCCATCACCATCGAGGGGAAAAATGAGGGATCCATCTCTCCTGTCCGCCTTTCTCATTTTGCTAGGATGCCACGATTTTGGAGGTCATCGGCCACTTCTTTGAGATCAACTTTTTCCAGTTTATTTCTGGTCGGAATTCCAGTAGCCGCATCCCATCCGCACAGCTGATAGAACTCGTCCTTCGCCCTTTCCAAATCCTCGCGGTTGTATTTCCGACCGGCTGCGTCCAGGTTCGTATAGTATTTTTCAAATAGCACATCGTCGTCCCGGGTCCGACCATCCCGACAGGCGATGGCTCGCTCCAAAGTAGACAACATATCCCCCCTCTTGTATGAATCTTCCTCAGACATATCGATCCCCGTAACGGCAGAATAGAGCTTGCTCTCAATCGAGGTATCCCCAACATGGTCCTTCGTATTTGCGTTGAAGATAAACGGAAAAGGGATATCACAGACAGTATAACTGTCCTTGAGCAGAGTCCTTTCCTGGTGTCTCTTTACGACCCGTGCTGCCCAATCCCAGTTCAGCCCCTTTCCATCTTCGGTGATGAATTCGGCGGCCCTCTCAGAACCGTACGCATATTTCATCACGGGTTTGAGGATCGGCGTGAGATCCTCCGGGATTGCCGTACGAGCGTCCTGCCCAATGGTAAAGGCAGCTCCCCATAGTTGCGACATGAGATTATGCGAGGAGAATACGTCTCGGTTGTCCACTGCCCACAGGAGGGCGAGATACGACAGGGCGTGGCCGGTAGGGAAACCTCCCAAATACCCCCAGTGCTCCCGGTAACCCCCGAATCTCCCCGCCCGTGTATAGTACATCTCCATGCGTTTCTGAGCCTCCCCCCCGATCTTCATGGCTGCCCGTTGGCCTCCTTCCGCAAGAAGGTTCCCAAAGCCCTCTCGGTGGGCCATCCTGCGAAGGAGTTCATAAATAAAGCGCTGGCTCCCGATCTCGTCCAATGGAAGACCGGTATCATCTTCTGTAAGTATGTCATCACGGTAACAGTCGTCCAACCATGGTATGATGGCCATAACATCGTAAGCGTTAATGCCAAATAGATCGGCCATCTTGGCGGCCTGCCAGGTTACTTTGCTGTAGCCTTTCTCGTAGTCGTAAACTGTGGACTCCATGTACATGTATGCCTGGGCACAGAATGCTACCCCGTTGACGATGTCCGGACCCTTGACATGGGCTCGGCAGATTACAGGACAGGCAAAGCACCCATCAAGCACGCGGCTGTAACCAGAAGAGGGATCGTTCATCAAATCCAGTAGCTCTCCGGGGGCCTCCCCCAATGACCCTCTACCATAGCCTCCTCCCCATATGTTGTATTTGAAACCCGGTTCTTCAGGTGTGAAGGGGTCTCCATTGGCGGATTTTCTCGTAAAAAGCTTGTTGACGTACTGAACCACCTCCATGAGTTGCTTCGGCCTGGCCACCTGCACATGACCCGTTCCCCTCAGGACAATGGCCTTGAGGTTTTTCGAACCCATGACGCCACCAAAGCCCCCCTGTCCGGATGCATCCCCGGTATCGGAGAGAATGATCGCGATTCGACTCTTTTTCTCTCCTGCTGGGCCGATCGTCATGACCCGGGCATTTCGTCCGTGGATTTCCCAGATTCGTTGTTGAGTCTGATAGGTGTCCAACCCCCAGAGACGTGTCGCATCGAGAAGCTCAACGGCTCCGTCATTGATCCAAAGATAGACAGGCTTCGGAGATCTCCCCTGGATGATAATCGCGTCATACCCAGCCCACTTAAGCTCAGGACCCCAATGACCTCCAACCCCGGACCGGCAATAGGATTCCATAGGCGCTGTCTGAGGCGCCTTACCCATGACCATGAACCTCCCAGAGGTTGGCGCCAATGTGCCCTGAAGAGGGCCTGTCGCGAAAACGAGTCGGTTCTCAGGGTCGAATGCTCCCACTTCCGGAGGAACTTCGTCCCAACAGATCTTGGCTCCGAGTCCCCTCCCACCTATGAATTTAGGTACATGGTCCCAGGTCGGGATAACATATGTCTTCCCTTGGGTGAGGTCGACTCTGAGGATTTTACCAGCCCAACCATAGCTCTTCACGATTTCAGACCCCCTCAACGATTGGGTAGCCGATCCGCAGGCCCTTCTCGGATCTCTCGAGCCGAAGGGCGCCTGTGGGGCAGTACTTCACGCATTGTGGATCTCCGAAGCAGAGGTGGCACTTAATTGTGATGTTTTCATCGGCATCAAACCTCGGTCTTGGCAGAACGAAAACCTGATCGCAGGCTTTGAGACATTTTTGGCATCCGATGCAGACTCTTTCGTCGATAACCCTGGCATAGGTTCCAGACTGCTTATCGACTTGTAAGGCAGTCACTGGACAGGCCCGCAGACATACTGGGTCGAGACATTGAAAACAGACTCTCGGTTGGTAGTCGCCCCTCACGTACTCTTTATCCAGAATGACCCGAGCGAGGGCTGCGGCATTCCTTCCTTCACTATTGAAATTGGAACATACCGCCTCACAGGTTCGACAGCCCGAGCACACGGACTTATCAGCCAAGACGGCGGCTTTTGCCAGTACAATCTCGGTTCCATCAGGGAAGGTTATGAAATCGAGTAAATCCGCGATTGCCACGGCAGAGAGAAAGGAGAGAAATCCGGTTGTCCCATTCCTGAGAAAGGTGCGTCGGGTGATCGGGTCCGAGAGCAAATGGTTCGTTCTGTCCTTCTCGGATGGATTCTGTCCGTCATTCGTCGTCTTCCTTGGGGCCATTTGCATGCGCTCCCTTCAAGAGTGGCGAATCGAGGTATTTTAAAGGCGGAGAATTGTGAGACGAAGTGGCCCGAAAGGGTTCAAGTCGAATCCCGCATCGTTACGGGAAGCCTTAGCACGGGACAGAAATTTCGTTCAAAAAGCGAAAGAGGCGTTTTTCAGTCCGGACTAAGTCGCCGGCGGCGAGAAGAACGGCCTCGCTTGAACGGGACCATGGGTTTCGTCGGTTCCCTTGACGATTAGCTTATAGTAGTAGTTTGATTCTGCGCCAATACTCTTGTCCAAGTATTTATACTTCCTCTTCCTTTTGTCATAGGGAACCGTTGCTACTTCCTCATAAGGTCCTTCAGGGAAGCTGTCACTCCGAAGGATCTGAAAAACGACTTCCTGAGTAAAAGGGGTCCTTACCTTCCAATCCAACGCAACGGCTCGATAAAGGGATTCCGCCTTAAAAGCTGAAATGGAATCCCCATCAGCAAATGCCCAGGCCGGAAGGATCAGCAAACCCGCCATGATGCCAATAAGCAAGTACCTCATCATGCCACCTTTCGCTGCAAACGGGTGAGTTCCACAGATCAAAATTAGCCCCACCCCCTCCACAGATGTGCATCAATTGCGAAAAGGGTGGGGCTATCCTGAAAGCGATTTAGAAAATCATGAGTTTGATGTCATCATCGCTCTTGGCATACCCGATGTCCAGCTTAACGGCCTGGGCGATCTGGTTGACGCGCCACGCGTCCATGGTGATCTTGTTCTGTGTTCTTGGATACCATTCTTGCAGGATTTTGATACCCATCACATCATTGGCCACCTGATCCCCAGAGGCGAGGATGAACCCGGGTTTCACCAGTTCACCGTGAGACGGCCCGCCGCTGATGAATGATCGGCGTCCGTCCATGATGATCAGGTCGGGACGGGTGGGAAGATTGATCTCAGCCGCCTGCTGGCCGACGAAGATGTGATTAAAGTTGTGAAGATGGGCTCCCCTGTCAGCGCGGTGCAGTATACCGACGGACAGTTTCAAACTCTGGGTGATGTGGCCCAAGAAGTGGGTCTTCATGATGGGTGTATAGATGATCTTGTCGTAATTCCTGAGATCCGCGGAATACCCAACCGTGCCATCCCCACCCCCGAAGCGACCCAAGAACTCTGCCTTTTCGTTCTTAATATTCATCCACTTCATCTTATCCCAATCGTTGAGAGGGATATTGTTCTCCCTGCAAACCTGGTCGTAACCGACCTTCTTGATGACCCTTTCCGTGGGTCCCCAAGGTCCGCACGTGTCGGCGACAGTCAAGTTGGCATAGCCATCTTCCTTGAGCACTTTGATCAGGGCATCCAGAAACTCGGTGTCAGTCCCTCCACCTGGCCATGGGTCGGCAGTGTTCATATTGGGCTTGATCAGAATCTTATCGGATTTCTTGAGGGCCTTATCAAAACCGCCAATCATCTTCACGGCCTTCCTGATATCACCCTTCAAGTCCTTATCCAGCGGTGTGGCGCTTACGATGCTCACCAATGATTTGTTGCCCTCTGCGTACCAATTCGGGTGGAGGTGAGACCAGTCTACCGGGTTCCCCCCATTAATCATCTCGTCAGCATCTTTTGTAAAATAGCCTTCCGGAAGGGGCGCGTTTCGAATAAATTCACCGTACTGATCGAGCTGGACGTCTCTCATCTCCCAAACGCCCCAGTGTGCAGGTTCATCGAGATCCTCCACCGCATGGGCAGCATTCTTTCTTAAGCCTACAAGACCAACGGCAGCCACCCCCGCTCCACAGTACTTGACAACATTCTGAAAAAATTGCCTGCGTGGTATGTCTTTGAGTTTCATTTCATCCCTCCCTTTATCTTGCCAGTGGTGTCTAGCTGGATAACTCCTACCCTAGCGTCTCCCCAACTACAAGACTATCTCTCATCCACCTCCTTTCCATTGTATTCTAATGGACCCTTTGTTTATAATTGCAAATTCTTATCGATTAAGGCTGAAAATGTTAAGAATTTTTTTCGCCGAAATTTAGACAGTTGAACGAAGGATTGAGGCACTTTTTCCCGGCGGTTAACCCAGATCCGACGGAAGCCAGGGATCGTTCGGCAATGCCTTTGGAAGGTGACAAGGAAGTCTCTCGTGGCGGGAGATCACCTGATGGCGAGCAGGCGAGTTCAAGTCATCGATCTCCCTGTGGGTAAGGGGGCTCTTGACACCATTTATGAGGTCGCCTATAAATATCCGAGGGAGCTTAATGCATTCATTCGAAGATGAAAGGGTAGAAACGTATGACAGGCCAGAAAACCACACATGAGAATCAAAAGGCTTCTTTACCGAAATCGCTTGAGAACAAGCACGATGACCTACGTCGGATTGTGAAAGAGGCGGGTAGCGCGGTCCTTGCTTTTTCGGGTGGCGTGGACAGCACGTTCCTTCTCAAAGTATGCGTCGATTTGCTGGGGGAAAAGGCGCTCGCCGTCACCGCCCGGTCAGAGACGTACCCCGTTCGCGAATTAGAAGAGGCAAAGAAGTTGGCTCGGCTGATCGGGGCCAAACACGTTGTCATCGTGTCCGAAGAGTTGGATGTCCCAGGTTTCTCCGAGAACCCGCCCAATCGGTGCTTTTTGTGTAAGCACGAACTCTTTTCAAAAGTGATACAAATCGCCAGAGATAACGGCATCGAGTGGGTGTTTGACGCAAGCAACGTCGACGACGTTGGTGATTTCAGGCCCGGTCGGATGGCCGCCCGTGAACTCGGGGTCCGGAGCCCCCTCGAAGAGGCTGGGCTCACCAAAGAAGAGATCCGCGTCCTCTCTCGGATGCTCGGACTTCCGACGTGGAACAAGCCCGCCTTTGCATGTCTGTCCAGTCGTTTCCCCTACCATACACAGATCACAAGACCGGCCCTGAAACAGGTTGAGGAGGCGGAAAACGTATTATGGAAACTGGGGATGCGACAATTCAGGGTTCGCCATCACGATACGATTGCACGAATCGAACTGGGAGAGGAAGAGATGCAGAAATTCTGGGAAAACGATCTCAGACAGAAAATCGTCTCCCAGCTCAAGCCCATCGGATATACCTATGTGGCCCTGGATTTGGAGGGATATCGGACAGGGAGCATGAATGAAACCCT
>WVXP01000292.1:0-1513 GCA_011773445.1 Pseudomonadota bacterium | reverse complement strand
ATGCGATGAGCAGGAAGGAGGCTCAGGATTGTGGTGCGTGCGCTGGTTACAGGAGGGGCAGGTTTCATCGGAACGTACCTAGTGCCAGCTCTTCTGGAAAAAGGTGTGGAGGTTGTGGTTTTTGATATAGTCCGAAATCCAGCTTCCCTGGCATCCGTCCGGGACCAGATCAAATACGTTAAGGGGGATCTGGGCTCAAGTGTCGATCTCTACCGGGCCATGATGACCCATAAGGTCACGGATGTTTTTCATTTGGGAGCGATCCTGGCTGAGCCCTGTGAGGAGAATCCTCTCATGGGTTTCAAGGTGAACTTCCAATCCACACTGGCCCTTCTCGACGCTTCGGTGGCCCTGAGGGTCAGACGTTTTGTGATGATCAGCTCTATCTCGGTGTTCGGGAAGGACGTGGAGGAGCCGGTGGCGGATGACGCGGCGAAAAACCCTGCCACCATATACGGTCAGACAAAGCTTGCCTGTGAACACGCCCTTCTCTGGTATGCCCGCAAGCATGGGCTCGACACCCGGGCCGTGCGGTTCACCTGGGTCTTCGGACCGGGCCGGACCACCGGTATCACGGCGCTGTATTCGTCCTTGTTACTCGACGCAATTGCTAGAGGGGAGCCGTTGGAAATACCGAACCCTGATGAAACCGGAGACTGGCTTTACGTGAGAGATGCAGTAAAGGCGCTCTTAGCCATGTGGGAAGCCGAGAAACCAGGGCAGAGGATCTATAACATCGCCGGAGGAGTGCACGCGATCCGTGAGGTTATCGAGATTGCCAAGAGATACAGGCCTGACGCACAGGTAACCTTTCTCGAGGGAAGCACAACCGGATCTCCCTACCCCGCCGCTTACGACGACAGTGCTGCCCGTAGAGAGATCGGGTGGGAGCCTGATTATACGATTGATGAGGCGGTCCGGGAACACCTCGACATCGTTTCTAANNTCCCTTGTTGGTAATTTGCTGCAACGACTGACCCCTGAAAACCGACAACTGACAGCCCCGCCTACAGCCCTTCATCAATAAAGACCGATTTTTTCAGGGATCCTCACATTATTCAAGTAACCCCAGTTCCAAAAGCCCTTGTCCTATTTTTTCCTTTGTTTCGGCACTGACCTTAACCATGGGATCGTGGGGGTATCCGAACTCATACCCCCGAAGCTCAAGCATGGCGATCAGCCCTGTGATCGGGACCCCACCAATTCCCATGATTGCCACAAGACGGGAGATCTTCTTCTGCAGGTCAATGCACCGGGCGTAGTTCCCGTTTTCGAACTCGTTGAAGAGCTCGACGGCAATCTCTGGGAAAGCATTGGCGGTTCCGGCGATCCCTGCCACGGCCCCCATCATCAGGCCGGGGAATAGAAGGGGAACGGTACCCATGATGTACTGAAATCCTGGTTTTTTCACCGCATTGAGGTATGAAATAAAGACCTTCAAGTCAAAGCTGCTCTCCTTGAGACCAGCCAATCCCATGTCCGCAAGGCGGGCCATAAGCTGTGGCGAGATGCC
>WVXP01000249.1 GCA_011773445.1 Pseudomonadota bacterium | reverse complement strand
AGAAATTCTAAAGACTTAGGACATTCACGATTTGGGCCCTACAAACAACCTCCGGACTCGCAATATCCGCAGAGACCCGCTTCCGGAACCGCTCCATCATTCTCTAAAATGATCGGCAACCGAACGCTTTGTCAGATTCCGGTGCTAAGCGGATTCGGATAGGTCACTACTGCTTAGGGAATGCAGGAAAGATTGAGGAGTTTCCTGAGTTTTCAAAGCAAGGAATTTCTAACCTTCTGATGTTTCACGACAATTTTGAATCTTTAGATGGGACCCTCATATCCCTTCGCTCCCTTGCTCTCGCGTTGACCCTCTCCGGACTCGCAGGTGGGGGATGCTTGCCCCTTCCCCGCTCTGAAGGCGGGGTTTTCCCCCTCCTGCTCATCCTCGATGGGTACCCCAACGCTTCCGCAAACGTCCTTCAGGGACATGAGGGTCCACAAAACTGAGGAAACCCCTCGAAAGATTTGCTTGACAAAAAACATAAAAACTCAAAAACTGTCATGTTGCTTGGTTTGTTTTGATCAGACATCTTCGAGGTAGTCCTGGACCCTTCCGAATCAAGACGGCAGGTGATATCCACCGACATTCAATTTCCTGGGGTAAACAGATGAAGATACAGAAAGTCGAAGCTGTTCCATTCAGTATCCCCTACTCGGAACCATTGAAATACGGCTTGCGAGGATTCTTGAAATCGGCAGATCACTTATTGATTCGGGTGATGACGGACGATGGCATCACAGGCCTAGCAGAGGCTATGCCTCGACCGATCATATATGGGGAATCGCAAAAATCCATTCTCTGGGCGGTCGAGCATTGGCTGGCTCCGCGGGTGGAGGGGCTCCCGCTATATGCCCTTGAAAGAATATGGGATGAAATCGAACCACTTCGAGGGAATAACACGGCCAAGGGAGCACTGGACATCGCCATCCACGATGCACTGGGGAAAACACTAGGGATGCCCCTGTACAGGCTCTTGGGTGGATGGACGGACAGAATTCCGGTTGCTTGGATGGTGGGGCAGAAAGCGACCGAAGAGGCAGTTCAGGAATGTGTTGAAGTCCTGGAGAAAGGCATCAGAAGTTTCAAGGTCAAAATCGGGATCGATCCTGAAAAAGATGTTGAGCTCATCGGCCGTCTGCGGAAAGCATTAGGGGACGATGTCACCATTTACGTCGACGCCAATCAGGCATTTTCGTACGATGAAGCAAATCGATTCCTTCCTATCATGGAAAGTGAAGGGATTGCCTTGGTGGAAGAACCGATGCCCACCTGGAATACGAAAGGCAGGCTCAGACTATCCCAACGGATCTCAGTTCCAATCATAGGTGACGAGAGCGCCACGACGCCTTCGGACGTGGAAAGGGAGATTGACCTGGGTGTGATTTCCGTGATCAGTGTGAAGACCCCTCGAACCGGGTACTACCAGTCAAGAAAAATCATCCATCTTGCTGAGCAAGCAGGTCTTTCCTGTATCATTGGGTCGCAGGCTGACACGGATATTGGGGCATTGGCGAGCGCCCATTTTGGTTCAGCGTTCAAGGTATTTTCCCATCCGGCTGAACTCACATTCTTTCTGACCATGAAAGATAACCTCCTTGAGACTCCGCCCAAAATAGAGGATGGTATACTCGTTTTGCCGGAGGAACCTGGATTAGGGACAAGGGTCGACGAAGGAAAAATCGAGCACTACCGTCTGGATAAATAGTGGCTTTTTCTCTGTAAGTGACATTCAACGCTCCAAAGCTCTGTGCAAATATTGAGTTTGCCTATGCTTGATACCCTGATCTCTCTCATTTAAGGATTTGTTTGTGCGAGGGACTTGCCCAGGAAAACCCGCTCGTCTAGGAGTCTTTGATGAAGATCGAGAAAGTGGTGATCTTTGGTGCCGGCACAATGGGATATGGCCTGGCACTTGCATTTGCACAAGGAGGTCTTTCGGTCTATCTCGTGGACAAAAGTGAAGCCATCCTCAGAAAGGCTGAGAGGCTTATCCGATCAAGCCTATTGACGCTACAATCTGCGGGCACCATAACCAAAGGAGCCCCGAGAGAGATTGCGCAAAGAATCAAAACCTTTGTGAGGACCGATGAAATTCCGCAAGATATACCTCTGGTCGTGGAAGCTATTGATGAGAAGGAGATTGCTAAGAAAAGGCTGTTTCAGCACATTGATCAGCGATTTTCTCCAGAAACGATCATCGCCAGTAATACCTCGTACTTGAACGTTTTTGAACTCGCCGAAATCCGAAACATCGACCGGTTGATTATAACTCACTGGTTTTCCCCCCCGTACATTCTTCCGGTTGTTGAGGTCGTTAGAGGACCTCGGACATCGAAGGCAACAGTCGACCAAGTCGAGGGTTTGCTAAGAGAGATGGGTAAAGAGCCTATCATTGTTGGGAAATATATCCCAGGTTTTATCGTTAACCGGCTTCAGCGGGCGATCGGCAAGGAGATATTTCATCTCATTGACAATGAGATCATATCACCCCAGGACTTGGACAGGGCGGTCAAATACAGCCTGGGAATTCGTATTCCCGTTATCGGCGTTGTTCAGCGTTATGACTATGCTGGTTTAGACTTCACTCTGATGGCGCAAAAAAATGACTTTATCTCGAAGGAATTCAATGAAAAGCCTTCACGAACCCTTGAGGCGATGGTAGATGCTGGCCATTTGGGCATCAAAAGTGGCAAGGGTTTTTATGATTATGGCGGAAAACCGAAGGAAGCGATCTTGCGGACCAGAGACACACGCCTATTGAAAATGACGCGTTTCATGAAACAACTCGATGTTCAGGATAAGTGATCTCATGAAGAAAAACACTCAACGGAGATTGAAAATCCCGATGACGCGACTAAATCGTCTGAAGCAACTCCTCAATTGTGGATTGATCTATGACCTGGGCCACCCTTATCACATAGGAATGCCTCACTACCCCTTACACCCCCCCTTTGCTTTCACACTATCAAGAAAACATGGCGATTACGTGTATGATGGGGGAGTGAGTGCTGCCGCCGAGGTATTCGCAACTGGTGGACACGTAGGAACCCATTTGGACAGTCTGGGCCATATCTCGAAAGACGGGAAACTACACTCCGGGATAAAGGCCTCAACATTACAGGAATATCATACTGGCCTGAAAAGGCTAGGCATTGATCAGACGCCACCCATACTGGGGAGAGGTGTTTTGCTCGATATTGCCAAGCATAAAGGGAAGCGTGTATTAGACGGCGGCTACACGATTACAGCCGATGATTGTGAAAAAGCGTTATCTGCTCAAGGGATGTCCCTGGAAAAGGACGACATCGTCCTGATTCGAACTGGATGGGCGAGGTACTGGAACGAGCCTGAGAGATTTGTCTCCAACCGTTATGGAACACCCGGCCCCGACCTTGAGACTGCTCAGTGGCTTTCATCGAAGAGAATCCTTCTTGTAGGATCGGATACGTTGGCATTTGAAAAAATGCCCTCCCATCTGCCGGTTCATGAATTTCTGCTGGTCCAGAAGGGTATTCAGATCATGGAGATGCTCTACCTCGAAGAGCTATCCCGAGATAACGTCTTCGAATTCGCATTCATGGTTTCTCCCTTAAAGATTAAAGGGGGAACAGCTTCGCCGGTGAGGCCCATCGCGATCACTTAACCTACATTAGTCGTGAGCATATCTTTTTCTGGGATCCGTCCACTTTTCGAGACCGAATTCTGGATGAACTGAAGCCTTCTTCTGAGTAGAGAGACTACCTTTTTCTGATAGATCTGATAGTCTTCAAGAGGGTTGGGTAGGGCATAGCGACACGCCTTCCCTCGGATGAGTCCCTTGGGCCTCGGTTCCCCACCTTCATCGGTACTATGCTCCGCTGAGACTGCCAACTGCCCATCTCAGGTCACTTCACTTGTCGCTCGCTCCTCAATACCTTGTCTGCTCCCTCAGGTTTGTGTCTCCCACAAAGGTGCGGGACTCGCTGGATGACGGAAGCTGCCATACCACCACCAGGGCTCTTGTTCAGCCGGTGCCGCTTCTCTCCCGGCTATCTTGGCAAGTCGATAGTCGGTCCTCCCAAGTTCCCGGGCTGCCCCTGTGAGCACATGCCACGCTCTTAGACCCCGGTGGTGCCCTGAGAACCTCCCCATACCGTTCCCAGAACTGTTGCCTTCCGGCATAAACAAAGCGTCGGCTTTCCCTTCCATGCAGTTGGCCAAGAGGTTATCCTGATGACCACAACGACGCTATTTCAAGGCTCAATCACGGGGCCTGCACCCTCGCTTCGTCCGGCTTCGCACACCCAATTACCGGAATTGCACGCGGACTTCACTACTGACCCGCTGGCTAGGCTTTGGTCAGGTGGGACTCGGTCCATACCCAAACCTGACCCACTGGGCAAGATTAGCGAATTTCATCCCGCCTTGCAAAAATCCCAACGCCTCGGGCTTCGCTTGGCGCGAGTTTATTTGCGCCGCAATTGGTAACCAGTGAGCCTAACCCCGGAGTGAACTCATTCATCTTGATAATTATTAAAGGCGGCCTCCTCGGGGTAATATGATAGGGAGTCGCTCTATCCTTAACCCCGAAACACGAAAGGAGGCCTATCATGAGATTCTATTGTGGTATT
>WVXP01000091.1 GCA_011773445.1 Pseudomonadota bacterium | reverse complement strand
GGAAACTGACACTCCTCGTACAGCGGGAAAATGAGGAAAGCCTCGAGTAACCCGTGGCCCTGAGGGGAGGAGAGCATGAGGATGAGGTATTAATATCATTTGTGAAAATTTCATCATTTAATTTCAGTAACTTATATGCTACTTTCGATAATCTTTATTAGCTTTATGGAGCTCATCAAGAACCCCTTTTCACCACCGGCGTTTCTTGACGGGGGAAGGGGTTGGGAGGAATCGAATTCCCTTTTCGGGGGCTACTGGGTTTCTTTCCTGCTGAAATAGAGATTGGCCAATGCGGCGAGTGAGGTACCCACGATGAGCAAGAAAGAGATGGCATTGATCACCGGGGTACTTCCATCCCTTACCTGGAGATACAGGTTAATCGGAAGGGTCGCCTCGGACCCAACGAGGAAAAGAGTGGTGTTAAAGTTCTCAAAGGACATCAGATATGCTACCGCTGCCGACCCTAAAATCGCTGGGCGAAGGAACTTCAGGGTGATATACCAGATCACCTCAAAACGGTTGGCCCCCAGGTTCAAGGCAGCTTCCTCCAGGGTGCGGTCAAATTTCCTTAAACGAGCGGAAACCACCAGGGTGACGAGCGTGGCGATAAAAGAAAATTGTCCCAGCACAACAAGCCAGAAGCCTGGCCTAAAAAGGCCCACATCCAATTTCCAGGTCTCCTCAAAATGTATTCCCAGCACAGTGCTGAACATGAGAATGGAAATCCCCAAGATCACACCCGGAATGACGAGGGGGGCGAGCATGAGAAAGTAGAGAACCGGTTTGAAACGAAAATCCTCCTGCTCAAAAAGAAAAGCCCCGCAAGTTCCCACGCTCACCGATAGGAGCGTGACAAAGAATGCGACCCGTACACTTACCCAGATACTGTCCAGGTTGATCTGATCGTGAAAAATGCCCACCCGTTCTGGAAGATTCCCCGTAAACCATTCAAATGTAAACCCCTTCCAAGGAAGGGAAGGGAATTGGGAATCATTAAATGCCAGTACGCAGGTGACCAGTAGCGGGGCAAAGAGGAACGTAAAATACAGGATTATATAGAGCTTAAAACTCAGCCCATACGTTTTGGAATATGGCAGTGAGCGGATCATTGCACTACTTTCCTCAGGCTTTGTTTGGTCAACTTCAATCCTAGCCAGACGGCTATCGAGGAGAGAAAGAGTAACAGAAAACCGAAGGCAGCGCCCTGATTCCAATTAAAGCTGGCGATAAACTGGTTGTAAATCTGCTCGGTGAACCAGAGGGAGTTTTTCCCGCCGATCAGATTGGGGGTGAGATAATTCCCGAGCGTTAGCATGAAAACCACAATCGAGCCGGATACAATTCCGGGTGTGGCATGGGGAATGATGATCCTGAACAGAATGGTCCACATATTGGCGCCGAGATCGTAAGCAGCTTCAATAAGGCTGTTATCTAGGCTTTCCATCACTGAGAGCAGCGGAACCACCATGAAGAGCATGGAGGTGTAAACTAGACCGAGCACCATGGTGGCATCGTTGTACAACATTTCGATGGGCTTATTGAGGATCCCCAGTTTTAGGAGAAAATGATTGAACACGCCGCTTTCCCTCAAGAGAATCATCCAGCCATAGACCCGGACGAGCTCACTGACCCAGAAAGGGAGCAAGAGAAGCAGGGTCAGAAACCCTTGGAACCTGGGTGCAACGACTTTTGTGATATAGAAAGCGACTGGAAGGGCAATGATAAAGGTCAAGAGGGTAACCAGAACAGAGTAAATAGCGGTGCGGACAAAGGTCAACCAGTAGATGGGCTCATGAAAAAAATTCAAATAGTTGGAAACACTCCACATCATGTCGCCCGAGTCATTTTCGGTACGGAAAGACATGATAAGCAAATCAATGTGGGGGAGCACAATCAGCAGAAACAGCCAGAGCAGAACAGGCGTTATGAAAAGGAATAGACCCCACCGAGTTTGACGTTTCATGGGTAGACTTCACTTTCTGGGAAAACAGATGCCGGACTCTTCATCCCATCCTATTTCAATTTTGTCGTTTACCTGGATGTAGTCGTATTGTCGGTTTTGGGGTAGGGCAATGAGCAATTCGGTGTCAGCATTGAGGGGATTGGCCAGGAGTTGACTGTTTGCGCCATCAAAGAGAATGGATTTGACCACCACTTCAAAACGGTTCAGGTTGGAAATATTGGGATCGGGTTGAATCAACATGGCTTCGGGCCGGAGAAACAGGTCGACCTCAGTGCCGGGTTGAAGCGTTTCTTTGACTTTCGTGCTGAAAATGAAGCCATCAACGGTCTCAACTTCAATCGTCGATTCATTGCACTGACGAACTCTCCCTGACCAGGCGTTATTATCACCCACGAATTGAGCCACAAAAGGCGTTTTGGGCTTGTTGTAGAGATTCTGGGGCGTGTCGATCTGTTCAAACTCTCCGTGATTCATTACAGCCACGGAGTCGGACATCACCAGGGCTTCGGACTGATCATGGGTTATGTAGACAAAAGTTGTGCCCACTTTTGCCTGAAGCTTTTTCAGCTCCACCTTCATCTGTTCCCGCAGTTTCAGGTCTAAGGCTCCCAATGGCTCATCCAGCAGCAGCACGGCCGGTTCCAATACCAGGCACCTGGCAATGGCGACCCGCTGTTTCTGACCGCCGGAGAGCTGATCAATCTTTTTGTTTTCAAAGCCCAACAGGTCTACCCGCTCCAAGATGGCCTGAACCTTTTTCTTGATAACAGTCTTGTTTTCTCCACGTCGTTGCAGACCGAAGGCGATGTTTTCCCCAACTTTCATCATGGGGAAAAGAGCCAAATGTTGAAATATCAGGTTGACCGGTCTTTTGTTAGGCGGAATGCCGATCATGCTTTCTCCGCGAATTTCAATCGTGCCACTGCTTGGCTCCGTGAGCCCGGCAATCATGCGGAGCAGGGTAGTTTTCCCGCACCCTGAGGGGCCGAGTATGGAAAAGAAACGCCCTTTTTCTACCTCAAAGGATACGGAGTCCACAGCGGTGAACTCTTGAAATTTCTTCGTGACGTTCCGAACCGATAAATCAATCTGCATAGGGACCCATGGATGCTGAGAGGTTTTTGTTCGTTAGGAAAAAAGGGGGGAGCCCTTTACACAACAGGAGCACCCCCCTTATTCGTGATCGAGTGGATTAAACGGCCGTGTGAGTCAGGTGGTCCAACCCCTCATTGAGCGGCTTTGACCTTGTCCAGAATTTTTCCCTCGATGGCCTCAAGCTTTGCAGGCACGGGAGGATACCACTTAATATTATCAATGGCTTCCGGAGGAAAACTGCGTTCGAAATTCCCGCGCACTGCGGCATCGGTCAGCTTGATCGCGCCGTTCGAAGCGGTTCCGTATTTCTCCATGTTGGTAAAAGCAGCGGCATTTTCCGGACGCAAGATGAAGTTGATCCACTTATAGGCGGCGTCAATGTTCTTCGCCTTGGCAGGAAGGGCGAAGGTGTCGATCCAGCCCAGCGCGCCACTTCTCGGGGCGAGGAAGTCGATATCCTGATTTTCCGCATTGAGCTTCCAGCCAGCGCCGTCCCACGCCATGGCGACGTTCACCTCACCAGATCGCATGGACTCGAGGAGAGCATCGCCGTTGGTCCAGTAATTTTTGACGAGACGTTTCCCTTCAATCATAGCCTGCCCAACTTTTTCCATCAGCGCTTGGTAGGCTTCTGCGTCGCCGTATAAGGCAAACGGATCCTTTCCCATAGCAAAGGCGAGGGCAATCAACGTTGGTCGCTTGAGACGATAGCTTATCCTCCCCGCATACTTTTCATTAAGCAAATCATTATAATCCTGAACGTCGGCGGCAAATTTTCGATTGACTACAAGCCCGGAAGTCCCCCAGCAGAATGGCACAGCATGGGGCTTGCCTTTCACCAATGTGTTTTTCTTCACGGCTTCCAGCATAGAAGAAATAACCTGACCGCTTTCCACCTTGGACAGGTCAATTGGCTGGTAAATATTGTATTTTTCCTGTACAGAGGAAATACGGTCCTGGCTGGGCTGTGCCAGATCGAAACCGGCACCGCGGGTAGCCCGTAACTTGGCAATCATTTCTTCATTGTTCGTGTAGGTTGCTTTGACCTCGATCCCGGTTTCTTTTTGGAATTTCTCCACGAGATTCTTCGGCGCGTACCCCTTCCAGGTCAGCAGGGCAAGCGTCTCTGCCGTGGCTTCACCGATAGTGAAAGCCAGGGCAATGGAAACAAACATGGTGGTACAGAGTATTTTTTTTATCATGACGTTCCTCCTCTTAATGGGTAGGGTTAAAGTGAACATACAACCCGCTCGAAACTTCGCCCGCGCGGGTTGTTTAGCCCCGAGACAAGGTTCTCGCCCCCCGTGGGAGGCGGTTACAATTTCTCTCTACGCAAACAGCAATCCCCCAGGGCAAATAAGTCAAGCGATAACAATATACATGCTGAATGGGTTATTTTCAAGCGTTTTTCTTTATCAGATTCTGCGCGTATTGAGGTAGCTCATAATACCTCGATACCATGGGGGTCTTTGAAGCATTGAGTTTTATTATCTACCATTTTTCTAGGCAACTATTTCAGGAATATATTTCTTAATCCTGCATGTCTGATTTGAAATGCAGGCTGAACAACTCCTGGGATGTGTTTGACAGCCCGCATAAAGAGCATAAGAGCCAGCAAGCCGAGCGTGCTCTGACACATATTTTCCCTTGATCTCACTTTTTCTATCACCGATGATGCCAGGAATGTCAGTATTCCCGGACCAATAAGCATTTTTCAAGCCAGAGTGCCTTGCGGTTTCAACGCACTTATCCATGAGGCTTCTGCTGGCACCGGGATGGTTTTCTAAAACAAAATTCGGCCTGAAAACGAGAAAACACACAGGTAAAAATGGATCAATATGAGCTACGAATTCAGTTAATGGCTTTATCTCATCCTCATTTATTCCCGGTATCACGAGAATCCTTATCTCCCAAAGCTTTTCCTTTGCATACCTTCCGATATATTCGGCATTCCTGAGAACGGGCTTGGAAGATGCTCCTGTTAAGGCGAGGTGGACCTCATCATTGTATGCCTTCAGGTCATAGGTAATAGATGTTGTAAGAACTAAAACCCTTTTTAGACTTTCATCGGTCAGATATCCATTTGTGTCAAAATTTACCTTGGTACCTGGATTTATCTTCCTGGCCTCCCCAACAACCTCCTCGATATACGGCAAGTGAATGGTTGGTTCCCCCCCCGAAAAGAATATCCTGTCAGCTCCCATCAGTTTAGCTGAAAGAGAGTTCAAGCTATCCAGACACTCCTCGGCCAGCTCTTTTGGATTTTCATACCCTCTCTGCCTGAACCCATTATCTGGGTATTGTGAAATTGTCCAGTTTTGGCAATTCAGGCATTTATAATTGCATCCAGCCATAAATACAGTGTAGCTTTCTGGTGGTGCTGGGTGCAAAGTAGCAGAAGCAACAGTTGGCATTGTCACCCTGCAAACCCCTGTTTCTCCACTTAGCCTGTTTACCCCGCACCTATGTTCGCACAGTTCACATTTCTCTAAATCCCCGAGAAAATCTGGTTCCGTCATTTTGACTTCTCTCTTTTGTTGGAATTCCAGGTTTTATTTGTCAACCTAAGGCTTTCCAAGAATGTCCATATCTTATGTTCAAACGTCTTAGCATGTTGCTCTTCATAGCAAATCTTAGTGTGTTTTTCAAATCAACGCTGGCGAACCTGCCCACCCAGGTCAAACCAGGCGACGAGGTAGAACTTGGTGCAACCTATGCTTTGCTTAGCCCATCCCCTGATTCCGATATCACCACAACCGAGATACGCGAAATACGGCATGAAGGAGAGCTGGTAGGTAAACCAGAGGTGCCGGTAACCCGCAAGGGCGGAACCTGTCTTTCTAAAACACCACTCTTGCTGCCATCAAATGCGAAAAAAGGTATTCACAGGGTAGTGACGACAACTCAGGTTGTCAACGGAAAAGACTTTTGGAGTTTCCGGAGTCACGTGCTGAAATTTCTTTTTCCTATAAAATCAAATACTTATAAAAATGTTTCCATTAAAACTCAGGAAACTCCAGAAAAGACTCAAGCGGAAGAAAATTCGTCGTTCAGTAAAGGAAAAAGAACTTCGAACCACCCCCGCCCGAGTTCCTGTATATGGCAATACCGTCGCTGACCCCTAACCAAATAGTCGCTGGGCTTGGCCTCAAGCATCTCACTGCGCTCTGCAGGCGCCTAGAGGGTATTCCGTAAAGGTCTCTACACATTTTGTTCCAGCTGACACAACAAACCTTCAGAAGCGCGCGAGACATTAACTTGCTTTAGCACCAAGGACCAACGTCCGCTTTTTTCTCATCTTATCCTCTCGCCAGTTTTCCTCTTCCCATTCGTGACAATTGATTCTCTTCACGGAGCTCTCCCTATGGCTTCTTGCTAGCTCAACCCGGTTTCGTCCCATCTGCTTGGCCCGATAGAGGGCTTCATCCGCCGCTTTGACGACTGCCTCGGGTGTAGAATGGAAGGGGCTCTTCCGGGCTGCGCCGATGCTGACGGTTACCCCAACCTTTTCCTTTCCACCAGAGGTTTTTTCCTTTCGTCGGGGCCTGTGAGTAGGGCGATTTTTCCCCCTGATCGTAAATTTGGATGATTCTATGGAGTGACGAAGTCCCTCCAAGAGTGGAATCATCTTTTGTGCCCTACGCCCGGGCATGATGAGCGCGAACTCCTCTCCTCCATATCGGAATAGTAGGCCGAAGGATATTTTTTTGAGGTGAGCGGCGACGAACCGCAGGATTTGGTCCCCTACTTGATGCCCGTAACGATCGTTGAACTGCTTGAAGTGATCAACGTCCACCATCGCAATCGCATAGTGCCTCCCCAGCCTGCGGAGGCTGTCTTCAAAGGCCCGACGACCCGGTATGCCCGTGAGTTCATCGAGATAGGCCCGTCTCCATGTCAATCCGTAAAGGCCTCCCAAAAGGAAGAGGGCACTGAAGGAAAGGAAAACTGGCCAAGGGGCAGCAGAGACGGACTCAGGCCACCATTGCTCCCCGTGCAGGGAGGCGAACCCCAGGGAGATTAAGGACCATGTCCAAGATGCCCTCAAGTCAGGCCGTTCTGCGAAGGGCAAGACCCAGAGGGTAAGAAGTGCGAGGAATGTGGAGATGCTCTTTACCCCAGCGGGTATTCCGGATAAATTGGCCGGCCAGAATGCTGCAAACCCTTGGTTCCAAGCCCAAATGAGAGAACCGAGCCAGATGGAAAGGATTGCACCAATACGTGCCCATCCCGAGAGACTCTTGAGGGTCCTCTCAGGCCAACTCAGCAGCAGGGGAAACGCCCAGGGGAGGAACACCGCTAACCCTTCCCTGAGTTGCTCAGGGGGTGCTTCATGCAGAAGAGGGAGGTTGAGAAGTGCATGGGCACTTATCAGAAGGAGGGCCAAGAGGGGGATTTTGGTCTGCCGCAGATGCCAACCCCACAAGGCGGCTATGACAAAAATCAATACGGGGAGGTGCGGGAGCCAACACACCATTTCCCCCTGAAAAGTTTCACCCCACCAGTTCCGAAGGGACTCTGGTGCCAAAAACAAGAGAAGCGCTGCGCTCCCCAAGCTCCCCAGAGATACGCCCCAGATTAGAAAACGCTGCATTGCTACCTCTCCTCCCGCCCCTGATCAGATACCGAGCATGGCCGGGGTTCTTTATGCCCCAAAAACCGACCATCCACCTGTTCGCGGAAAGCCGGGCTATCGGCACACTGTTTTGCCTCTTCTGGGCAACCCGGCTAACCCACCCAAAGGGTTCCGGTGCTTTCTATCCCATCCTCGCAGATGATTTGGCTTTGTCGGTGACTCTGTTTTGGTTTTGCGCGTTCTATATGCGAATCCCATGCCATGCCGCTCAATATGGAAAAATTAATAGAACTAAGGCATTAGGGTCAAATGGTCTTATCATCGTTTGAGATATCTATGAAGCAGATTCATAGTATTTCACAATTTCTGACACCAAGGCTTTCCGGGGCTCGAGGCTGAGTTTGGGTTCATCGGGTTTGATCAGTAAGCATTTGGAAAACGATGGGGTTCAGGTCTGAACGTTTGATATCGAAAAGCCATGGCATTATGAATTCCTACAATGAAGGGTAATGTGCTTGTCGATAATAGGGATCGTGAAATCATTCAGGGAGTATTTAAGGAGCAAGGAGTAGACACGACAAGGGAAAAGCGCGTTCTGGTTTTCCCCGTCTGTTCACCGTCGATTGATACCCCGCCGCGTCAGCAAATTTCGCTCATGGAGAGCGGTGTTCAGCTTTTGCGTAAAACCTAGCCCATAGCAATACTGAGAAAGGGGAAATCAATCCAGTGCTATAACAACCCCCTCCTCAAGGAGTCCTTTGGGAGTAATAAATTCCATTGATTTGCTCAGAAAATAGCCTTGAGATAGCTTACCAGAAGATTTTTCATATCTCGTTAGTACCCGTTAGGCATGACAGTTGCGATTGAATTATTTCCCGTGAAGGATATCTGACCCCGGATTGCTTCTGAATCACATGCCAATACATCACCCCAAGCTATTTTTAGGAGTCGCCGGACTCATCAAAAAAACCCTTCATCAAGGTTGAAAAGGTAGATTAAACTTCTCTGGGTACCTCCCGTTTAACCCTCAGGTTCCTCGTACACCCTGACCTGAAGACCCTGTTCCCCTCCAGCCCACAAGTCGGGGCAGGAGCTGATGGCCACCAAACAATCCATCTCCGCGCGTAGATCAACATGTGTACCGGGCTTGGGTCGGGTGGTGCTGTTCAACATGAGGCCCGTTCGTGAATCAATAGTGACGGTCTGAAACAGGTTAAAAGGGCTGGGAATGTCGTATGGCGGAATATTCCATGGCTTTAGTGCCCCGGTCAGGTTTTCCCAACAGCCATGATCAGGGAGCTCCTCTGGAGCGATGTCTCGGAAATAGTACTCGGCGAGCCTCCCTTCTCGGGCTGCCAGCTCGAAACGGGAGCGGCTGCACATGCCATGCTGCAAATCGTGCGTACCTTCCTCATAGGTATCTTTTATGATGGTGAGCAAATGGCGATTGGACTTGGTCATGAGGACATCCCCGGTGCTGATGAAAATCTTTCGGTTGTAGACCTTGGTTCGGGCCTGGTCGAGCCGGTCAGTGAGGTCATCCCGGTTGAAGGCCACAAAATCGGCGATGGTAGTGCCGATCACTCGGATCACCTGCCCCTTCGTTAATTCAAAAGCCCGTCCGCTGTTGCGAGGAATGGTAACCTCTTGGACTATCAGTCCAGTAGAACCCATAGCCACAACCACCTCCTTCGAGAGTTGTTTTGTCAGCCTACACGACGGTCTGTAAAGTCATAGGCGTATTACATCTTAAATATTAAATTTTGACTTTTCAAATCAAATTAGCCGCCAATTGGTAACGGGTATTCATATATTCACATTTCACCATTTCTGTATCGAATAAATTTACTCATTATAAAAGTTCTCGCGCTGGAAAGGCAGGGTTCAGCAACGGCCTTGCTTTATTGAATTGAAGATCGATCACCCTCATTCCCTGCCAAATGTATCGATGAGCGGTAGAAACATGCACGGGATGGGGGCTGGCGGAAAATCCATAGTTCAGTTAAATCCATAGTTTAGTTAGCAATCATATTACAGCGCAGCCCTATGTGTTCTATAGGAAGAAACAAGTTCAGTTTCTGAGGAGGAGGAGGAGTCTTAAATGATTTGACAGAGATCTTAGTTTGCCGTAAGATCGAGCTGTTCTTGCTTGGTAGGTGAAAGTATTTTCGGGAGGGAGAGATGAAAGTACTTATACTCTATTACAGCATGTACGGAAACAACTTCATAATGGCTCAAGCTGTTGCCGAGGGGGTAACGGAAGAAGGAGGGGAACCGATGCTCCGCACGGTTCCAGAATTGATTCCGGCTGAAGTGATTGAAAGGGATGAACGTCTAAAGAAGGCGAAAGATATGCAGAAAGATGTTCCAATCGCTACCCAAGATGATTTGATTGCGTGTGACGGGCTTATCTTGGGATCGCCTACACGGTTTGGGAATATGTGTGCCCAGATGCGCAACTTTTGGGACCTAACAAGCCAAATCTGGCTAAAAGGGCAGCTAATTGGGAAACCGGCGGGCCTCTTCACTTCCACAGCTTCCATTCATGGAGGGCAAGAGACTACCCTGATCTCGATGATGTTCACCCTCATCCACCATGGAATGATTATTGTAGGGGTTCCCTACTCTGTCGAAGAGCTGCTCACGACTGAGAGGGGAGGAACCCCGTATGGAGCTTCAGCTGTGGTGGGAGCGATGGCCGATCAACTCCCTACGGAGGTAGATCTGAAGATCGGCCGGATCCTTGGTAAACGGGTTACTGAGATAACCGGAAAGCTGAAAGGTTGAAAGGATACCTGATCGTTGATGTCGAGCTTGAGATAGATTTCGGCCCAGCCGATAATACTCTCCACGTCAAAACTCTTGAAGTTGCCCGGGAGATTAAAGGATCATTGGGGATTTCGAACGGACAGAAGGTTTACGTGTTTTTGTGAGTTATCGCCAGGTCAGGCTCAGTGAGACATAGCAGATGGATCAGCTACCCCGCCTTGGCCGGCTATGCCGCCGATTTGCGTCAGCATTCTTGCACAAGTCCAAAATAGGCGAACCGCCCTCGTTAGATCCTATCTAGAGCTGGGGGCTTAAACAAAGTTGGCCGCGAGTGGTAAGCTCCTTTAAACCACAGCCAAAAGGAGGGAGCTATGAACCAGCTAACGGCCCACACAGAAGGGTATTCGCTAAGAAGGGAGCCATCTTCTATCTTCTAGGGGCTCTCCGGCCATGACGCCCGGATAATGGTTCCTGCCCCGGTCACGGACTCAATGGTAAAAGACCCACTCGAAAGTTCAGTTCGCTCTTTCATGCTGGAAAGCCCTAACCCTTTCCTGGAGGCCTCCTCCAGGTCGAAGCCGATGCCGTTATCCTCGATAACCAATTCTATCATGCCATCCATGCTTCTCAGAGAAATATTTGCCAGATTTGCTTTGCTGTGTTTGGCTACGTTGTTCAAGGCCTCCTGCAAGACTCTGTAAATAGCTGTTTTGAGAGGATCGGGCACTTCATCTTCGCGTATGTCGAGCTGCTGTTCGATGCGAATGCCTGAATAGATCGCCTGAAATTCCCGACAAAACCAGGCAATGGTCGCCAAGATGCCCAGATCATCCAGGACGGACGGACGCAGATCCATCGCGATTTTTCGAACTTCCTCGATGGAATCCTGGATCATGGGGATAACTGCCTCTAATCGCTTGACAAGCGGCGGTGCTGTCTCCCTATTTATCTGCTTAAGGCTATTCTCCACGCCAAATTTTACAGCACTCAGGGATTGGCCAATGCCATCATGGAGTTCTCGAGCAATCCGTTCTCTCTCTTTTTCCTGGGCCGTGAGGAGCTGAGAGGAGAGATGCCTGAGTTGTTCCTCTGATTCCCGCAGGGCCTCCTCGGCCCGCTTTCGATCGGTAATATCCCGGATGATACCCTGATATCCCAAAACACTTCCATCTTGGGCTCGTCTCAAAGTCGCTGTGAGCAAGCAGTCCAGCTCTTTCCCATCCTTCCCCCGAAACTTGATTTCATAGTCTCTGACCGATCCTGTTCTCTCTATCACTTCCTGAAACCTCTGCCGATCCTCGGGGTGAGCATATATCTGTCCGATGTTCATCCCCATCAGTTCTTCTCTGTCATAACCAAAGAGATCCAACGTCGATTGGTTGATATCAATGAATTTGCCGTCTCGGGTGGTAATATAAACTGCGTCTCTTGACTCCTCGAAGAGGGTGCGGTAGCGATACTCGCTCTCTCGCCCTGCCTCCTGCGCCCGCTTACGCTGTGTCACATTCACCAAGCTTAGGACAACTCCGCTGACTTTTCCACCAGGGTCTTTCAAGGGTTGCAGGCTCCAATCCCAATAGGTGACTCCTCGTTCAGGATGTTCGGCATATTCAAAGGGTTTCTCGAAAGTGAAGTAAGGTTCCCCCGTCTCCACCACTTTTCGGAATATCGCCTCGTTCTCTTCGTTGGGGTATAGAGCAAAGTGGTTTTTGCCAATAAAGAACTCGGGAACACGAGCATCAGCTTCGGCATATGCCCGGTTAACCCGGATGAAGTTGAAATTAGTATCCATGTAGGCGACCAAAAGGTTAATGCTCGAGAAGACAGTCTCCAGAAGCTCTTTCGTTTCTAACAACACCTCCTCGGTCTGCTTGCGCTCTCTTATTTCCTGCTTCAGCTCGGCGGTGCGCTCCTCCACACGTTGTTCCAGCTCGTCGCGAGCCTTTTGAAGCTCCTCCTCGCTTCGCTTGCGTTGGAGGGCAATGGCATAAGGGACTGCCAGACGTTCGATGAGGGCAAGATCTCTCTCAGTGTAATCATGATCCGAGTTGGCGAGCGCAATTTGGCCGACCAATGCTCCATCGACAAGCGCTGGAACGCAAAGGAAACGACGGATGGGCACATGGCCCTCGGGGGTTCCTGATGACCGCCGATCGTTGGACGGGTCATTGGTCATAAGGGGTTTCCTCTTATTGAGCACCCAACCCCACAGCCCCCTGAACTCCTTGAAGACAATATCCTTGTTTTCAACCTGGCAAATATCCCAGATATCTCTCGTCAGGGTCGAAGCGATATGGTAGCCAGTTTGTGGGTCGATATGAGAGACAAATCCAAACTCGCTCCTTGTAAGACGCTTGGCATGCTCCAGCACGGTGAGCGAAATGTCTTCAATTGGTTTGGGTAAAATCAGTGCACTTGATAGGTCGGCTATTGCCTCGTTGACCGATGCCTCCCACAATAGCATCTCCTCTATCCGCTTGCGCTTGGCTTCCGAGGCTTCCAATTCCTTAATTTTTCGGCTCATTTCTGCCAATTCATTTAGGTTGGTCTTTTGTTTTATTTACATGCTTCGGCTTTCGAGCAGTATGGCCCTTCCGATGACCAAAGTAAAAAAGCTTCCAAACAGAGAGAAAAACCCTCAAGGTTTCACGTCCGCACTGGGAACATTGTCTCATCCCATACTCCGTAGAGGCATAGCTACGCACATGTTTAAATCGTAATAGTGAAGACCAGCGAAACCATTCTTAAGCTATACCACAATGGTAGTTGAAGTCAAAATCTTTTTTAAAATCGGACCGCCGCTACCAGCACTCCTGGTGTCCTCTGCTCTTCTTGAGCAGTTTATCCGTTCATCATGCCCATCGTGCTGCATGCCTTTGATCTCGATCCTCTGTTTCAAGATTTTAAGATGTATGAGATAGACCCGCCTTAATCCTCGTTATTCGATATTGCCGTCGCAAATCGTTCATTGTATGGTAGGATGGTGCTGGATTTCGGGGAGGAACCATGATACAGACCTGAGCCTCACTTGCAAGAGGGGTAAGACCAAATCAGCAACCAAGGTCCCGCAAGTCAGGAGGCTCATATGGAAGAGTACCGGAGGGGAAGAAGAGGCCCATCGGATACAGTGCGGGTTCAGGTCCTCGCACATTAAGCCATGTTAAGGAGAATGTAATATGTCTATTCGACGCGAACGCTCCATTTTGGAAGAAGATCTGGCAAAAGAGATTATCGCCATGGAATGTGAGGCGCTTGACCGCTGGGGCAAAGGTGATCCTTGGGGCTTCACTGAGATCAGTACAGCCGAGGTGACCTACTATGACCCTTATACAGAGCGGCGTCTGGATGGTTTGGAAGCCCTGCGGCAGTTCTATGCTTCCATCGAGGGCAAGATACGTATTGAACGGTATGAAATGATCAATCCGAGAGTGCAGATCCATGGCGATACTGCAGTGCTTACATTTAACCTCATCGACTACGTACCGGCGTCAGGAGGATTGACCAGGGAGGTCCATTGGAACAGCACGGAGGTATATAGTCGAAATAATGGGGAATGGAAGATAGTCCATACACACTGGTCCTATATCAAGCCGAAGTTACAAGATTAGATTCCCTGATCTCCTTGTCCCAGGATCCAGTCCACAAAACACATGGGGACAAAAGGCGGTCTCGACCAGAATGATCTGGATTTGGGTTTTCTGTATAAGTCAAAAGGGAACAAGAAGGATACAGCAAGAGAATGCCTGTTCGAGGCTGTAAACTTATCAATACAGGGAGAGGCCGAAGTGCACCTGAAACAGCCAAGGAGGCTTTGGAGAATTTGGGTTAGAGGATCAGGGTTACTTGGGTATCTTCCCAGAACCACCTAGAAGAAGCGGTTGGATTCAACAGTTGAAGATGTTATCGATCACCATCCCTCCCTGCTAAATGTATCGATTAGCGGTAGAAACATGCACAGGATGCGGACTGACGGAAAATCCATAGGTTAGAAATAGACGATCCAGCACCTTCTGGAAAGAGGGGTCCCAAAAGATTGACTTTATTCTTGGACCTGCTAATATGGGCTTACCACCCCTTTTGAGCTGAAGCTGAAAATTGAGCGCGGGGGAAGCTGAGTGGAAGTGGAGCCCGTTCTTCCGAATGAAGGGACGGGCTTTTTATTAAATCGAGGGATGAGCCCAATAGAACTGAAAAGAGATATTTTATGGTGCTGCCGGAAAAGGCCCTTACTCATGACTCCAGATAACCTTTTTAATCCATGGATAATTCATCGGAGGGCAAGCGGAGATGAAATGCCCAAGGTGCCAGTTTGAGAATAGAGAAGGAGCAAAGTTTTGCAAAAAATGCGGGAATAAATTTGAGCTTACCTGCCCATCGTGCGGCCATACTTGTGAATTAGACAGTGTTTTTTGTGATGAGTGTGGTCACGATTTATCGATCCCTTCCGAGCCACCCCCCAGAGACCGTGCCTTGGATGATAAACTGGCAAAGATTCAACGGTACCTTCCGAAGGGCCTCACTGAGAAAATCCTGGCCCAGAGGGGAAAGATTGAAGGTGAGCGCAAGCAGGTCACGGTGCTCTTCTGCGATATGGAGGGATTTAGCACTCTTTCTGAAAGGCTTGGCCCTGAGGAAGCATACTCTATCATGGACCAGGTCTACGAGATCCTCATTCACAAGGTCCACGACTACGAGGGCACGGTCAACGAGATGACAGGGGATGGGATTGTGGCCCTTTTGGGAGCCCCCATTGCACTGGAGGACGCCCCTCAGCGGGCGATCCGGTCAGCAATGGCCATTCACCGGGAGATGGCCAGGTTTAGCGATAAGATGAAGCAAGAGAGAAAAGACATAGGGCCTTTAAAAATGCGCATCGGCATTCACACTGGCCCCGTGGTCGTTGGCACCCTTGGGAATGATCTCAGGGTTGAGTTCAAGGCAGTTGGCGATACGGTGAACCTGGCCTCACGGATGCAGGAGCTGGCAGGGGCGGGAACAACCTATGTGAGTGAGGAGACATTTAAACTCACCGAGGGCCTTTTCCGGTTCGAGGCCCTAGGGGAGAAAACGATTAAAGGCAGGGAGGAGCCGGTCAGAGTCTACCGTGCCATCGCCCCCAGCACGAGGAGGACACGGTTTGACGTCAGTGCTGAGCGTGGCCTTACGCCCTTTGTCGGGAGGGAGCGGGAGCTCGAGCTTTTGCTTGATGGTTTGGAGCGATCCAAGGGGGGAAGGGGGCAGGCCTTTTCCATCACGGCCGAGGCCGGGGTGGGGAAATCCAGGCTCTTATATGAGTTCAGAAAGGCCGTGGCCAATGAAGATGTGACCTTTTTGGAGGGCAGGTGTCTCTCTTACAGCAGGGGTGTGGCCTACCATCCGATCATAGACATCTTGAAGGCAAACTTCGATATCCTGGAGGGGGATGGGGATATCGAGATCAGGGGGAAGGTNNAGGCCTCAACCCTTCCCTATCTTCTGGAGCTCTTTGCGGTAAAAGAAAGCGGCATCGAGAAGGTTCCCATGAGCCCTGAGGTGAAGAAAGATCGCGTGATCGAGGCATTGAGGAGAATCGTCCTGAAGGGCTCTGAGATCCGGCCCCTGGTTCTGGCCTATGAGGA
>WVXP01000090.1 GCA_011773445.1 Pseudomonadota bacterium | reverse complement strand
CTTTCTCCATGCCTGGATTCGGAACCGAGAAGAGTCGATCGTAGAGGCGCACCTCTGCCGGGATCGAATGGGCCGCCGAAACCCAGTGCAGCGTTGACTTGACCTTACGCCCGTCAGGAGCCCATCCCCCTCGCGTTTCTGGATCGTAGGTACAGTGTACCTCGACCACTTCTCCAGTTTTGTCATCCTTAACCACGCTGACGCATTTGATGTAGTAGGCGTAGCGAAGCCGCACTTCACGGCCAGGAGCCAACCGGAAGAACTTCTTTGGTGGTTCTTCCAGAAAATCGTCCTGTTCAATGTAAAGGACGCCAGAAAAGGGTACGTTCCGCGATCCCCCGCTGGGGTCCTCCGGGTAATAGGGCGCATCGAGCTGTTCGGTCTGGTCTTCTGGGTAGTTGTCAATGACAACACGCAGTGGGCGCAGCACCGCCATGACGCGGGGAGCACGCCGGTTGAGGTCTTCGCGCAAACAATGCTCGAGCATTGCAATATCGACGACACTATCCCGCTTTGCCACGCCGATTCGATGGCAGAAATCCGTGACCGACTCTGGTGTGTACCCCCGTCTCCGGATACCGGCGATTGTTGGCATCCGTGGATCGTCCCATCCAGTGACATGTCCTTTTTCAACCAATTCGACGAGCTTTCGCTTACTCAAAACCGTGTAACTCAGATTGAGGCGCGCAAACTCGATTTGCTGGGGATGACAGGGGACTTTCAACTCGTCGAGCACCCAATCATACAGGGGACGATTGTTTTCAAATTCCAGCGTGCAAAGCGAATGGGTAATCCCCTCAATCGAATCTGAAAGGCAATGAGTGAAGTCGTACATGGGATAGATGCACCATTTGTCGCCCGTTCTGTAGTGAGGGACCTTTTTAATGCGATAGAGGGTCGGGTCCCTCATGTTGATATTTGGAGATGCCATATCGATCTTAGCGCGTAGGACATGGGCACCCTCCTCAAACTCCCCTGCCCGCATGCGCCCGAAGAGTTTCAGGTTCTCCTCGACCGAGCGATTCCGATACGGGCTTTCCTTCCCCGGTTCGGTCAAGGTGCCACGGTATTGCCTGATTTCGCCCTGACTCAAGCTGCAGACATAGGCTTTTCCATCTTTGATCAACTGAACAGCATACCGGTGGAGCTCATCGAAGTAGTCCGAAGCATAAAACAGCCGGTCTTCCCAATCGAATCCAAGCCATCGAACGTCTGATTTGATTGATTCCACATATTCAACGTCTTCACCGCTTGGATCGGTATCGTCGAAACGCAAATTGCAGGTGCCTCTGTATTGGGCCGCGATACCAAAATTGAGACAAATGGATTTGGCGTGTCCGATATGGAGATATCCGTTAGGTTCCGGTGGAAATCGGGTGGCAACCCGACCGTCATTTTTGTTCGCCTTCAGGTCCGCTTCGATGATTTCGCGAATGAAGTCAGACGGAAGGGTGGAATCTCGGTTGCTCATATGGGCCTTTCCCCTTTCGTTTTCTCCCTTTTTCTGGATCGATTTCTCAGGCTCTTCTCTCTCGCTTTTACGGCTTTGCAGTCCTCTTTTCTACATGCCCAATTATTTCGAGTGCGAGTTCCTCATCAAAGACGTTTTGGTGATCGATTCTTTTGAAACAATGAAGGCCGACCCAGGTGTCTTCGAAACAGAGTTCTAGGCTTGGCCTATTTATCGGGTGAGATCGTACGATCTCGGAAAATCCATGCCGGCCCCTTTCTCTCGACCAGACAGTTACCACTGTGGAACTCCAGTCTCCCTCCAAAGCAACATCGATTCTTTCCAAATCCTGCAAAGAAATCACTTTGAGAATCTTTGGGAGCTTTTCATTTACGCTCATGGCTTCTTCAAAACGTCGAATGCCTTTCAAAATTTGTCTTTGGCGACTTCGTGGCGTCACAGCTGCAACCGTACACCACGAGACAAAAACCCGTAAGGACGACCGCTGAGATACGACCGATCAAAGCGACCTCCACAGGGGGCTGAAGGTTAAGACGGGACTCAAAAGACACGGCAGCAGTTCATGTCGGCCCAATTAGGTACCCAGTTTCTCTATTTCCCCTTTGACCTCTTGCCACATATGGCCGTGCAGGTTAAGCTTGAGGCTACAGAATGGGCAAACCAAAAGGGCCCCTTCCTTCAACTCGTCTATGGGACGGTCGGTACTTTTTCCACAGACAGGGCAGGTAAACGCCAGTTTTTGGGTATTTTTCTTCGGGTTCATGAGTCTCTCTGCCTGATCTTCCAAAACTACCCTAATTCGGACCTTCTATCAACGTGCTGTCCGTGTTCGGTTTGGACCGTTTGTTTCAACGATGTGGAACTGTTGGAATCGTTTTTGCTTGAAGAACTCTCAAGGCGCGTCATGGTCGAATTTGAGGCAGATAGAAGAACGGTCAAAGATCGACGGCGGGGGCCAACAAAGACAGCCGGTCGGTACCTCTTGTTTGGGCGCCGTCAATGGATTCGAAGGAAGTCAGACCGGAAGATCCACTTCCGTGTCGACCGCTATGGCTCCCGCCTCCTCTTGACGCTTCTTACCATTATCCTGCTATCTGTCCTTGATGTCTACTTTACGATCTTCCATCTAGGTAGGGGAGCTCAGGAGATCAACCCCCTCATGAATTTCTTGGCTGGGTATGGGGATATCTACTTCTTTACTGCCAAATATGTTCTCACCGCATCGGGTATTTTGCTTCTCTGCATATATAAGAATCTTTTGTTTGTGAGAGTGATCATTGTCTCAATCGTTGTCATCTACCTGATTGTTCTGGGCAACCATATTCTCTTACTCTTCCTGACGTGAGATCCTTCGTCATGAGATGGCAGAGGCCGACTCGCAAAGCAGGAGGATGCGTCCTAGTACGGGTTTTGACCACTGATCACTCAGGCTTCTTTTGGGATCAACTTGCCCGTTTTCGGTGGAATGCCTTGGCGAGGGCACAGCCTTCGTCGTAAAGTCCCTCGATTTTGATCTTGATAGTGCTGTTGTCTACACTTCGGCACTCCTGCAATCGTTTTTCCATCTCGAGCAGACGATAAGCATTCCTTCATACATCCAAAAGGTAGCGTGGGGAACCTCGCCGTCTTCCAAGTCGAAACAGAGCCCCACCTCCGACATGAGGTGTCGACCTCGTGGACACCAAATCTGCTTGTCAAGTGAATGTTGATTGGAGTTTCCTGAGTTTTGTAAGCAAGGATCTCTATCTTCTTGATGTTTTTAGATAAGTTTGAATCTCTAAATGGGACCCTCATATCCCTTCGCTCCCTTGCTCTCGCGTTGACCCTTGCGGGGTTCGCAGGTGGGGAATTCTTGCCCCTTCCCCGCTCTGAAGGCGGGGTTTTCCCCTTACGTTCGGCTGAGCTCACGTCGAAGCCTGCTCGCCCTCGATGGGTCCCCCAATGCTTCCGCAAAACGTCCATCAGAGACATGAACGTCCAGAAAACTGCGGAGACTCATCCGTGTTGATCGGTTTGTGCAGTCTTAATGCAATTAGCTTGGGGGCTTCGGATCCAAGAGGTAGCTGGTTAGCGTCAGCGTGTAACCAATACCCACAATTGCGAAGAGTAAAATCATGAGCGGGTCTCTGCACAAAAATCTGGTTTTCTTCATGATTTCTCTCCCATCGTTCTTGAATCGCGGAGACTCGATCTTCCCAGGTCTAATAAGGGGTAAAAGCATGCTACGGTTGAAAACCTTACCCATCCTGTTTCAAGCAACTCAGGTTCCCATCGAATGCTTAGTCCGACGTGAAAGCGGCTCTAAATCTCTCTGGGATTTTCACAATCCTCTTCTTTTCATAATCAAAGAAGGCAACTCCAGTCTTCGCCCTGGCGATTTCTTTACCTGTTTCTTTGTTGGTTATTCTGTAAATGAAGTCACAGCCGTATTTGTTCATGTGATCGGTTGTGATTTCGATTCTCAGGATTTCACCATAAAAACTCTCTGATTTGTAGATGATGACTGAGTCGATCATGATCAAACCAAGCCCATCAATATTTGACTCGCTGAAGCCGTTTTGATTTAGAAACCTTACACGGGCCTCATTGACCAAAGAGAGGATGGAGTCGTTTCCCAGATGACCGCCATAGTTGATATCACCAATACGCACCGGAATATCCACGGAAAACTCAAAATGCTTTGGTAACTCAAGTCGAAGGCGACGCATTTTATCTAACCCCAGGCTATCTCTTTATTCCTCAGAAATAGTGAACCGCATGATTGGTCTCGTCTCTGAGCGGCGTGCGATTTCAACGAAGCCAGCTCTCCTAAATGCTGACTCAAGCCCTGTCCAGGCAAATGCGGCTGGTATCCTGTCTTTCCTGGGTTCAACGGGGTAACCTTCGAGAAGTTTTCCGCCTTGTTTTTTGGCATACTCGATAGCTGCTCGGACAAGATGGAAACTGACGCCTTTATTCCGATAGTTCTTGTCGATGAAAAAACAAACAACGGACCAGGTCGGCCTCTCATCGACCTTTTTCAAGATACGGGAGCGATTGAGGACCGGGAAACTATCCCGCGGTGCGACGGAACACCAGCCCACTGGTTCATCTCCGGTGTAGGCCAGGATGCCCGGCACCTCGCCAGCCCCGACAATCCGCTGCATTGCTCTGCGGTTACCTTCGCCCTTCTGTCGCTCGAATTCGGAACGCTTAAGCCTCCACCACATGCACCAACAGCCTCCACAAGCGCCGCGCTCACCAAAGAGCTTTTCAAAATCTGACCACCGCTCGCTCGTGAGTGCGTGAAACCTCAGGTCTAGCAGGTTGCTTTTCTTCTGGTCCATTTTTCTTTGCTTTGTTAGACCCGGACTGGAGGGACGCTCTTATTTCTCAGGAGAGAAGGTGACCCGGATGACACATCGACCGTCTCCCCTTAAGAGACTTTCTTCGATCTCGTGAATCGGTTTAATCCGTAGGGCCTTCATCACCCCATTTCTTAATGCCTGGCAGCCACACGCGTAACCCTGTAGCATATTCGCCTTACTGAGTGAATCATAGGCATGGCATCGACTTCCAGTCCAGACAGCGGTGTCCCCTTCATACTCAACCGGCTCGTTTACGTAGAGGTCATCAAAAAATGCATTCTTCCACACGGTCTGAAAAACAGACATCAATTCTCGGATGGAACGGGGTTTCCGGATAATTTTCTCGCGGAGTAACCTGAGGGTCAACATCCTGAATATTTTTTCTGTAACCTTGAGGTTGAGTTGATGAGCCCGAACCGGTCCCAGTTCCTCAACAAGGGTAGCATGCCAGAAGGAGTCGTGGAGCCACCACAGTTTGTTCACGGTGTTTTTTGATTTGAATTCCGGTAGAGACATCGAGGGTCCTTGAACATTTGTAATTCTAGTTTAGCCTGATCGCTGGAAGTATCGCAACATCGCGGCTGATGTCGCCCTTCGCTCTTTGAGACGGTATAATGAAGTGTGTGTCGAACAATGCTCGGTGGAAGTGATCTGGCGAATGAGTCGGTCTGATAAAGCCTTGCTCCTCATTCTGCTTTTTTCACTCTTTCTTTTCTCTCATTCCTGCGTACCGCGCAAGACCAAAACCAGAGTGGATCGCATTTATGAACTCGATCCGTCAGGGAGGCTATACATCCACCCCCAACTCCAAATCAATCCGCCCCGGTCTCTCGCCGTTCTTCCCTTTCGCAGCTCCATCGGAGAAGGCCGTGTCATGGGGAGCCAGAAACTATTCAGGGATCTCAGCGGCAAGAGTGAGGCCTCCGCCTGGTCCCTGACCTGGGAGATGCGCCTTGCCTTTCATGGACAGCTCGCTCAGCTCCCCTTTGAAATGATCCATCCCAGACGTGTCGACGCGATCTTAAAAGAGGAGGGTTTGATCTCTTGGGAGGCCTTAAAAGCTATGGAGCCTCAGCAAATCGGAAACTTGGTTGGTGCCGATGCGGTCATCTTCGGAGAGGTGATCCACTTGGACTACATATATGCATTGCTTTACACCCAACTGGCTGCCGGGCTGAGACTCGAGATGGTCTCCACGACTACCGGGGAGACCCTCTGGCGGTTCAAGGACACACGAAGGGACCACACCGTTCGGGTTGCACTCGACCCTATCTCCCTGGCCGTTGGATTGTTCCAGGCAGGTTTCTCCCTCAGAGCGGTCAATATGGTCCGGGCCATGGACGAGATCTGCCGCGAGGCTGTGGCCACAATCCCGCCACCTCGGTGGGAAAAATAACGAGGTCAATCGTTACGTCGGCGAGGAGTTACCCCATTTTTCGGGGGGTCTGCTTTCTCTGAGCGACGTTGGAGCGGGATTTACTTCGTTGCCGGTACGGCTGGTATGCCCATGGATGTCACGATCTTTAGAGCCTCTTCTTTCGAGAATCCTTTCGCTATCAGCGCGTCATAATAATTCTTGGTAAATATGGCCAGCCTTTGCGCGGTCTCCGGTCTTGCTATGACGGTGAGCATCGAATCCATCATCGCTTCTATCATCTGACCCATCATGGGCCCCATCATCTGCATGATTTCCTCTTGGGTTGGCTGGCGTTGTCCCTGCTGCGCGGTTGCGCCGATCGGCATTAGCGTGATCGCAGCAGAAAGAAGGAATGCTGTGGTGAGAGCTCCAATCGCCTTAACTCGGATTCTCATGGTTTTCACCTCCTTTTTTTCCCAGGCCATGTAGCCGCGATCGAAAGCTGGTTTCACCGCGGCAATTCTACAGTAACGACCTTACCGCCATATTCGTATACTGAGTCGTGAGCACGAATCGTCACCCTATCAATGCCGGTAGGAATCTTAACTCCTGAAAGACTGCGTGTAAAAGGTTGTTCGTTCACATGGGGGTGGTAGAGTGTCCGGGTACCGAGAACTGTAGTATCTGGGGCGACAACATCCCACTGATTGGCATAGTGCTTCCATCCTTCATCCTTGTGAAGCACCGTGACGTCGAAATGATAGATGTTCTCACCCGTAAGGTTCACCTCCACCCTGAGTACGTCTGCTTCTCCGCCATAGGCCATCCCTATCGACAAGAGCAAAAGCATCGCTGACATCGGGAGAAACTCCATTGGCTCTTACCTCGGCCTTTGATTTTCGATCCACGCTACCCTTTTTTCCTCAACCAACCACTTCCCATTGCGCTCGACCCATTCATGGATTTCCCGATGTAATACCGTTGCAAATTGAGACAGATCCTGTGACAAGGATTCTGTTTCTCGCTCCTCGTAAAGGGCAAAGAGTGTGGCGTTTGTTTCGGAATCCAAACTGTAGACACAAACTTCCAGGATCAAGCGACCACCAGCGCCGTGACGAATGCAATTACATCACCCCTCGGCTACATGAAGCCCACGCATCTCTGCTTTGACTCTAGTGAAAGTGGAATTGGATCGTGACGGTGCACTCTTTCCCCTTGAATTTGAGACAGCGGCTGAGATCGGGCGTCCGGGTGTATTTGAGGCCCATGGCGTCAAACCATCCCTCGATCCTTTCGAAGATCCCGCATTCATAATCAGCGATGGTTCCTGCCTTTTTCATGCCCCTGTGGGCGAAGCAATCTAAGACGTGGAAAACTTGAGCGTCCTTACCCCGATACTCGATTTCAAGGTGCATGAAATCCGGGACAAAGACGTTTCTTAACATCTCAAAGCGTTGCCGGTATTCGTCAAAACTCTTCGGTGGGGTCGCCTCAAGCGTTTTCATCAACCTCTGACATTCGATCGTTCCGAGCTTTCTGCAGACCCGGAGGTTCATGGGACTGGCCTCGGCCATTCCGAGCTTCAAGGCTACCTCGCCATACCACAGGGCATCATGGGTCATCCAGTTTCTGAGTAGGATAGCTCTCAGCTCTTCTCTATTTAACGACTTCAATGTCATGATAGATCCATCCTTTTAGGGAAGTGTTCTTCGACATCCCAATCTCGGATCATTCATCCAAACCGGCGCTACCTCACATGAACGGTCACAGCATGTTCCATGATACCGTTGTTTCCGTACCCCAAGACATTCCAGTGACCGTTTAGGGGCTGCTGACGTCCCTCGGAATCCGTCGCCCGTGACAACAGAGTATAATTTCCCCTCTTCTTGACCACCCAAACATACTGCCACTGCCTCCACGCGAACGGCTCATAAGGACCGATGAATGTCGCCGGGTTCCAAGTTTTGCCGTTATCGACCGATACCTCGATGCGTTTAACATTAGCTTCGCCGGCGTAGGCCACGCCGAGCAAGGTGATTGGCCCCGCCGGGAGGCTTTCATCCTGTAGGGGCTGAGTGATGAAGGACTTGACCTTGAGGCCTGTAACGACCGTCCCTGACTGAGGATCCTCCCCTTTCTGGAATATCCGGTAGACCTCATCCATATAGAACCCCGAAAAGGGGCGATCCATCACGGTGACCTTGTTCAACCATTTGGTACAATTGGCACCGGTCCACCCTAGGGCTAATACCCGCAGAGGATATCCATGCTGCAAGGGCAAGGGTTCACCGTTCATCTCGTAAGCGAGAATGGTTGAAGACATGGCCTTTTCGACGGGAATGCTGCGAACGAATCTAATTCCGGCGGACCCAAGAGGCTTGTCCAGTCCCTCAAAGCTGACGTGTTTCGCACCCCCGTCTAGTCCCACCCGCTCCAAGAGATCTTTGAGCCAAACACCACCCCATACTGCATTTCCCACGCCGCCAGTGGTCCAGGAGTTTCCCGAGGCTTTCTCTTTGAGAAGTGAACGGCCATTACCGGAGCATTCGACGGCGTTAGCCACGATTGCCTTAGGCATGCGGACAACTTGATCGAAATTGAAACGAAGTGCCCTTTTGACTTTTCCTTCGATGATCAGCTCCCACTCAGAAAGGGGAATCGGTTCCCTCATGATTTCGCCCTGGTTTCGTGAGAAGAACATGGAATTGGCTGTGACCCAGGACCGCAGCTGTTCATTGGGGGTCTCGGCATTCAATGGCTTTTCACTCATAACACGCATTTTCTTTTTCACGATTGTTCCTTCATACGGCAGATTCCTGAAGGGGATCGCTCAAGCCCCAAGAGTTCGCAGAGCAAGAAACCTGATGCATCAGATGCCTGCCCCAATTTCCATCACACCGACAGTCGGGTCTAGCATGGTCATTTCACTCTCGGAACGGCCTGGACTCTGAGCATTACCTCGCCATATCCCAAACATTGAACGCCGACATCCGGGCACCTGACGTATCTCATAAAATGAAGACCATTCGGGTCATGTCCCTGGCTCAACCGTTCATTGATGAGTGCAACCGGTATCGTTAATTGGGAGATAAGGTAGACGCACATTTTTTTGGGGCAGAGTTTAGTGATGAAGTTACCGTCAACGTCCATGAAGAGTTTTTGGCCGACCTGGTGTCCTCCATTACAATGTTTGGCCTCGACGACCTCTGCCTCGATCGAATAGAGGGGAGCTGCTTCGGCAAGGCGCTTGACGTGCCTAATTCTGTGTCCCCCTTGGTGAAAAGCCTCAATTTCCTCTTCGCTATATCCAACCCGTTGTCCGTACTTTTTGATGACTTCGTCAGCCATAAGAAATACTCCTTTTCCCTCTGGGCGATCCAAAGGCCTCGGGCAGAAGAAATGATGCCACGAGGGGCAGTTGACGCGTGTCCTTGCTATTCCCCTCCATAACGATCAGGATTTTCGGCAAATGCTTTGGCACAATCGAAAGAACAGAAATAGTACGTCTTGTCTTCAAACGGTAGCTTTGCTGGAGCCTTATCCGGTGCGATCTGCATGCGGCAGACCGGGTCGATCACTTTGGTCTCTCCTCTCGAATGCTTCACGAGGACCTCAAAAACAGCCACCGGCTCGGTGATATTCTTGAAGTAGGTGACCCCTAGCTCGCGAAAATCAATGTCCTCTGGATTACCAGCCAAATCGACGACCTTGTCAGTGCACAGAATCTGGCGTCCCCAGGCGCGAGAGGTGACTCGTGAAGCCAAATTAAGTGCAGTCCCGAAGTACTGACCGTCTTGCTCTAACACGCTGCCCGCATGAATGCCGGCGTGTACAGTCAGAAAATAGGGTTCCTCCTCGACTTTGTCACGGAGCGCAATGGCCGTCCGGAGCACGCTCAATGCATCAGCACCCACGACGAGGACTTCATCACCGACCCGCTCCGCCAGACGTGTGTCAGGATAGAGGGCTTTCTTAACAATCTCGACGTATCGAGTCACGATTTTGGCGGCGGAGATGCTCCCATGGGCCTCTGTCAGGGCAGAGTAGCCAGACAGATCGGCAACCAGAAAAACACCCTCAAATTCCCTTGAAACAGTCATTCCACATAACCTTTACACAATTTATATGGCAACCATTCCGATTGTCCCCGGCTTGGGTTCCTATGGTTTTCGGTCTTTATCTATGTCAACGACTGCCTCGGCCACGGCCCTTTCTATTGCAGCTTTGAGGAGAGCCTCCTTAACCGCCTCGACGTGCGTGTGATGGCGAAATTTTCCGGTATCAGGCTCGGCAAAGATCACATATCGCTCTCAAAATTTCGCACTTCCCCAGAGTCTTAGAATCTTCATGAGCCCGAGGCAGATCGCCATGATGCCAGCAAAAACCAGGGCAGTCAGACCGATACTCCAATTCCACCAGAGCGGGCCGTTGACGAGAACCGTACATCCTCCGACGATGGGCAGGGCGAAGACATTCATGACCGCGATTTCAACCGGAACCGGTGTTTTGAAATCCGGATCAAGCACTCTGAGCAGCAAGAGCCCGCAGGACACGGTGCCGGTTACCGTTCCGTAGATGGCGGCTATCCTTTCCATATTATAAGACCAGATTCTCTTTCCGAGATATAAAACCACGAGTGTTGTCAAGATGCCGGTCAGGAGCGCCATGGCCAGAATTGGGAAAATGTATTTCCATACAACAAGGATTTGAATAGCAGTTACCGTGGATACGATCAGGAAGTCCACTGACCATCCCGTGATTCTTCGCTGGATTCCGGGATCGATGAGGCCCTCAACGCCAATCATTCTCATGAAAGATCTCGTCATCAGGGCGATACCAAGACCGAAGAAGAAGAAAAAGCCCCAGAACATCTTGGCTGCATCAGGAGGAAGAAATCTTCCGAAGTATTTCACAAAAGCATAGGTTAAGAAGTAGACAAGCCCTACAAGTGCCGCTTGAAAGGCAATCGTGTCGATATTTCCGGAATGCATCGTCAGGTCACCGGCTGATTTCTTTTCTCCATTTTTCGAGAGAATACCGGTCAAAAAGTCCTGAGGCAGATCTTTTGGGGCATCGGTCGAATAACCCTTTCTGATCCCCCAGTTCACGAGGGGGATCCCCACAAAGAAGGAGAAGAAAAAGCCAATTGTTGCGAAGGTCAGACCGATGGTTGCTCCATATTCAAAACCAAACCCTTCCCAGACTTTACCGACTGACAGCGCTTGGCCTGGTCCCTCATTGAAGCCGAGGGGCAGGAGGAAACCAAAGGTCGGAAAGAGACGAAGCCCAAACATCGCGAAGAAGAGGACCCCTAGATAACCGAGGATCGCTTGAAGCGGAAATGTAACCCCTTGGACCAGTGCCATCCATAGGGGTCCCTTGAGAAAATCTCTCGTGCGACCGGGATTCTCTTTTCGATTCTCACCGCGTGTCAATCCCACGGAGATGAATGAAATGTTAAAAAAATGGTAGGCGAATGTTTCGAGTTTTGAAGCGGACAAATCGACTAAGGGGGTGTGAACAAGAATCAGTCCCAGTATGCCTCCGATCAGACAGCTTGGGAAGAGAAATCTCTGGAAAAAACGGACGTTTGCTCGCAAGACAACACCGACCAAAAGGACGATGGATAAGAAGCTGAAAAGGAGAAATGGTTCGAACGAAAACGGGGGGTTCATGGGGAACCTCCGGATTCGGGTGAAGTGAGTCGTCGAGTTTCCTGAGTTTTCAAAACGAGAAGCTTGTACCCTTCTGATGTTTCACGACAATTACCAGTCTTTTGATTCGACCCTCATATCCCTTCGCTCCCTTGCTCTCGCGTTGACCCCCTCGGGGCGCACAGGTGGGGNNCCTTCCTGCCCGCCCTCGATGGGTCCCCCAACGCTTCCGCAAACGTCCCTCAGGGACATGAGCGTCCACAAAACTGAGGTAATTCCTACAACTGAGTACACTCGGCATTTAGCTTATGTCGTTCCTCCTGTATCGAAACAGTTCATTGACGAATTCGATGAGCAGACCTTCTCGGATTTCAGGTGGAAGTGCGCTGAGCGCCTCATTGACCCCTGCCATTCTTTTGGGAAGCTCTGTAACCTGGATGCCGACCATTTGGAGGATCTCCATAAAGTTCTCGGTACCGAGTTCAGAAAGGTCGATCGAAAAAGAGCCTTCTCTGATAGCAGCAGCCAGTTCGCTCGATTTCAGAGTTTTGGCCTTTTCCACGCTGGCCTCAAGATCAGTGAGAAACGCATCAACCCACTCCACGTTTGACACATTGATGGACAAGTGGATGTTTTCCTTTGAATTTTCAAAGGTGAGTGCAGGTTGTACGTACCATCCGTGGCTATTCATTTCATCGATAATATGAAACACATTAACCGTGTCCGAAGTAAAGGCGAGGAGACACATGTCCGGCCTCGTCATCACCCGCAGATCTTCAATGGCCTGGATGCCTTCGACGATCCGGCGAGTGGCCTCGAGTTTCCTGCGGGCGAATTCCAGGTAACCATCGTCGCCGATAAAATTCAGAACAGCCCAGGCGGCGGCCATGGGGCCGCCCGACTTGCTGCTCTGAACAGCGTTATTAATAAGCGTGTAGCCTGTCCATCGCGAAGAGGCAAAGATCTGGAATTTCCTGAGTTTCTTGTCACGATAGAGCACCAGGGATGCCCCCTTGGGCGTGTACGCGTATTTATGGAGATCCATGCTTATCGAGGTGACACCCGGAACGGTGAAATCGAAATCGGGCAGAGTAACTCCGAGCCGTCGATAGTACGGCAGCATGAAACCACCCACACAGGCGTCGACGTGGAGGAGAAGGTTGTGTTTCATTGCCAACTGCCCGAGTTCCCGGATCGGATCGACGACACCGTGAGCATAAGAGGGTGCAGATCCCACAAGGAGGATGGTGTTTGGTGTGATGGCTTTTCCCACCAGGGCTGCGTCCGCCCTAAATGTCTTCGGATCGACCCCAACTTGAGCGACCTTGATTTGAAGATAATGGGCAGCCTTATGGAAGGCAGCATGGGCCGTCGCCGGAAGGATCATCTCAGGTTCCCGAATATTTGGCCGGTGAGCCCGAAAATAGTCTCGCGCCGCCTTGACCGCCAGGATGATACTCTCGGTACCACCGCTCGTGAAATTGCCGACCACATCATCATCGCCTCCGAGGTGCTGTGCTGCCATGGCAACAAGCTCATTCTCTAGCCGCAGCAGACTGGGGAATACAGTGAAATCCAACCCATTTTCGGTGAGAAACATGGAATAGGCTCGATGACCCACCTCTCTCACCTCTGGCCCTGGATCGTACACGTAGCCAAAAACATGGCCAGACCGCCAGTCGAGATCTTTGGAACGAAACGCTTCCAGCATTTGAAAGAGTTTTTCCTTGGGAATCCCTTTTTCCGGAATTTGCATTATTTAAAGCCTCATATTTAGGTTTCTGCTCCTGCGGCGATACCGATTTCCAAAGTATACTCCTTCTTGGCCGATCTTTCTCTCCACGCGTCCTATCTGCTACGGATTGTCCGACCTGGCGTGGCATGGGTGTGTTTCCCTTTTTCCACGACCACTTGGCCGCTCACAATGACCCATTCAATGCCGGATGGAAACTGTCGGGGATTCTCGTAAGTTGCATGATCAACGATGGTATCCGGGTCGAATATGGTGATATCAGCATCATAATTCTCGGCAATGACACCTTTTCTTTTGAGTCGTAGTTTCTCGGCAGGCAGGGAAGTCATCTTCCGAAGAGCTTCTTCGAGAGAGAGAACGTCTTGGTCCCTAACGTATCTGCCTAGAATTCGAGGGTATGCTCCATAGACCCTGGGATGGGGCTTACCACCTCCGAGAAGGCCATCGGTTATGAAACTCACCGATGGATGTTTCATGATCCGAAGGACATCCTTCTCATCCATATGAAATATGATCATGCCGACCGCGAGCTCCTCTTCAACCAGGAGATCGAATGCCGCTTCCACAGGGTCATCAAGATTTCTCATCGAGGCAATTTCGGCGATGTTTTTTCCCTCGTACTTCTTGTTCCGAGTACTTTCCACTGATGAAACCAAAATATTTTCCCAACCATTGTTGGCTGAGAAGTTCTCCCAATCCGTCCTTTCGCGAATATCTCTCTTAATCGATTCCCTGTTTTGCTTTAGCATTCGGATGAGTTCGTCAGGTCCTTTCGAATGATACCAGGGTGGTACAACTGCGTGGAGCATCGTGCTTCCCGCCGTGTATGGATATTGTGCAATACTGATATCAACGCCATCCCGGCGAACATCATCAAGGAATTCGAGCGCCTTTTCCGAAAGGCCCCAGTTTTTTCTGCCCGAAACCTTGAAATGGGTAATAAGCACCGGAATTCCCGATTGTCTGCCGACCTCGATCACTTCTCCCATTGCCTGAATCAATCTGTCCCCTTCGCTTCGCATATGGACGTCGTAAATGCCATCATGCTCTCGAACGACCTTTGCGATCTCGATCACCTCGCTGAACCTTTGGTACTGATTTGGCGGGTAGATCAAACCCGAAGAAATCCCCCGGGCTCCCTCCTCCATGGCTTGAGCCGCAATGCGCTTCATCTGATCGATTTCTTCAGACGTCGCCTCCCGGTCGGTCATCCCCATGACCTTGAACCGAATCGTTCCCAGACCGACGTAAGAGGTCACATTAATGGAAGGGGGCAGGGCATCAATGACGCCAAAATAGTCGGCCAAGCTCCTCCACTTCCAGTCGATGTTCAGATTTCCAGTGAGTCCAGATAGATGTTTTCGCCAATCGACAATATTCTTCTCATCGATCGGAGCAATCGACATTCCGTCCATGCCCAGGTTCTCAGTTGTGACGCCTTGCAAGACCTTCTGCTCTGCCCTCGGATCAAGGAGAAGGTAAAGATCTGAGTGGCTATGGCCGTCGATGAACCCAGGAGACACGACGTAGCCTTTGGCATCGATGACCTTTCTCGCTTGCTCCTTGACGAGTCGTCCAATCCTGACGATTCTATCCTTGACAATCGCCAAATCCCCTCGATACCATGGATTTCCCTGACCACTGAGTATTCTTCCGTTGAGTATCAATAAGTCATACATCGGCTCTCCTCCCTACGATCATGGCCGAACGACACGGTTACGCAGAACCCCCAGATGCTCAACTTCTAGTTCAACCACGTCGCCCGGCTTCAGCCATCGATCCAGCTCGAGACCGGAACCGGTTCCCACTGTTCCTGAGCCGATAAACTCACCCGGATAGAGTGTCTCATCCTGCGAGACGTAAGTGATCATGTCCTCAAACGTGAAATGCATATCAGCGCTGCTTCCACGTGACCACTCTTCACCATTCACCCGCGCGACCATCTTCAGGTTGTAAGGATCCGGCACCTCATCGGCCGTGACGAGATAGGGTCCCATTGCATTGCCCGTATCAAAGTCTTTTCCTTTAGCCGGTCCGAGTCGTCCCTGCATCTCACGAAGCTGAATGTCCCGTGCGCTGAAATCGTTGAAAATCGTGTAACCCACAATGTGCTGCCGTGCTTCCTCTTTGGGAATGTCTCGCCCGGCTCGGCCGATGAACGCGCCGAACTCCAGTTCATAATCCAGTCTTTCCGTGTAACGTGGCCAGCGAATCTCAGCCTCCGGACCGACGACGCTGAAGGTGTTGCTCTTGTAGTAAATGGGTCTCTCGTACCAGACCTTCGGTGCGCCGATGAGTGGGCGGCCCCAAAGCCTTTCAGCCCAGGTATCTAGGGTTGCGAGAGGAGGGAATCTCCACTTGGCAACGGTTCGTGTTGCTTGAACAATATGTTTTTCAAATGCCATGAAGTCACGAATCGATCGGGGGAGGGGAACGGGTGCGAGCAGCACGACGCTATCCAGCCGGTGACTTGTCCCTGGCGGTGATTGCCTTCGTAAGAATTCAACCACCCGCTGTGTCTCCTCAAAGGCTTCCTCACTCCCTTCGAGCCATTTCAACATATCCGTGAAGTATGGGAGTGCACTGCCGGACCTAGCGATGGCAGCCGTCTGAAGATCGGCAACGGCCTCATTGTCAGCCGTCAATACACCAGGGCGGGGCGTAGTTTCCGACGCAGACTTGGGGACGAAGGTCACCAGTTTCATTGTTTCTCTCCAGTTGGGGGAGTGGTTACTTTCCCTTTTCTAGCTGACTTGGACGAATTGGTCAACACTGTCTCAACATTTTGCCGTTCGAATGACTTGTCTCTTGGAATTCAGGACGATTACCCCCTGCCATTTTTGATAAAGCTATTGTACTTGGATGTAAGATGAGAATGATCTTTGTTTGAACCCGGAGGAACTCCTATGAGCAAGTCTAAAGTCGGAATGAAATCTGAATCCGTATTACGCTGCGTTCTTCTTTTGGGTGTTTTTCCAATCGCCGTGATATTTCTGCTGTTTGTTTTTGTTGATGCCCCGTTTGGCGCAGAAGAACGATTAGCCTACTACTCTGATTATTTCTCTCTCGTTGGTGCCGATAATGAAGATCGGGTCGCCTTTGCGATCGATACCAATCGGGGGCAAAATGGCGACGAATTTCAAGCGGAGCATTTCGTGGTCCTCCACGACGAACACCTTGACTGGCAGAGGATCGAAGGAACTGGGTCGTATCCCAATTCAAGCGGGATGCTCGATGGGATTCCCGACTCTCGATACTTTCGATTTATGGGAACACCTGAAAAGGGAGTGATGATCGAGAGCTCGGTCAATAACATGACCCTGCGCGTTCGCCTCATTTCAATGCATATGTCTCGGAGAGTCGGGAACCAAGACAAGCGATTGGGGCCAGCGCCTGCAACGCTTGAATGGCGAGGCCGCACCCTCGAAGGTCGCGCCATTTATGAGTTCGTTCATTTTGACAACTGGAACCGCCTTACGTGAACCTATTGGGTCTTTTGGCAGGACTTCCAGGGGTTTTACCGGGTTGTGGGGGATACGGTCACGCGGAGAAGCGGTGACCTCTACCTGCTTCGCAGGAAGACTGAGCGAGATCAAGGGAAACAACGCGAGTCAGACGGCTTTCCAAACTTGGACGGAGCCCAGATACGCCTGAAAGAGGCCAAGGTCGTCGTTGAGAAAAGCGACGTGGCACTACTGGGCCTATACCGCTGGCCGAGGCGGTGGTCTGGGCAGTGGCCGGCCAATGGAGCGAAGCCGGAAAAAGACGAAGACAAGATCAGCTTCTGGTTCAACCAGGTCAGTCGCAAGTCTTTCGGCAATTAGGTGATTGGCGGCCTCGCGATGAGTGTTGTGAAAGGTGAGATTACCTATCGGGAACGCAGCATACCCGTCTATGGGCCCGGCGAATTCATCAAATGAACGATGTGAAGAAAGAGTAAAGGAAAATAACTCTCAATGGGAAACAGCATGAAGAAAGCTGAGGATTCTACGGTAAAATGTGATACTATACGTACCATAGAACCCCGTGAGAACACGAAAATGCTCACCATCTTTGAAAAAATTCGTAAAGGGATAGTCGGCAGAGAGATCGAAATCAAATCGATACTCGCTGCCATGGAAGCGGGGAAACACATTCTTCTGGAAGGCCCCCCCGGGACGTCCAAGTCCACTGTACTAAGAAGAATAGCACGAGAAACCAACGTCCCTTTCTATATTGTGGAGGGGAACATCGATCTTACTCCTGCCAAACTGGTGGGCCATTTCAACCCGGCCAAGGTCATGGAAGACAGCTACCAGCCCGAGTATTTTGAGAAGGGGCCACTGACGATGGCGATGGAGGTAGGAGGGATTCTCTACATTGAAGAATTCAACCGAATGCCGGCAGACGTTTCAAACGTGCTCATTTCTCCGATGGAAGAAGGAGAAATATCCATTCCCAGGTACGGAGTGGTCAAGGCCGTCCGTCCGTTCACTGTGATTGCATCCCAGAATCCTTACGATGACGTCGGTACTGTCCGGGTTAGCAGGGCTTTTTTGGACCGAATTTGCCTGATCAAAATGAACTACCAGAGCGAAGACGAGGAGCGGGAGATTGTTCGGGTTCGGACCGGCGGGAGCGATCACGAGACGATCGCCTTTGCAGTGAAAATGGTGCGGAAAACGAGAGAACACCCGGATCTCAAAATGGGCGCCTCTGTGCGGGGGGCAATTGACCTAGTCGATATTTTCATTGGCATGCAGAAGATTGCTGAACAATCGAACACGAATTTTTTGGTAGCCGCGCAGATGGCCCTTTCCAACAAGATTTGGCTGAACGAGATGGCCAGCAAAACGCCGGATCAACTGATCGAAGAGATCTGGACGAACCTCGGAGGCCGGCATAAGGAATTCCATGGCCGTAAGAAGAAGGGAAAAACCGATTCGGCTTCGAACCAGGATGTTCAAGAAACGGAAGTTTCTGAGAAAAAAAAAAGCGATGATCGCCGTGTGGGGGGCCAGTTTCTAGACGATGAGCTAGACATTGAATATTCCTACTTCTACCAGGTCGCATCCTATCTTAACGCCCATCCCGAAGAACTCCCCCAGTTTTTTGAAAAGCAGGATTCCCTCGAAGTCTTCGCCAATATTTTCGGAATGCTGAAGCATGATGTGCGAGCCATGGCTGTTAAAATAGCCAGTCGGCTAATCATCAAGATAGCCAAACAGATCGCTGACACGGGATACCGGTCTGGCCAACTAAAGCTCGTTCGGGGGTTCACCGACGGCGCTGAAATAGAGCTGGATCGCAGTTTGGAGAAATACGCAGAAGAACCAGACCGAGGGGTCGTGGATAATCTCATGTCTTACCGAAGGCACAGAGAAAGAAATGCCTTTGTGATGATGTTTGATCACAGCTATTCCATGAAAGGGATGAAGATTATTTTGGCTGCCATTACAGCGGCTTCCATTGCCCAGCATTTCAAGAACGACTACGCCATCCTTGCCTTTAGCAACCAGGTTTCCTTTTTGAAAGGAATCGAGGAGCCCACAGGTCCGGAAGAGGTACTGGAAAAACTGTTTGCGTTGGAATTGCGAGGCGACACGGATATTCGCCTAGCCCTGGAAAGAGGACTCAGACACATCGATAAGTTTGAGCGGAAAATGGGATTGCTGCTGACGGACGGGGCTTGGAACCAGGGGGGAAACCCGCTGCAAGTGGCCGTAAAGTTCGATAAACTCAGTGTAATCGGGTTTCCACCTGTAAAACAGGAAAAAATCCGTCAATTAGCTCTCAAAGGAAAGGGAAACTTCTGTTTTGTGGAGGATGAAAAGGGAATAGCCGGAGCTATTCTCAATTGTCTGAGCTGAATGAGACGGTGTAAACCCAGCGAAAGAGTGGGAAAAAAAAGATAGATCTGGTGTCAACTGCTCCTGCGGAACTCGCTCCGTCTTAAACTCGGGACGCACCCATTTTGTCTCGTTTCTGCAGGACAAAACGACCAAATCGTTCAATAGGCCCTGACCCATCAATTGGAAAGAGAAGCCCGGTTATCCCGTGGGGCATCCATATTACCAACAACACGACCATCGCTCCGAATATAAGAAGACGATAGGTCTCCAACGGACGCAACCATTCACCGACAAACACAGCTATAAACGCTCCGATCACTGCCCCCGGGAACCGCCCCACACCGCCTAGCACAAGCATCACCATAAGAATCAAGAACAGGTCAAGACCCAATATCCTCGTCGATAGCATTCCCACGTAATGGGCATAAAAGGCACCGATCATCCCCGTGAGGAATGCGGAGATACCAAATACCATGAGTTTATATTTAAAGTCGTTTATGCCTATGCTTCTGGCGAAGGCCTCCGAATCACGAACCCCGATAAAGGCAAGTCCCCATGTCGAGTGGATAATTTTGTAAATGACGAAAAGCGCCACAAAGGATATGAAGAAAGCCGTATAAAACCAGGGAACTGGTTCCAAAGAGGAATAGGTGTATCCAAATAATTTCAGGGGCGGTATGCTCAATATTCCCTGGGGTCCTCCGGTACCGATTGCCCTTCCCA
>WVXP01000248.1 GCA_011773445.1 Pseudomonadota bacterium | reverse complement strand
ACCGCTGGCGGGACTTGCCTGAGATCTATAGTCAAAGAAGATTTGAAGGAACGCTCAAAGGAATCTGGCCACTACCCTAATCCGCGGGTGGCGAGACTCCAGGGCTTCTGGCAAGACACATCGTCCTTGAATTTGTACTCTAAAGATGTTTAAATCCGTGCCAATGAACCAGATTCGGAACGAATTCTCGTGGTCCAAAACCAGGGACGAGGTTTTCCAAACTTGCCCTAGGCAATACTACTTTAGATATTACGGACACTGGGGTGGCTGGGAAAAGGATGCCCCGGAGCGAACAAAACAGATCTACATTCTTAAGAATCTGAAGAATCGGCACATGTGGGCAGGAGAGAAGGTTCATGAATGCATTCAACACACGCTGAGAAATCTCCAGCGAGGCATTCCGGTCCTCGAGGTGGATCGCATCGTGTCAATAACGCTCAATCAGATGAGGGAGGAGTTCAGGTCCTCCAGAGACGGACGATACCTTGTCCATCCTAAGACCTGCGCCCTTTTCGAGCATGAATACAATGTCGAGATGGACGATGCGGAGTGGAAGCGGGTTGCAGATGGCGTGGAGTTGTGTCTCAGAAATTTCTACCGGTCCGAAACATTCTCGATGCTCAGGGAACTTCCCCGGGAGAGGTGGTTGGAGGTCGAAACCTTTTCCTCCTTTTACCTTGAGGGGACAAAGATTTGGGCCGTCATCGACTGTAGTTTTCGGACCGAAGGCGGCGCGACGATCATCGACTGGAAGACGGGCCGCGGCTCTGAGAGCGACATTTCCCTCCAACTGGCCTGCTATGGGATGTATGCGATCAATCAGTGGGGTTTCGAGGCTGAGAAAGTCAAGCTGATCGAGTACAATCTCCTGACGGACCAGACCGTGGGGTTTTCGATCAGTGCAGGTGAGATTGAGAGTGCAAAGGCGTACATCAAGGGAAGCATTGAGGACATGCAGTCCTTGTTAGCTGACGTTGAGAACAATGTTCCCAAGCCGGAACGATTTTTCCAGAAGGTCACGGATGAAAAGATACGGGACAGGTGTAACTTCCAAAAGGTATGCGATTGAGCATTTCAATTCCTGGAGTTTCCTGAGCTTTCAAAGCAGGAAGTTTGTAACCTTCTGATGCGCCACGACAGTTTTGGATCTTTTGGTTGGACCCTCATATCCCTTCGCCCCCTTGCTCTCGCGTTGACCCTTTCGGGATTCGCCGGTGGGGAATTCTTGCCCCTTCCCCGCTCTGAAGGTGGTGTTTTCCCCTTACGTTCGGCTGAGCTCACGTCGAAGCCTGCTCGCCGTCGATGGGTCTCCCAACGCTTCCGCAAACGTCCCTCAGGGACATGAGCGTCCACAAAACTGAGGAAACTCCACTTCGATTGCTGGAGTTTCCTCAAAAACCAGCTATGTAGCTATGCAAGTAGTCGGAACTTAATTCTGTTT
>WVXP01000088.1:4034-10634 GCA_011773445.1 Pseudomonadota bacterium | reverse complement strand
GAGTTAAGGCGGGGGAAAAGGCTGAGATGCACAACGTGCCATGCTCAGATAGTCCAAGGGACCCATTTAACCGTGACCGAGACGGATTGCTTTATCTGCCACTTTTACGGGAAGAGCGAGGGGGAGGCATTGGAGAACTGCCTCTCGTGCGCTGTGGGAGCATGTACGTCGTGTCATTCTGAGCCTAAATGGGACATAAACATAGCGGGCTATGCCTTCAATCACAGAAGATATATCGAAAAAGGGGTCTCCTGTGGGGAGTGTCACCTCAATGTCATTCAGGGTGATGGGCAAGTGCCGCCCAAGCGTTGCGTTGAGTGTCATGATGAACCCGAGATACTTCAAACAAAATATTCCTCTGAATTCATCCACAAAAATCACGTGACGGATTACAAGCTCGAATGCTACCGTTGCCATTCGGAGATCATACATCACAAAGGTGAAATCCCCACACTTGCCCACTTTGATTCTAATTGTGGCAAATGCCATATCGAAGAAGTCCATTTAGGTCCAAGGGAAATGTACAAGGGGATCGGTGGCATTGGGGTCCCGCCCTCTCCAAGTAAGATGTACATTGCCAATTTGGATTGCACGGCTTGTCATAGCGGCTTAGAGCGGGGTGAAAAGGCCTTGTATACGGTTTCATATGACCAGAGTGCTTTGGAGGCGAGGTGCGTTGGTTGCCATGGAGAAGGCTATGCGTCGATGTTGAGGAACTGGCAGGTTCTGGTTGCGAAAGCAGAGTTTGAGACGAACAAAGGGATCTACACCGTCCAAAGTAAGTTGTACGGGCTAGACAGGGAAAAAGTCGGAAGTTCCACGCTTAAGAGGGCCCAGCAATTATTAAATGAGGCGAGAAGAAACTACAGTTTTGTCCTTCTTGGGAAAGCCGCTCACAACATCGAATACGCCCTAAAGCTTTTGAACGTCTCTCGGAATAAAGCGGGAGAGGCTCTGGCTATGATATCGAAGGACTACGTGCCAAGTAATTCAGATCTGCAGCTATCCTGTGTAAACCTCTGCCATTCAGAAATTGACAAACAGCTCTTGCCTTTCGGAAAAGTCTCCTTTCCCCATGACAAACACGCATCGGAAAACGGGATGGACTGCGAGGCATGCCATTCCGACCGGCGAGATCATGGAAGGACATACTTCAAAAATTGCTCGGACTGCCACCACGGTGAATCCCTGGGCCGGGTCGAATGTGAAGATTGCCACGCCACCACGTCGAACCTCTTCTATGGGCGAGGAGGTACAGGAGTGGAGGGAATACCTGGATTAAAAGCCGGTATTGTCGGGTGTGCAGATTGCCACTGGGCTACGGAGCAAGGGAAGAGATCAAAGTTAGAAAACTTCCGCGCCAGTTGTATCAGGTGTCACGAGGAGGGCTATGGCAAGATCCTAGACGGTTGGCTTGCTGCAGAGGAGCAACTGGTTTCCCACACTGCTTCCAAGCTCGAGAGGGTAAGACGTGTTATGGAGAGCAAGCAGAGGAAGGGGAAGAAGATATACGTATCCTATAAGAACATATTCGAGGAAGCAGAACGAAACTTCAATTTAGTGGAAGAGGGAAAGGCCGTCCATAACATGGATTATTCGGAGATTCTCATGGCGAATGCCGGCGAAAAATTGGATGAGGTACTGAAACTCTTGAGCGAAGAGAAGTGAGGGCCAAAGACGAAGGACCTGTGGATTAACGAGTTGGATTGAGGGCCATTTTCTATCCTCGGGAAATAGGAATTGCCTCCCACGACGTCGTTGAACCGTAATGGAATTAGGGAGCAGGCTCATGTGCCTGCTTTTTTCTTTGCGAGGAACCGAATTCTAAATGGACCGAACCATTTCGATCTTCTCCCGCCGACTACTGAATGAGACGTGTGAACCTTGGACCTTTACTGTTGTGTATGTCAATCGAGGGTTTTGCTCGATGTCAAAACGACAGAGACTCGAGCTCACGATACCCGATAAGACGAAAGAGGCTTGAAATGGAAAAGAATCAGGACGCAAAGGCGATGGTCGAACAAATTCTGGGGTCTAAATTTAGAAACTATATCATCATGGTGGAGTTGCCCGACGGAAGGACGATCTCGTCCGTTCGTGGAAATGAAGATGACATGGCATTATTGATCCACATGCATATGCAAAATGCCAAATCTGAAGAGTTCAAGAAACTCGCAGAGGCCATGTTCAAGGTATTGTATGTCTCTAGATTCCTGGAAACTGTGGTCAGCATTGAGGGAAAGAAAATGAGAATAAAAATGGAAGAGGTGAAATGAAATTTGAATATAAACAGGCAAGTCGGCCACGTCCCAAACAGCGGGGCTGCCGAAGTGAACGGTGACCCTGCTTTTTTAGGGTGCAAAGAGGGCATAGGGGAAGCAGGGCCTGAGTGCAAGGGCTCTGATAGGAAAAAAGGGCGTTTCACTACTCTCTTTCTCTCATACTCACCACATCAGGAGGCGAGTTCTTGTCACTTCAACACCTATGGCTTTGGCTACTGCCTCGAGCGAGTCGGCCTCGTTAAACGCAAGTGTGGAAAAAACCTCTGCGCTCAACTGGATCGCCTTCCGGCTCAGGGCCACCATGAGCTGAAAGGGGTTGGTCCCTCCGTCCAAGGGATTGAAGAGGGCTCCCACAATTCTTTCGGAAAGAAGAGGCTCCAGGAACCTCGCTTCCCTGGTGTCACAGACACCTTTTTCGACAGTCTCAGGTGGATCACGCAGCCGAGGGCTTCTTTCAGGATTGTCAGCAGCGTGTACTCACGAATAATCGGCAATTTTCGCGTGCTGGCGCTGCCACTAAAAAGTTTTCGACCCATGGTGCGTCTGTGATATACTGAGAGCTGGCATTCTGTCTCTGCTTCGAAGGAGAGGTACGTGACAACGGATGATGTCAACCGCAGGCTGGCTGCTATCATGAGTGCTGATGTCAAGGACTACAGTCGTCTCATGCGGGAGGATGAGACTTCAACGGTCCGGACGTTGACCGCCTACCAAGAGATGATGAACACTCTTATCAAGCAGCACCATGGCCGGGTCGTGGATTCGCCGGGAGACAACCTTCTGGCTGAGTTCGCCAGTGTGGTAGATGCGGTACAAGGAGCCGTTGGAATCCAGAAGGAGTTGAAGGCAAGGAACGCTGAGTTGTCAGATAACCGAAAGATGGAGTTTCGGATTGGGATCAACCTTGGAGATGTCATTATTGAGGGGGAGCGGATCTACGGTGATGGGGTCAACATTGCGGCTAGGTTGGAGGGTCTTGCCGACCCCGGTGGAATATGCATTTCCCGGACCGCTTACGACCAGATCGAGGATAAGCTGCCTTTTGGATACGAGTATCTGGGAGAGAAAAGGGTTAAGAATCTTGCCAAACCAGTGCGTGCATACAAGATTCTTTTGGACCCGGAAGAGGCGGTCCAAACTGCGAGGCAAAAAAGGCAAGCTGATCGCTGGGAAAGAGATAAACATCTCGGGCATGTACTGATAGAAAAGCGGTCCAAGCCAAGGGAGAGGTCCAAGGCAAGGTTCTACAAACACTTACGTACCTACGCGGGCGTAATCGGTTTTCTTCTGATCATCGACCTGCTTAGCGCTGGAGGTTTATGGTTTTACTGGCCTGCTCTAGGTTGGGGACTATTCCTCTTCCTACACTGGAGCTTTACCTCTTCCTCCAAAAGGATGGCAGAAATGGATGGCGAGGCTCCGCTGGATGAAACAGGGCATCGTAGAGCAGGAGGCAAACTCAGGCATCTCCGGATCCAAGTTGAACCGAAAGGGAGCAGTGCAAAGGACCGGGTCAACATCCGCGTTCCTCTCAAGATGCTCAGAGCAGGAGTCAAACTCAGCTCAGCCCTGCCTGAACATGCAAAAGACAAGATTAATCACGCGTTGAAGGAGAAAGGCGTCGATTTCGACCTCTCATTGTTCGAAGGGGAAAAGCTTGAAGAGGTGTTGGATTCCCTCGTTGATAGTGGCATCGATGTCGAAACGAGTGATAAGGAAATCCATATCTCCTGCGAATAGAGTCTGCCCTTCAATTCGTGGGTTTTGTCATGTCAGGACGATACCCCGTTACTGTGTAGGTGCCTCGATGGAGGGACCTGTCCCCAACTTTCCCTTGGTGAAGTCTGTCGAAGATGGAATGCTCACTCTCTTACACTCACCAATTCCATCGATTTGGGTTTGAAGTTGACTGTTTAGGCACAGTCTCAAAAGGTGCAGATTTGAAACACGAATAAACAGAGGCAGAGGACGGAAAAGGCGCTAATAGAAATAGCGAATTTGCTCATAGCCAATTAACAGAGTCCCTTAATTGGGGTCACTTCGCCCCCCCTTTTTATGCTTATTTTGCCGTTTTCAGTCAGCTCCTGCATCTGCTTCAGCTTGTGCCTGAGTAGTTGGTTCATTTCGAGTTGAAAAATGGGGGGCTTAGAGAGTGGGACTTCCGCATAATAATGGACCACATCGATAGCTCACTTTCGCATGGCTTGACCCTCAAGAGCCGATCGTGGTGGCTCCATCATTCAGAAGGGAGCTAGCAATCCTGGTTTTCTCCCAGATCGGGACTAGCTCGCCTTTGCCGGATTGCTTCATCTTTTTCTCTGAGGTGATCTTAAGAACACTTGAAGAGTTTGATAAACTCTATCCATGAATTAAGCGGAAAAAATTCTGCATCATCCAATAAGCGCAGAAATACTTGTGTCGATTCCCCTTACCCAACTGATTGGTCAAGAATTCATCCACTATGAGACGGATCTCGAGGGCACCCGGAAAGCTCTCTGAGATCTATACTCCTTAATGAACATGTCACCCGCCTTTCTTCCACCCATTTACCAGGCGTCGCTGAGTCTGAAAACAGCGGATCGGGTCTTGAGCTTCCCGAGAGCCCTATTTTCTATCTGGCGAACCCTTTCCCGAGATATTCCAAAACGTTTTCCGATTTCTTCGAGTGTATAGCTTGAAGGCTCACCGATACCGAATCGAAAGCGTAGAATTTTCGCCTCTCTCTGATTAAGAAGGGAAAGAAGAGCAAGGGTTTTCTTTTCCTGATCCATATTCTCCAAGAGGTCATCATCAGAATTCGAATCTTCCTCGTCCTCGATAAAATCTTTTAGTTTCCCGCCATCTTCCCCGACCGGGTTTTCCAGAGAAACCGGCTCATGAATCAGGTCCATAACTCTCTGAACATTGGCCAGAGAAACATCCGCCTCTGTTGCAATCTCTTCGGGTAGGGGTTCTCTACCCCACTCCTTGGCCAAATGCCGAGAAACCTTATAGACTTTCCTTTTGGCCTCCAGGAGGTGGTTGGGAATTCTTATGGTTCTGGATTTGTCGGCCAAAGCTCTCGTAATGGCCTGTCTGACCCACCAAGAAGCATAGGTGCTGAATTTAAAGCCCCTCCGGTAGTCGTATTTTCCGACGGCCCTCATTAATCCGAGATTTCCTTCCTGAATCAGATCCAAAAGGGAAAGCCCCCTACCGATATAGATTTTCGCAATACTGACAACCAGTCTCAGGTTAGATTGGATCATCTCTGCCTTTGCCGCCTTCAAACTAGCCTCGGTCTTTTTCAGCTCCGCCAGCAGATCCCTGAACCTATTCCCCTCATCTCCAGGACGCTGGCCCAGTTTTTCAAGCTTTCGAACTACGCCGCTGACAATTCTTTCCCTGGATCGAATCTTCCTGGGGTTGCCTCGTTCTTTTTCCAATTCTCGACTGCACGGTTCAATCTCCTCTGCAGCCTCTGAACATCTCAGAAGGAGAGCGTTAATCTCCCGCTCACAAAGCTGGATTCGCCTGGCAAGTTCAACTTCCCTCTCTCTCGTGAGCAAAGGAAACCTGTTCATCTCCTTGAAATAGATCGTAGCGATGTTTTCATCGTGCTCGAAAGAATCCTCTTGGCTAGCCTGTTCGATTTTGTTCTCCCCTGGATACGGATTACCATCCGTTACCTTTTGAAAACCAGTCAACTCTCCAAATGCTCTCCAGGCTCTTATTTCAAACGCCATAATTCATCCCCTCATGTTCACGGTCTCCGCCCCTTCTCTGGTTCTCCCATGGCTAAACTCGTAGAGGCCTTGTTCTAGAAGTTTAAGTAATTAGTGGAATTTTTTTAACTCGCGGTTTTTTATCCTAAGCTACTCATACAGGTGACAGAAATAAATAAGGTGAATTCCGTATTTTATTTCGAGAAATACTGTATTTGAGGGGCTGGTTTGGAGAAAATGGGAACCTCAATCCCTCCCTTGGGCATTCGTATCTGACCCCCTTTTGGACAAGATGAGTTGAACTAGCTGCACAAGCTCCTCAGGTGAGGCGTCCTTTGTGAGAAAATAGCTAGCTCCGCATTGATATGCAGCCTGCCGATATTCCGGCAAATTATAGCTCGTTAGAACGATGACAGTTAACCTGGGGTAATCTGTCTTTATTTTCTTTGTGAGCTCTAGACCGCTTTCTCCCGGCAGTTTGATGTCCATAAAGACGATTTCAGGTTGAAGGACATCAACCCTTTCGAGAGCTTCCTTTCCGTTACCTGCTTCTTCAACCTCCATAAGGGGAAATCGCCCTAATAGGATCCCCTTGAGTGATTGTCGGAATTTGG
>WVXP01000088.1:2671-3998 GCA_011773445.1 Pseudomonadota bacterium | reverse complement strand
TCTAGAATTAGACTGTATTTTGGACACCGGTGGGGGGCACAGGATTTGACTAAATGGCGGATCTTTATAGCCGAAGACCATACGATACTAAGAGAGGGACTGCGGGCCCTGCTATCCTCGAATCCAGATTTTGATGTTGTCGGGGAGGCAGAAGACGGCCTTGTAACGATTCGTCGTGTTGAAAGAATTAGGCCTGACGTTGTTCTCCTGGATCTCGCCATGCCGAGGATGAATGGGATGGCGGCTATCCTCGATATCAAGAGGATATCTCCAGAGACGAGAATCTTGATCTTAACGGTTCACAAAACCGAGGAGTACGTTCTCGAGGCCTTCAGGTCTGGCGCTGACGGATATTGCCTTAAAGATGCAACCCACGATGAACTGCTAATGGCTCTGAAGAGCGTTTTGTCTGGGAAGCCCTATCTCAGTCCTGGCATTTCAGAAAAGGTGTTGGAGGGGTATCTAGAAGCAAGAAAAACGCTTAAGCCGGTTTCAGCTTGGGATACGCTGACACAGCGCGAAAGGGGCGTCCTAAAACTGATCGGCGAGGGATACAGGAACAAGGAAATTGCCAACTATCTCTGCCTCAGCGTGAAAACCGTTGAAAAGCATCGAGCCAATATTATGAAGAAATTGGACCTCCACAATGTTTCAGACTTGACAGCCCTTGCCATCGAGAAGGGATTGGTTACGAGATAGAGGTCACTGGCCACGACGCTCTGACAAACGTTCCTTTTCCTCCCAACGATTCGATACAAAAGGCCCCACCTGAGAGTTCCGTTCGCTCCTTCATGCTGGAAAGCCCTAACCCCCTCCTGGCATTATCCACAGAGAGCGAGCTCTCCAAATCGAATCCCCGCCCGTTATCCTTAATAACCAATTCTATCAAGCCCTCCGTTTTCCGAAGATAGAGGTCTACGCGATCTGCTTTGCTGTGCTTAGCTATGTTGTTCATGGCTTCCTGCAAGACCCTGTAGATCACTGTTTTCACAAGTTCTGGCACGTCATCTTCCTGTATGTTGATCTGCTTTTCGACGCGGATGCGGGAGTAGATCGCCTGAAATTCCCTGCAAAACCAGTTAATAGTCGCTAAGATGCCGAGATCATCTAGAACCGAGGGCCTTAAGTCTGCCTGGATCTTTCGGACCTCGTCTATGACGCCCTGAATCACAGGGATGACAGTCTCCAATGATTCGACAATTGCCCGTGACACCTGTTTCTCCATCCGCCTAAGGGTATCCTCCACGCGAAATTTCAAAGCCGTTAAACTCTGTCCAATGCCATCATGAAGCTCCCCGGCAATCCGCTTTCTTTCCTTTTCCTGTGC
>WVXP01000088.1:0-2628 GCA_011773445.1 Pseudomonadota bacterium | reverse complement strand
TGCGACGATGCGGCCGTGGCTGAAAATGGGAACAACTAGAACCTTAGTTAGCGGGACGTGACCTTCAGGGAGCCCTTTCTTGCCGGGATGGTCAGACTGGTAGTTATTAATGAAAAGCGTCCTCCTCTCCCGCACCGCATCGCCCCAGAGGCCAGCCTCGCTGATGGGATACTCGATGGGCTTGTTCCGAATTTGGCAATCCTCCAATGCCTTCTTTGACCAGGAATAAAGCGACATCATGCTTTCGTCCTCATCTAGAAAGCCATGGAAGGCATACTTGCTTTGCGTCATATCGATGATTTCCACCAGTATATGATCGCACAGCGTCTGGTAGTCCACGTCAATCAAACGGGCTATTTTCCATAACGCTTCCAATCGTCTTTGCAGGCGAGCTTGTTCTTCCGCCGTCCGTATGCGCTCTTCTATCTCCTTACTCAGTTGCTCGTTTGCTGTCATCAGTTCTGCAGTGCGGTCCTCGACCCGTTTTTCCATCTCTTCGTAGGCCCTTTGAAGCGCCTCCTCGGCCCGCCACCGCTCATCGATTTCTCGCTGGAGTTGTCGGTTGGTTTTCGCAAGTTCCGTAGTATGCTCTTCCAGACGCTTAATCAATGGGTTGCTAATCCGAAGGAACAACAACACCCCGGCTAAGACAACTGAGATCGCTAAGCCTCCAACTATTAAGCCAGACCTCAGGAAGGGCGCACGTACCTCAGCTAAGTCAATCTTGGCCACAATACCTAGGTTTAACTCCCCCACCGGCTCATGCGCCGCAAGAACTGTCTTACCCCGATAGTCCAACCCGACCACTGTACCCGACAGTCCTGAGAGAGCCCGCCGCATCGGTTCAGCAACCTCCGAATCGAAGGGGACAGGCTTTGGGTTCTCGAGGTCAGAGTGACGGTGACTGAGCAAGAAAACAATATAACCGCCTTTGCGTCTGGCGAGGGTGAATTCTCCCGTCTTACCAAACCCCTTGTAGTGCTTATGCGCATCGATGATCTGGCTTAAAGTAGCCTCTTCTGCCCCTTTTGGGTAGTTCTTGCTGTAAATAGCGTCAAACCGAGCCACCGCTTCTACCAGACGCGCCTGACTTTGGGCGGTCTCCACCAATCGGGCCTGTTCTTCGTCGAACGCCGTGCGGTACAACATAATGATTGTTATCCCGGCGACGATAAGAGAGGCGGTAACCATTATCAGAATTAATAAGAGAACCCTCTTACGCTCCCTCATGGCTTCCTTCCTCATTGGAAATTCAAAACCTCGCCCGATCCGGGCCCATACACCAGAAATCAACCCATATTTTATAACCTTCGCAAATTCCGGTGTCTATGGTCAAGCTCTGAATGATGGGAGTTTCCACAATTTTATGGACGTTCATGTCTCTGAGGGACGTTTGTGGAAGCGTTGGGGTACCCAGATAGGTTAAAGGGTAAAGGCTAAAGGCCAAAGGTTTGTTGGGAGTGGTTCTCCTTGAACCTTTTGGCTTTTTCCTTTTTCCTGCGACAGTAAAATCTGTGAGCCCCAAGCGGGTCAGCGCGAGAGCAAGGAAGCGAAGGGATATGAGGATCCAATTTAGAGATCTAAAATTCTCCTCAAAAATCGAAACGGTGGACAAACCTTCAATCCAAAACCCAAGGAACTCCTCCTGAATGAAAAATGAAACCGGAGGACTGAAGAGGATGGTAGCCGATGGGATTCTAAAACATGAGATCAAACCTACCTCCAGTTCTGAGGAAAACCATAGGTTGAAAAATGTGTTTTATGAGGAGAAATAGGGTATTTCGAGAGGTTAATTGTCCGAATGCATCTCTTGAAATTTCCACAAGAGACCAATTGATGGTCGCCAAGACACCCCACCTGCCTCTTATAGCCTTTCTGGAAATACTATCTGAGCCACCATCAAAATACATCATGAGTTCTTCCAAAATACAGTATTTGCCTGATTTAATTCCCACCCTGTCTGATTAAAATCAATGAGAGGTCACAATCATCCCTCTCAATTCACTACGATTGAATTAGAGGGAAAAGTGAGGTTTCACGTTAAATTCATCCCCGGTCCACGAGTAGGAGGAAGGGGGAAAGTGCAACCACCAAGATACGCTAGCCCAACCTATAGTTACCCGGCATGCATTGAAGTCTCAAAACGGCTCCGTTGGGATATCGATAAGGATGTTATCCGGGGACGTGAGTCTGATTTTTTGCAGAAATTCCTTCCGGATGGCATCTCCAAAGTCAATCAGCTGGACTTCCTGAACCAAGATGAAAGGAGACTCCTCAGCCAAATCCAGGGGCGGACCTATGCCAACATGTTCGGATTTGTCGAACGCTTTATCACCGCTAAGATCTTGGAGCTCACCCAGGATCATTGGCTCGGTGACCAAATAGCACTCGAAGCATTAGTGCGTTTCTGCGATGAAGAACTGAAACATCAAGAGCTGTTCCGGCGGGTTGAGAAGATGATGGCCGATGGCATGCCCGAGGGTTACAAGTTTCTGTCGGAGCCGAACGAGGTTGCAGGAGCCGTATTGGAGAAATCCACTTGGGCTGTCATGGCACTGATCTTCGAAATTGAGCTCTTCACTCAGGAACATTATAAACAGAGCATCGAGCCGGAGGAAAACCTGTCGG
>WVXP01000067.1:9049-22004 GCA_011773445.1 Pseudomonadota bacterium | reverse complement strand
TTCGATGACCGGAGACATTGATGACATCATCGACACGGCCCATGAGCCAAAAATAGCCATCGCCATCTTTTCGGGCCCCATCGCCTGTAAAATACATTCCAGGGTATTGAATAAAGTAGGTCTCCTGAAACCTCTGGGGATCACCAAAGACTGCGCGGAACATCCCAGGCCACTGTTTTCGGATGACCAGGTAGCCCCCCTCGTTGGTTTCACATTCCGACCCGTCTTCTCGAACCACAGCTGCGTCTATCCCAAAAAATGGGACAGTTGCTGATCCTGGCTTCAGAGAGATTGCGCCAGGCAGGGGCGAGATCAAGATTCCACCTGTCTCGGTCTGCCACCAGGTATCGACGATAGGGCACTTACCGCGGCCCACCACAGCATGGTACCACATCCAGGCCTCAGGATTGATGGGCTCTCCAACAGAACCTAGGAGTCTGATACTGCTGAGGTCATGTTTCTTCACCCATTCGTCCCCTTCCCTCATGATCGCCCGGATGGCTGTCGGCGCGGTATAGAAAATCGTTACTCTGTGTTTTTCCGCCACTTCCCAGAAACGGTCCGGTTTCGGATAGTTGGGTACTCCCTCGAACATCAAGCTCGCTGCGCCGGCAGCAAGTGGACCATATACAATGTAACTATGGCCAGTCACCCACCCAATATCTGCCGTACACCAGAATATATCTTCATCCCGGTAGTCGAAGACCCACTCAAAGGTCTTCTTTACATAAAGGAGATATCCCGCCGTGCCATGGACGATCCCTTTGGGTTTTCCTGTACTTCCGCTGGTATAGAGAATGAATAGGGGGTCCTCAGCATCCGTCGGTTCAGCCTCGCAATCCCCTTCGATGTCTTCTGTCGCCATTTCTTCGTCCCACCAAGTGTCCCGGCCGAGCTCCATCGATGGATTGGTCTTCGCTCGATTGACCACGATCACATGCCTCACCGTGGGGCACTCCTGGAGTGCAATGTCTGCGTTTCTCTTGAGTCCAACTCTCCTTCCTCCCCGAAGGCTCGTGTCTGAGGTGATCAGCAGCTTCGCATCACAATCCTTTATCCGATCTCTCAAAGCCTCTGCACTGAATCCTCCAAAAACAACGCTGTGAACCGCACCGATCCGTGCACAGGCAAGCATCGCAATGGGAAGCTCTGGGATCATCGGGAGATACAAGGCCACCCGGTCACCCTTCTCCACTCCTTTCTTTTTGAGCACATTGGCAAACATGCAAACTTCACGGTGAAGCTCTAGGTAGGTGTAAGTCCGGCTCTCTCCAGGGGGTTCCCCTTCCCAGATGATCGCGACTTTGTCTTTTCCCTCCGTATCGAGATGTCGGTCGAGGCAATTATACGATGCATTCAGTTTACCCCCATCAAACCATTTCGTGTTCGGACTCCCAAGGCCACCCTCGAGAACCTTGTCCCATTTCTTGAACCAATGAAGTTCTTCAGCATACTCGGCCCAAAATCCCTCGGGATCCTCGATCGATCTTGCATACATCCTCTCGTATTGAGCCGTACTCTGAATATAGGCGTTTTCGACAAAATCCTTCGGCGGCTCGAACCGCCGCGACTCCTCCATCATGGATGTTATGCTTTTTCTACCCAAATCCATGACGCACCCCCAATATCATGACTCCGTTTTCAGCTGTGCCATGTGTCGTACCAAGGTGTCTCACCACACACCACACGCATCGCTGAACTTTAATATACACTGCTCGAGCTATCAGATGAAGGTTCTCCAGAAATGGTCAGCCCCCAACCAGTTGGAATACCGACGATTCAAAAGAATCTCCCCGCGACGGGATTCCGTTAGTTTACGGGGAGGGAGGGCTGAAGACAACGGAAACTTCTCACTCGGTCCATTGGGTATCGATTCCGCTATCGATTTAGGTTAAGATGACTATGCCATTTTTCAGGCGATCTGCGGTTATCTGAAGAGACCGAGGAGAAACGTTCAACTTAAGTAAATGCTGTTCCTAGTGTATGGGCGTAGCCGGGGTCCCCGCCTGATCTGAAAAACTCTCAAGAGCCGTGCGGATTTTTTCGAGCGAGGGATTTTAAATGCCGGTCATCGATTTTCATTTTCATATCACCCAGGTTGACGCATACAACGAATGGTTTTCTAAATGGGCCAGTAAGATGCATGGTCCCGACACTTTAGTCAATTTCCGGAAGATCCTTGCCTCACCCGAGTCGACCCTCCATTTTTTGGACGACCAGGGAGTCGACTATGCCGTCACCCTGGCGGAGTATAACCCTATGGTGACGGGGATTTGCTCGAACGAGAGAGTCGGCGATTTTTGTAAAGGGAGCGAACGCCTCATCCCTTTTGCCAGTATCAACCCCTATGTAACATTCAACGCCGTGGCAGAACTGGATCAATGTGTCACTGATCACGGATGCCGAGGGCTCAAGCTCTACCCGACGTACCAGCACTTCTACCCGAACGAAAATCGGCTCTTTCCGCTTTATGGCCGCGCTCAGGAACTCGGAATCCCCATCATGTTTCACACAGGCTCCTCCACATTTCCAAACGCCCTGATGAAATACGGAGATCCCTTGGCCCTGGATGAAGTGGCTGTGTTTTTCCCGCGGCTGACTCTCATTCAGTCTCACAGCGGCAGAGGCTTTTGGTATGATCGTGCTTTCTTTTTGAGCGTCTTACACGAGAATGTGTACATGGACATCACAGGTCTTCCCCCTAAGAATCTTCTCAAGTATTTCCCAGATCTGGAAAAGAATCAGGACAGGATTCTTTTCGGATCTGACTGGCCGGGTGTCAAAAGCATCCAGGACAACATTAACGCCATCCAAAGCCTGCCAATTGGTGAGGAGGCCAAAGCCAAGATTCTGGGGCTCAATGCAGCGAGGGTTTTGAAGATCAACGTCTCCTAAGGACCGATTTTGGAAAGATCGACACCAGAAAAAGTGCCCAACGTCGAGAGGCCAACCAAAGCAGTTGTCAACCTTCGAGCCATCTCCCAGAACATTGCCAAAATCCGAAAACGAATTGGCCCCGAGAGGAATCTCATGGCCGTGGTCAAAGCCGACGGATACGGCCATGGATCAGTGGAAGTGAGTCGAGCAGCTTTGGAGAGCGGGGCTGACTGCCTTGGCGTTGCCCTACCCGAGGAGGGTGCCATTCTCAGAGAGGCGGGGATCGATGTCCCCATTCTGGTCCTCGGCACGATTCAACCCGACGAGGCATACAAGACAGCCGATTCCCAGTTAGAACAGACCGTGTGCTCGATGGAGCCCGTGGAGGCATTAGACCAGCAGGCTCGCCAAGCCGGTACTCGTATCAATGTGCATATCAAGGTTGACACCGGCATGGGCCGGATCGGAGTGAAGCCTGAGGACGTATCTGCCTTCGTCCGCAGGATTCTCAAATTCGAAAATTTGAACGTAAAGGGGATATTTAGCCACTTCCCGTCAGCAGATGAGGCGGATAAAACCTTTTCCAAGAGACAGATCGAGATTTTTGATCAGGTCGTTCGAGAGTTGGCGCTTTCGGGGATCACGATACCTCAGAAACACATGGCCAATAGTGCCGCCGTTTTGGACCTTCCACAATCGTACTACGACCTTGCCAGGCCTGGAATCATGATCTATGGGCTCTATCCCTCTGACCAAGTCAGCCGCAGCATCGAACTGGAACCGGCCATGACCCTCAAGACGAGGATCTCCTTTCTCAAAACGGTTCCTCCAGGCACTCCCATCAGTTATGGGCGGACTTTTGTGACCCAGAGGGAAACGAGCGTCGCCACCCTTCCCATAGGATACGGCGATGGATATAGCCGGTTGCTGTCGGGACGGGGAGAGGCACTGGTCAACGGCCACCGAGTGCCATTGATCGGCCGTGTTTGTATGGATATGTGCATGATCGATGTATCTCAAGCAGGAAATGTCAAGCCAGGAGACGAGGTAATCCTCTTTGGTGAGGAACTCTCGGTCGATGAGATCGCTGCCAAGGTTGGCACGATCAATTACGAAATCGTCTGCGCCGTTGGAAAACGGGTCCCCAGGGTTTATGTTGGATAACCCTCTCATCCACTCCTCAAGTTGAAGTTGCTCCACTCACCCGGGATTTTGTTTCATCAATAATATCCTTCGAAATCGCCAAGCAGCATGATCATTATCAGAAAAGGGGGCTATTTGATCCAGGAATATTTGATCTTAGGCTCGGGTGGACACTGTCTAATGTATGTCCAAAAAAAGGCTCACGACGATTGCCCAAGGAGATAACAAAAATATTGACATGGTTTCAAGATCTGCTAGTATAGTTTTTATCGTGCGCTTCCGGACTTGAAGCTGGAAACGGGGCGAAGCAGAAGCTGAGTGGATGTGAGGCCCGTTCTTTCGGTACGAAATGACGGGCCTCTGTTTGTTGGGGGGGCTAGCTGACATGAAGTGCCCGGAATGCGGTGAGGTGAATTCACTGGGTCGTAGATTCTGCGGTGAGTGTGGCTATCACTTCAGGCAAAACCACGAACCGCCTCCAATCGACCACAAAAAGCCACCACCCTACACCCCAAAACACACCGATGAAATTATCAAGACAAGGAGCGCTCTCGAGGGTGAGCGCAAAATCGTGACGGTCCTTTTTGCCGATGTAGCGGGATCTACGCGTATTTTCGAGAAGCTCGATCCGGAAGAGGTCCACAATATCATGGATGGTTGCTTCAAAATCATGATGGATGAGGTTCACAACTACGGAGGTACGGTCAACCAGTTCACAGGCGACGGGATTATGGCCCTTTTTGGTGCCCCTTTAGCTCATGAGGACCATGCACGGAGGGCTTGTTATGCGGCCCTCGGAATACAGAGAGCACTCGAGGCGTATGCAGAAAAGGTCAAGGCCAGGTTCGGAACGGAATTCAAGATGCGGATTGGCCTCAATTCCGGGTCTGTGGTTGTGGGCTCTATCGGAGATGATTCTCGCAGGGATTATACCGCTGAGGGAGATACGGTGAATTTGGCCTCCAGGATAGAGACCCTCGCCGATCCTGGAAACATCCTGATCTCCAATAATACCTATCATCGAGTTAGTCATGACTTTGAATTTCTGGCCCTGGGCAAGTTCAAGATCAAGGGAAAAGAGAAACTCCATGATGTGTACAGGCTTGTTGATAAGACATCCCGGCCACAGATTGATTCAGAATGGACGATCCATTCTGAAATGGTGGGTAGAGACCGGGAGTTGGACAGGTTGGAGCTCCATGTCTTAAAGGCAAAAAATGGGGAGGGCTCTATCGTAAATATTGTGGGAGAGGCAGGCATCGGCAAGTCAAGGCTCATTGCGGAGCTGAAAAAACGAGAAACCCTAAGAGGCACTCTGGTCCTTGAAGCAAGGGCAGTCTCAATAGGCGGGAATCTCAGCTTTTATCCCATCATTGAGATGATAAAAGGTTGGGCTGGAATCCAAGAGGATGATCTGGAAGCCGAAGCCGGCCGTAAACTTGAGTCCAAGATTAGAGCGATTCATCCCCAAAAGACCAACGAAATATTCCCCTTCATAGCGACCATGATGGGAATCAAACTTTCTGGAAAGCACAGCGAAAGGGTAAAGAGGATAGAAGGAAAAGCACTGGAAAGCCTGATTCGGAAAAGTCTGAGGGATCTCATTATCAAAGTATCTGAATCATTCACACTAATCCTTATCATTGAGGACCTTCACTGGGCGGATAACACTTCCATCGAACTCCTGATTACAATGTTCAGGTTGGCAGAAAGCAATAAAATAATGTTCATCAATTTATTCCGGCCCCATCATGAGCGGACCAGCGATAGATTGCTCAGAAATATTATCGAAAACTATCCTAGCCTCCACAAGGAAATATACATTCAGCCCCTCAATACATCCGAGAGCGACTTGCTGATTGACAATCTGCTCAAGGCCGGAGGGCTCCCTCGTGATATAAGGAATTCCATTCATAGACGTTCTGAGGGCAACCCCTACTTCATTGAAGAGGTAATCCGTTCGTTTATTGACCAAGGCGTAGTTGAAAGAAAGAATGGAGGTCTAGCGATCACCAGAAAGATCGAGTCGGTACTTATTCCCAATACGATCCAAGAACTGCTCATCTCCCGCATTGACCATCTTGAGGAACAAACAAAAATCCTATTGAAAACCGCCTCTGTTATTGGCAGAAAGTTTTTTTACCGAATACTGGCGAAGGTAGCACATGGAGTTGAGAACATCGATAACAGACTTCGATACCTTAAAGAGATCCAACTGATCCAAGAAATCAAGCGGATGGAGGAAACTGAATATATCTTCAAGCATGCTCTTGTACAGGAGACAATGTACGAGTCTATACTGCGCCAGAAGAGAAGGGAGCTTCACCTCAAGGTGGCGGAATCTATAGAAAAGGTTTTCGGGGAAAGGCTGCATGAATTCTACGGTATGCTTGCCAGTCACTACAGCAGAGGAGAGGACCTTGATAAAGCAGAGGAGTACCTGACTAAGGCAGGTGAAGAAGCCCTGAAATCCTCGGCCTCGAGTGAAGCCCTACATTACTATAAGGAAGCGTTCAACATCTACGAATTAAAGTACGGCGAAACCGCAGATCCTGAAAAGGTTGCCATGTTCGATAAGAATATTGCTCTCGCTTTGTATAACAGGGGCCAGTATGAGGAAGCTGTTGAATATTTCGACAAAGCACTCGCCTACTACTGGGGAGAGTCGCCAAAACATTCATTTTTGACAGCATTCACCTTCGTTTCTGCAGTTTTTCATTTCTTTGTAGCCCTTTACTTCCCATCGCTGAAGTTTAGAGGAATTCTGACACAGAAAGATACGGAGGCTGTAGATCTATTCTATAAGAAATGCGAAGCGTTGGTCATCATAAATCCTAGAAGATTCTTTATCGAATCATTCTATTTTTTTAGGAAACTGACCAGTTTTAATTTGACAAAGCTCGAACAAGCAACTGGGATATTGGTGTCTGCGAGTTGCCTATTCTCTTTTAGTGGTCTTTCATTCAAAGTGAGCAGAAAGATACTGAATTCTGTCGAAAACAGGATGGGTGAATATGATGTAAAGCAACTAACCACCTATGATCTTATGGAGACACAACACAATTATCTGGAAGGCAATTGGCAAAGATTAAGAGGTCATGATTACGAACTCGTGAAGAAGAATTTGAATATAGGAGAGATCTTTCTTGCATCACATCATCTCTACTGGCATGGCTGTCCAATCATCTATCAAGGATTCGGAGAAGTTGCAGGACATCTGGTGGATGAATTGAATGAGATCAGTGACGTGTATAAGAATGATCTATCCAAACTACTCAAATATCTCTTGAATGCAAGTCTATTAGTTGAATACCGAAAACTTCATGAGGCCCTAGCTGAGATTCAGGAGGCGATTGAATTCATACATAAAAAGGGATCTGATATATCATTGATAATCCTTTACTCAATAAAGTCCTTTACGCATCTGATGATGAAAGATCCTCAGGAAGCCAGGAAGTTTCTACAATACGCGGATAAAGTTCGATCTGGATTTAAAGCGGTCCCTATACAATTGGCTCCATTTTATCGGAGTCAATTTGCCTATCTTCTACAATGCCTCGAGGAATCACTCAAGAAAGGTAAGCAATGGGAGGCATCCGAATATCGAAATAAGGCCGGTAAATCGGGCAAAGTGCTCTTGAAAATTTCACGCAAGGCAGCTTTGCACCGCACGGAAACCTATAAGATGATGGGTGTCTATTTCTGGTTAATCAACAAGCAGAGGAAAGCACTAAACTGGTGGAATAAAGCCGTTAGGGAGGGAGAGCGTCTTGGCGCACGCCTTGAGCTTTCGAGGTCTTACTTGGAATTAGGGAAGCGCTTACTCGAAGACAAAAGCATTTATCAAGAGATAAACGGATCAAGAGCAGAAACTTACCTCGAAAAGGCAAGAGCACTATTTGAAGAGATGGAATTGCAATGGGATTTGGATGAAATGATGAATCTCGTGGCGGATCATGGTTTGTCGGTCCCTAACACCAGAGGCAATGAGTAGCGATGTGAAACCTCGATCCCTCTATTGCACTATCTCATTTAACAGGCTGGTATCGAATGAAAAATGAGTTTGAGAATTTCCTGACACATCCTGCTGGAGTCAATTTCGGCTCCATCACCCTTTCTGATGGGGAAAGAGAATTCTATCGGGACTTGAATGACGAGATTATTATGCTCTGCAGGTCCCTGCCAGAGTCAACTCAGACAAATGCGTTGATGTTTCTCATGCAATATACAGGGATGTCATTTGGCGATGAGCTCGATTTCTTCAGACATTACCCCGTACCTACCTGGTCGATTATCTACTGGCTTATTCAATCCAGGGTCCGTGATAAAAAGTTGAAACAGGAGGATATCAAAAACGCTATAGCCGGACACGCCATGGCCATGACGCTTCACTCCATGGACGATCATCTTACCGATCACGAGATGCCGGTCACACACCTGACTCTTTTATTGAGAGGCCAGGCATGGATGATCATGAACAACGCTTTCGAGGACTTAGCCTGCGAGGTCGACGGTGGGCACGAGATCCTCCGAGGGCTAATCGACGATTACTTCAAGGGTATCTTCAGCTCTGCTGAAATGGAGACCTTGGACCACTACTGTGAGCTATTCAGGAAACAGATGGCCACAGGCCTGATAGCCCCAGCGTTGTTGGCAGAAAGGATGACCACTCCCGATGAACTTAGCTCTGACATTATGACCGCATATGGCTCCTTTGGCATTGCATGGAGGCTTCTCGATGACATCAAGGATATTGAAATAGATATGATGAAGTCTCTACATACCTCGATTTACGTCTGTCTGCCTCAAGACCTAAAGAAATGTTGGGATAAGTATACCGAAGAGGAGCCAATGCACAGAGAAAGCTATAACAGGGCCATCTGGGATCACATCCGGGAAAATGGCGTTATTGACAAAGTAGTAGAGAAGATTCGCGACGAACTCGAATCGGCTGTTTCAATTGCTGACTCTCACCGTCTGACGGGCCTGGCAAATGAATTTCGTGCGCTTTTGGCCCCCTTGGCGTTCGGGCAAAACTCTCTATGAACAGTAGAACTGGCGAGAGCATCAATCAAAGCGTTGGCGAGGAAAGCCTCGGTATTGAGGTAACGACCCATTGTAACAGCACCTGCGCGCATTGCTTTGCTCGTGCTGGGATTCCGGAGCGCTCTAGCCTGCCCGTTGATCTCGTTATGAAGATTATCGCTGAGGGGTACAACATGGGATACCGTCGCGTGCATCTTACAGGCGGCGAGCCTCTACTCTGGGAGGGGCTTTTTGAGACGCTGGATCATGCCTTTGATCTGGGCTATGAGGCAGTATCTTTGAATACCAACGGAACGGTACTTATGAATGATGTTGTCGATCGATTGGCATACTATGACTGCCTTTCGATCTCAGTGAGCCTGCAAGGGCCAGAGGAACTTCATGACCTTGTTCGTGGAGAAGGCTCATATGAGCAGACATTGAAGGGCATCGAAAAGATACACGATGCTGGTATTTCCTGTGTAATATTTGCAACCGCATGTAAGAGCCTGCTTCCCGATTTGCCGCAATTTGCATCTGACATTTACGAGAGATTTCCTCACACAAAGGGTCTGACCCTTATCCAGCTAATCAGAGTAACGAATGACATCTTTGATCTGTCCAAAGACCTTCTGACCCCTAATGATTTTTTGCAACTGGTTCGGATGGTTTCACTGTTAAACTTGTGCGGTATGAAGACGTATGTGCTGAACAACCCATTAGCCTGCGTTGCTTCAAGATTGCTTAAGATGCCATGGATTCCTCTGTCGCATCCACTATACCGGGCCGGTAGCCTCTTTGTCATGGCAAACCGGGATATCACCCTGGCACACTCCTCACGTGATAGATTTGGCAAATATAGACCCGGTATGATCGAAAAAGTGCTTTCTTCTTGTGAGTATCGAAATGCAATTGCGCCGGATGGGTCAATCTGTCCCAAATGCACATATCAAAAGCAGTGCAGGGAAAACGGAATGATTCGTCCGTCAGAATGGTTCCGGGATATGCACCCCGAAGTGCCCTATTGTAAACGGGTGCTCGATAGGGCTGCTGCAGAAATTGCGCAGCCCTCTGTCCAATAACATTTTTACAGGAGGTGGTTATCATGCCAAGAGGAGCAGGAGGTATGATCGATTTTATGATCGCTGCATCACAGGATAAGAACTTAGCAGATGAGTTTTATAAAACGGTTCAAGCAGACGATTTCCAAAAATTAAAAGCTTTTCTTCATAATCGCGGCTATGTATATGTAGATGACCCCACAATCAGTATAATCTTGGTCAATAAGGATCTCTATAAGGGAAATCAAACGATCAGTCCGACGGTAGTGCCACAGTACTGATTTTCTGATCGGTTTGTTACAGAAATAACTTGGCAAACTGTTCTGCCAAATAATCGTGGGAATTCAATGACCCTGCACTCATCCGGGGCGGTCATTTCTTCCACCAAATGTTAAGATCGCCCATCTATAGGGCGGCGGGTACGCTACTATCCTTCAAAAGTTCTTTGCTGATGTATTATTGGGGGCAGATGATTCTGGAGCGAACCTTGAGCTATTGCTGAAATACCCGTCCCGATGACGAGAATTTTCCCCGAAGCGGCGAATATATACTGTCTGACCGGTCGCCGGTGAATTCGCAAGTTATGCCGGACCAAGAATAAAACAGGCCGGGAATCGCGTTCAGAGAGCGTGAGGATTCTCTCTCAATAACAAATAGACATTCTGAATCATTCTCGAGAATTGGTACTAAACTCCTAATCATCTGTTCGCTGTTTGAAATGGACCTCTATAGATGAAAGTCGCATTAGTGACACCCTTCACGACCCATCTGCCATTGTATCCCAGCGCCTATCTGGGGTATGGCATCGCATCACTCAGGGAGATGTGCGACCTGGATGTCATCGATTTTAATGCCGAGATCTATCAAGAGAACAGAATAAAACTAAGAGAAATCCTCTCCACTTTTGAGAACCAGGATATCCTAATAGATTCATTAGGCTTTTATCCTTTGTATTATCATTTGCTGGATAGCGTTGAAATTGGATACCAACGAGTATCCTGGGGTGAATACGAATCGACTTTCATAACGATACCGTCTTGGTTTGTGACAGTCCCTACAGACGCCGTCTTGAAAATCGCGAACCAGATTAGAAAGAAATCGACTGATACTGAGGTCTATTTTTTTGGCAATTCCTTGGGGTCATGGACTGACGAAAATGAACTGAGGAACAACAAAATCCATGTGAGACATTTGAATCATCTTTTTCAATCGAATGGAAGCGGGGAACCTGTGAATTATGATTCATTACCCACACCTGTATATGAAAATAGGTACAAATATCTCTTTGACATGCTTCCTTTTCGGTTGAAACATGGCTGCATCTGGGGCGGGTGTAGGTTCTGTTCCTTAGCGAAAGGTTGGAATTCTGGTTATCTGGAAAGGGACCCCAAGAAAGTTGTTCGAGAAATTCGAGAACTGATTGATAAATATGACCCGAAGATGTTCGCATGCACGGACAATTCAATTAATGGTGATAACCTGCTTGAATTCTGTGAATACTTCAAAGATTTCAAAAAACCCTGGGCGGGAATGGCCAGGGCAGATCTGTCCAGAAAAGAGATCTCGGGTTTGCAAAATGCGGGCTGCAAGCTAATCTATTTTGGACTGGAATCTGGAAGCGATCGAGTACTCAATGAAATCAATAAAGGGATCACCTCGAAACAGCTCTCCATGTTCATTGGAAACCTGGATGATCACAATATAATGCCCTATCCTTCTGTGTTTGTCGGTTCCCCAAGTGAAACGGAGGATGATTTTAGAAAGACCATTCAATTCTTATTGGCGCACAGGAGATATTTTGAAGTCATCAATGTATTTCCATTCCTAATAACTCCCGCTTCGGACTTCTGTCTAGAAAATAAAAGGCCTCACGAGCATGCGCTCAAAAGATTGAACGAGTTAATCAGAGTATGTAAAGACGCGGGGATTAAAGTCTGTGTGGGAGAACAAAGCGGGGAATATGCAATCTGCAAAACGATTTTTCCTGGTCATCGGAATTATTAATTGCACATCATGTCAATCAGAAAATCGGGAAGGCTAAAATTCTGTGAAGGATGACGTGACCCCATGCCCAAGGACACGAGGTAATCCTCTTTGGTGAGGAACTTTCGGTCGATGAGATCGCTGCCAAGGTTGGCACGATCAATTACGAAATCGTCTGCGCCGTTGGAAAACGGGTCCCCAGGGTTTATGTTGGATAACCTGCACACGGCAGGAATATCCTCATCTTGACGAGCTGATCTGTGGCCGGGTAATTTTGTTGGACAGGTCACTAAAACTCAGCCCGACCCAACCCATAGATTCAGTAACTCGAAGTTCTCCCTTGAATGAGGTGCCAGCTTTCTTGGTGCATGAGGGAGATCACCGAGAACATCCTTCTATAGGAGGAAATTTCATGATGTTCACGAAACACAGGACGAGCCTTCGCAGTGGACGGGTAGCTCTTTTCGCTGTTTTAGCATTAGGACTCCTGGGCAGTTTTCTCATCGCAGAAGGGAAGGAGCGGCGGAGTATACTCCTGGGACCCCATGGAGCCGCGACGATGGAATACCAAAAATCGGCGCTCGGGGACCTGATCGGAGATGTGGATGTGACCCAGCCACCCCAAGGATTAGACCCGATTGTCTGGGAAGCATTCATTCCGGAGGCGAACAAGATGACACCCGAGCGCGTGGAGCTGGGACGAGAGCTCTACTTTGACGTGCGATTATCGCATGACGGAACGGTTGCTTGCGCTACGTGTCACGATGTGACCCGCGGATTCACGGACCAGCAAAAGGTCTCTGAAGGCATCAGAAGCCAGCTTGGTCGCCGCAACTCACCAACGACTCTCAATGTGGCATTGCTTC
>WVXP01000067.1:3506-9008 GCA_011773445.1 Pseudomonadota bacterium | reverse complement strand
ATAGAGGACATCGGCCAAGCCATAGCAGCCTTCGAACGAACCCTCATATTTGTGGATTCACCATTCATGCATTTCCTCAGGGGAGAACCAGGGGTTATTTCCCAAGACGCAAAAAAAGGTTGGGCCCTATTCAACGGAAAGGCCCGCTGTGTCACGTGCCATCATATCAACCCTTCAAACCCACTGGGCACGGATAACCGGTTTCACAATATCGGGGTTTCTGCCCGCCATCAGGACTTCGAAGCCCTAGCGCGCCGGGCGCTCAAAGCGTTAGCAGAAGACCCTTCGGAGCAGTCTCTCGATCAGTTGGCCCTCGGCACGGACATGAGCGAGCTAGGGCGTTTTATGGTCACCAAAAACCGCTCAGGCATCGGCGCCTTTCGTACCTCTTTGATCGTGAACGTTGGTATCACTCCGCCTTACATGCACGACGGTTCCATGAATACTCTATGGGATGTGATGGACCATTACAACAAAGGAGGCGAAGCGAATCCTTTTCTGGACGGGGGAATGGAGCCGCTCGCCCTCACGGAATCGGAGATTGACCAGATTGTAGCCTTTCTCTTCACTTTGACGGACCGTCGTTTTGCCGAAGAGAATAAGAACCAGTTTGAGGAGCAAAAGGCCCTTGCAGTAAAAGAACGTCCTTTCCGTGATCAAGAGCTGGCTTTTCGACGAACCCTGGTTTTTGAGAAACGGGTGTTGGGCCCTCAAGGCCTCCAGAAGTGAGAAGGAGGGAGATCGATGAGAAAGAAGCACAGAAGTACTGAAACCAGATATAGAAAAGACAGCGAAGTGCTTTTCAGTTCGCCCAAGAATTTCAATCGCCGGGACTTCTTAAAATTCTCCACAGCGGGAGTCGCAGCCCTTGTGGCCAAAGGTCTCCTCCCACCCACGACTTTTCTACCTGTGCGAGTCAACCAGGCTGAGGCCTCTCCTGGGACAGCCCAGTCTTTCCGCTTCGCCTACATCTCTGATTCTCATCTCTATGAGAAGGACATCAATGACCGTTTTGTGCGTTCGCTTCTTCGAGCAGTGGATGATGTTAACAACCTCGACCCTCAGCCAGACTTTGTCCTTTATGGAGGCGATTTGGCTCAGCTCGGTCAGCCCATGGAGTTGGAACTCGGTGCTCAGATCCTCAAGAACTTGAAAGCTCCTGTAAAGATGATGGTTGGGGAGCACGACTGGTATTTAGACATGGGTGCGAAGTGGCGGGAACTCTTTGGTAAGCCGACTTACTCCTGGGACTACAAGGGGATTCACTTCGTAACACTGAATAGTGTTGTTGAACGGGATTTCTGGACGAAGCGGGGAATGACACCGATGGAACGAATGAAAACCGTGGCCGGCCTAGACAATGGCGTACAGAGCCCATTCATGGTGGGTGAAGAGCAGCGGGAATGGCTGCGTGCGGATTTGGCCACTTATGCGAGCGACACGCCGATTATCGTGTTCTCCCACTCCCCGCTTTACAAGCTCTACAAGTCCTGGAACTTCTGGACCGATGACGCCGAAGATGTGCAAGCGATACTGAACCGATTCAACGACGTGGTGGTTATTCACGGGCATACCCATCAGCTCCTGACCAATCGGATTGGCAATATCCATTACCACGGAATGCTGTCGACTGCGTGGCCCTGGCCCTACGCGCCCGAGGGGATGCCTGAGCTAACCATAGAGATGAACCGGTCCGACCCCTTCAACCCCAACGACGGGTGCGGTGATGGGGAGGTGAGGGTCTACACAGATGGTCTCGTGGACAAGGTCTATAACCTGTGGAACCGAAACCCTGTCACCGTCCCTCGCGCCTACACAGCGAGCTGGGGTAAGGAAGGCGTGCCGCCAAAACCCAACCTGGCAAGCTACTAAGGGATTAGAAGCAAAGCTATAAGGAGGAAAATATGTTCTCGAATGCAAGGAATACTCTAGCCGCCCTTTCCTTTGCAGGCCTTGCTATTGCGCTCGTGGGGCTGGGTCACGGCGGAGATACACCTGAAAGGGGCAAGCATGAGACGATGAAGACTGCCAGTGAGACGCGCTCCGAAGGTCGAGCCGTTGCCGATATGCTGATGGCGCAATGGAAGCGGGAAAACCCGAATCGCGATTGGGTGATTGAGGAAAAGGAACGCCACACGATCATACCTCCGGCAGACAACTCGGATCTCCTTGAGGGGGAACAAGGCGAGGGACATGCCTATGGCAAGTACACCGAGCAAGACATCCTCATGTGGGCACGAGAACTTGAGAAGCTCGTCGTAGAGGGCTCTCGCGTTTTCCATGATGCCGATTTGCTCGGGAGCACGATTGCTGTCTCATGCGACATGTGTCATCCAGACGCGGCCAACACCCATCCTGAGACCTACCCGAAGTTTCAGGTGCAGATGGGTCGGGTGGTTTTGCTGTGAGACATGATAAACTGGTGTATCGAGCAGGCAGTCAGAGGCGAACCATTCGAAGCTGACGACCCCCGAATGAGGGCCTTGGAAGCTTACATTCTGGCGCAACGCAAAGGAACAAGCTTAAACTACGGTAAGCACTAAAGAGATTGGCTTTTTCTCAAAGAACCGAGAATTCACATTTTTTCCATGAAATCACTTAAACCGAGACGCCAATCCTGCTTTGTCAAGCCACCACTCCCGCTTTACGCAGCTTTTTGATTTCCTCCTCGGCGAAACCCCAGTCGGCCAGCGCCTCGTCGGTATGCTGGCCTGGCTCAGGAGGCGGACCCTGAATTTCTGGTTTCGTGCGGCCAAAGCGCGGTGCAGGAGCAGGCTGGATCTGGCCATCGATTTCAACGAATGTCCCACGCGTCTTGTTGTGTCGATGGTTCGGAGCTTCTTCAATCGACAAGACTGGGGCGAAGCAGACGTCGGTGCCTTCCATGATGCTACACCATTCATTGCGGGTTTTGTTCTTGAACACGGCGCGGAGCCGTTTGTGCATTTCGGGCCACTTCGTTCGGTCCATCTGATGAGGCAGGTCCTCCCCGTCCAATCCGGTAAGGTGCAAGAGCTCGGCGTAGAATTTGGGCTCAATTGCCCCGATAGAGATGTATTTGCCGTCCGCGGTTTCGTAAACGTCATAAAAATGAGCACCGCCGTCCAGTATGTTTTCCCCGCGCCGGTCGGTCCAGATGCCCATCGTTTGGAGGCCATAGAAGACAGTCATCAATGACGCAACGGCGTCCACCATAGCGGCGTCCACGATCTGTCCTTGGCCGGACTTCGAGGCTTCCAGCAAACCGCAAACGATGCCGAAGGCAAGATACAAAGCGCCACCGCCGTAATCAGCAACCAAATTGAGTGGCGGGACCGGTGTTTCTCCTGCCCGGCCGATAGCGTGTAGCGCTCCAACCAGGGCGATATAGTTTATATCGTGGCCGGCGGCGTGAGCCAAAGGTCCTTCCTGCCCCCAGCCGCTGACACGCCCATAGATCAACTCGGGGTTGCGAGCGAAGCAGTCTTCTGGACCGATACCGAGCCGTTCAGCGACGCCGGGACGGAAACCTTCGATCAAGACATCCGCCTGTTCCACCAACCGGAGTGCAATCTTCAACCCTTCTTTCTTCTTCAAGTCGATAGCCACGGATCGGCGTCCCCGGTTGAGCAAATCAAACCTGGGAGGAATCGCTAGACCAAGGCCACTGGGCCGAATGCGATCGACTCGTAAGACTTCCGCACCCATGTCCGAGAGCAGCATGGCACACATCGGCCCCGGCCCTATGCTTGCGATCTCCACCACCTTGTAGCCAGCTAAAGGTCCCATTCCCATACTCCTAACGTCGCGTGAAGTCATCTCATTTGCCGCGACGGCCTGCTTGGAGTCCCGAGGCCTCATCGTCCCTCTATTTTCACCCAGAGAGAATAACCTCAGGTAGCTCCTCTCCAATCCTGTGTCTCGTAGTGTATCGAATGTACTGCACCCCTTCAAGGTTTGACATTCGTAAAGAGCAAACCGAATCGTTAATTCTGAGGACAGTGATGAGTTATAAAGCTCGGGGTGACTGGAGGCTCCCTGCCCAAAGGCAAGGAGTGTTACTGCACCGTGAGGTCAGGTGGATCGTCTAAGGAAGGGTCTTTATTGAGGAGATGGCCCATCTTTCACGCCTCTCGATCTCGAGAGACTCTTCCATTCCCTGGGTATGGTCCCAAATTCGAGGTGACGACTTTCGAGCGTATTTTTGAACTCCTTGCATTTCCTCAAGTATCGGCACCTCTGACAGACAGAAATCTCCACTTTGGGTTGGTTTTTTCGATGATAACAGACTATCCAAACCATCGCGCACACCCCTTGCCAAGTATTTGATTCATCCAAATGGCCCCTTAATATATTTTTAACGTAAACGGATAAATATGTCAACATATGTTTAGTGTCACACCCAAAAAATTTTCGCCTACCCCTTTCCCAGGCTTTGAATAGCCATCAATCTCTGGGTCCTCTGTAACATATGATCTTTCAACCCTCCCTCATGCCCGCCTCTATTCGAGATCCGACGGTTTGGGGATTTTGGATTCGCACGGGACAGCGACTTGACAAAGTCCACAGCCATACCCCTCGAAGCCATAATGGGAACGGACATGTTTTGCAGTCACCCGAAAGATATGGTCTCTGCATTTCACCTTGTTATGGCCGGCCTCGTCAATTGCATCCACAGGGCACCGGGGGATACACCTCCCACAGATTCCCTGGGTACGGAAGAGGCAGTATTCATGAGATTCAGAGTATGGCCTTCCTGAGGCAGGAATTTCGATCTCGGCGACAACTGACCCGCAACGGATAGCCTTCCCTCTGGGAGTGATCAATCCGTCACTCAGGCCAAAGGTCCCCAGTCCGGCAGCATAGGCGGCATGTCGTTCGGACCATGTTGAAGCATCTCCGTAGCGTTCAGACCTCTTCTCTTCCCAAAGCGGGGAGAGCTGAGGGGCTACCGCATTGTATCCAGAGACCGTCAACGTCTCCACCACATGCTGACGGAGCCGAACGTTAACAGCTTCACCAAAGATTCGAGCTCTTGCCCAATTCTCCGAAGGATACACGGTTTCTTTTCGGCTAACCCTCTTTGTCTCCTCAGTCTGCGGCAATACCCAACTGATGACCGTCAGTTCATCGGGTAAGACCTTTATGTGAGGAAATGCCTTTGCAAATGCTTCTGTGGGTGTCCAATAGAAGCTCCCAATATGTCGTTTGAATTCCTGATATAGTGGGTCAGCACCATTTGAAAATCCGACAAGTGGATCGGCCCATGCTCTTTTGTTCTTCTCGTCCTTGAGGGTGTTCTCCTTGGAATTATCGAGGAACCCTCTGATCGTCTTTCCAATCCAGGCTGCTGCGTTCTCTGAGAAATCGATCTTTTCCATGCCTACCCCCGCGTATGTGCGACACCCACCAAAAAGCTATCCCTTCGCAGGTTTTCTGGGCAATGCATATAGACCGATACGAAGGGAGACCATGGGCCGGGCAGAATAATAGCCTATTATCCAAGAATTCTCAAGAGACCGA
>WVXP01000067.1:0-3414 GCA_011773445.1 Pseudomonadota bacterium | reverse complement strand
TATCCCTCTTTTGATTAGCCCGCGAGGGTCAACCCGAGAGCAAGGGAGCGAAGGGACATGAAGGCCGCATCTAGAGATTCAAAATTGCCGGGAAACTTCAGAAGCTTAGAAATTCCCTGCACTGAAAACTCAGGAAACTCCACTTTTTTGTGGCCCCTAGACGAGGGGATCTCGGATTTGGGGAGACGCGTGGTTGTGTTTATTCAGACGCAAATAAACGGTTTTTTGGTCACCTCCTCACTTACGACTCTTGAAATAAGGACCTTGCCCAATAAGGAGCAGGCCTTGTCTCTGTGCGTCCTGTGTGATATACAGGGGGTGTTGAGTATGACCAACTAACACGAACACTTTGACCTTCTGGAGGAACTGATGAAAGAAGGTGTCCAGAAGGTTCCGATATGAAGCCTCTGTGGGGTTTTTCGTACCTGCTTGGAGGCTTTTTTCTTTTTTCTCTTCTCCACATTCCATGATGCTAAAGGGGTGGTCCCATGGCTGGAGGGGCTATGACACGTAAGCTCACCTCCATCCTGAGTGCTGATGTTAAAGGCTACAGCCGCCTCATGGGCGATGATGAACAGTCGACTATTCGCACCTTGAACGCCTATCTGGGGATCATGACAGCACTGATCCAGCAGCATCGCGGACGGGTAGTGGATGCAACAGGGGACAATCTCCTGGCTGAATTCTCGAGTGTGGTGAAGGCCGTCGAGTGTGCCGTTGAGATCCAGAAGGAGCTTAAAGGTCACAATGCGGGGTTGCCTGAAAACCGCAAGATGGAGTTCCGGATCGGCGTCAACCTTGGCGATGTAATCCAAGAGGGAGAGCGAATCTACGGCGACGGGGTCAACATCGCGGCTCGGTTGGAGAGTCTGGCTGACGGGGGAGGGGTTTGCATCTCTGGGAGCACCTATGAGCATATCGAAAGCACGCTGGCCCTTGGCTACGAGTATTTGGGAGAGCAAAGCGTCAAAAACATCAAGAAACCGGTCCGAGCATATCGGGTATTGATGGAGCCTGAGGAGGCGGGTTCCGTTGTGTACAGAAGGCGAAAGGACGATCCTGGACATAAACGGAGGGCCACTTTGACTCTAGCGGTGGTTTTGCTGGTCGCAACCGCCGCTGTGGGGATTTGGAACTTTTTCTTGCGTCCTTCCCCTCAGCCAGAACAAGTGCCCTCTGACAAGATCCAAGCACTGGAGTTACCTGATAAACCCTCGATTGCTGTGTTGCCGTTCACCAATATGAGCGAAGATCCCGAGCAGGAATACTTTAGTGATGGGATAACCGAGGATCTTATTACTGACCTTTCTAAGATTTCAGGCCTCTTTGTCATTGCCCACAACTCCGTCTTTATCTATAAGGGGAAGAAAATCAAAATAGCGGAGGTGGGACGGGAACTTGGGGTAAGGTATATTTTGGAGGGCAGTGTCCGCAAGGCAGATGACAGGGTTCGAATCACGGCCCAGCTTATTGATGCAACAACGGAGGGGCACCTTTGGGCCGAACGATATGACCGGGAACTGAAAGACATTTTTGCCCTGCAAGACGAAGTCGCACAGAAGATCGTAGCGGCTCTGGCAGTGAAGTTAACAGAAGATGAGCAGAAACGTCTGGTACGCAAATACACGGACAACATGGAGGCCTATGACTCCTTATTGCAAGGGTTGGAGTACAAAAATCGTTATGCGAAAGAGTCGAATGTCCAGGCACGGCAACTGTATGAGAGAGCTATTGATCTGGACCCCGAGTTTGCGCTAGCGTATGGGCTATTGGGTCTGACCTACTTCCATGAGTGGTCCTTGGGCTGGAGCCAAGATCCCCAGTCTCTCGAGCAGGCCTTCGAACTCGCTCAAAGGGCAATAGCCCTGGATGACTCACTGCCCGAAGCCCACGCCATATTGGGAGAGATCTATCTGTGGAAAAAGCAACATGAGCAGGCCATCGCCGAGCTAGAGAAGGCCATCGCTCTCAATCCCAATGATGCTGATGGGATTGTGAGGCTGGGGAATATTCTGAACTGGACTGGAAGGCCGGAGGAAGCTATCGGGTTGGTAAAGAAGGCGATGCGCCTCAACCCCGTGTATCCGGTCTGGTACCTATGGAACTTAGGCCATGCGTATTTCTTAACGGGTCGTCATGAAGAGGCGATTGAAACACTCAAGAGAGTCCTTGACCGTAACCCGGACTTTCTGCCTGCCCGCGTTTATTTGACTGCCAGTTACATTGAGCTAGGACGGCACGAGGAGGCCCAGGCTCAGGCGGCAGAAGCCATGAAGCTAGGCTCCCAGACCTCTACGGAGGCATGGAGGCAGAGGCTCCCCTATAAAGATCAAGCGGTATTAGACCGGCTTTTTGATGGCCTCCGTAAAGCGGGGGTGAAGTGACATGAAAAAAGGGCAGATATGAGAGCCTGGAGGCTTTTTCTATCCCCTCTGTTGACTCCCTGATTCGCTCTCGCTGCCTCATGTTCCCGACAGAATCCCACAGGAGTAACGTGACTCGTTGACGGTGACACACTTCTTAAGTATCACACGGGAGGACGTCCAAAGTGAATCACCTTAATCAATTGGTCGACCGTAGAGACTTTATTAAGCAGACGGCAAAGGCCACCGCAGGTCTGGCCCTGATAATTGAGGGAGTTGTTGGGCCTGCGACATCTGAGGCTGCTCCGAAATCGGAGAAGAAATATAAGTGGTCTGGAGAGTTTGACATCAAGGACTTTGATCGATGGTTCATGAAAAACAGGCTTTACAATGCAGGCAATCCCCATCTCGAGAGGCCGCATACGAGTCAGCCACAATATCGGTTTAAGGCAAATTTCGATAAAGGTTGGAAACCCGGGATCGGTTACACGGTTCCATTAGCAGAGGTCATGGTTGCCTCAGCACCGGGGAAGGTTCATCAGATTCAGGAAAAGCCTACCGCGCATAAGGGGAAAGGTACAGGACTGATGGTCACGCTGGTTCATCCAGACAAAAAAGGTTTGTTTTTCTCATACTACGCTCATTTGGGATCTCTTCATGTTCGAGACGGTCAGAGAGTCAACAGAGGAGATCCTATCGGTGAGGTCAAGAGGTACCGTGGAATGGAGGTCAAGAAACACCGTCGATTTTCCAAGCTCATGCTGTTCCACGATTCTTGGGTTGATCCAGACAACTATGGGCCAAATCACAGCTACATGACTTATCAAAGCGATACGCAGGAAATTAGAGAATGCTCAGTGAGCGAAATGGAAAAAAGGTGCAAAAACCAATGGGACATCCATAATGAACTTTCCAACTTATCGGGGATTGAGACATCCCATTGGCACAAAAAAGAAAGCAATTGCTCTTGGTCAAGGATAGAACGATTGAGGTATATAGAATGTCTCTATGAAACGAACCCTGAATTATTCCCCGATTTATCGAAAAGCAA
>WVXP01000160.1:19618-27866 GCA_011773445.1 Pseudomonadota bacterium | reverse complement strand
AGCGAGGTCGAGGGTCATGGAGACTTCCATGGCCATGCGCCAATCCATATTGAATGTTCGACTGCCGGTAACCTCAATATTAGGCAAACCATCCTGTTTGAGGTCGAGTACTTTTTGGAGAGCCTCTTTCATTTCCCCTTCGGTTCGATTGGGTCCGAGATAGCGATCCATGACTCGTTTCAACTCTTTTCTGAGAATGAGAGGACGGATGCCCTGCTCTTTCTTCTCCAAAAAGGATTTCCATGCTTGGATTCCCTCCCGAATTTCTTTCAAAGGAAGAGGATTGTGCCTCTTCCCTCTCGAGTACTCAGAGGCGTATTTCCCTGCTCTCGCACCAAAGACCTGGGTTTCTGAGAGGGCATTCCCTGAGATTCGATCTGCCCCGTGCACGTTGCCTGCGTTCTCTCCTGCGGCGAACAGTCCTTGAACCGACGTTTCGGTTTTCTCGTTAATGTGAATACCGCCGAGTGTGTGATGAACAGCAGGGCAGACTTCGATCCGATCTTTACGAATATCGATTCCTAAATTNNGATCGGGAACCTTGAGGAGTTCATGAATCAGTTCATCGATTTCCTCTGGACCCTTTGATGAACGCCGGGGATCAATGTAGACCCCACTGTGCTCAGTTCCACGTCCTTTCTCGATCTCTCTGAGGATGAGCCTCATTAACGTATCTCGAACGGGCAGGGGGCCCTCGGGCAAAAATTCCTCGCCCTCTTTATTCACCAATCTGAAATCCAAATACTGCTTTTCGAGAAACGTCTCATATTGGATCAATACGCCTTTAACGGATTCAGGGTAGGCAAAAACAGCTGGATAGTACTGCTGCATCTCCAGGTCGATGAGATCAGCCCCTGCCTGAAATCCCAGGGACACTCCATCCCCTGTTGAATCGGGTGGAGTATCGGTATTCCCCCAAAACCCTCCATAACCTCCGCATGCGAGAACGGTCGACTTCGATGCGATGACAGAGAATCTCCCATCTCTCAGATTTAGACCCAAAGCGCCCACGACTTCTCCTCCGTCATTTAAAAGATGAGAAACGCAGAAATCTTCGACGACTTGGACTCGAGAATGGCGTCGAAGCTCCAATTTGAGCCCAGAAATCAGCCCAAATCCTCCACCCACGATGAAGAGGTTCCTCGGGTAGGTCTGTCCGGGGTGATGGAATTGGAGAAACTTTCCCTCCCGCTTTTTGAATTTGATCCCGAACCTCTCGAGATCGAGAGCCCTCGAAATGCTCTCGTCAGCCAACACCCTTGCCAGATTCTGATCGGCAAGGTATTTCCCTCCGACAATCGTATCTTGATAATGAACATCGGGATTGTCTCTCGGATCACTGATGCCAAAAGCAGCTTGTAGTGATGGATAAGCGAGTGGGGTTATGCCAGACCTTGATATGGGGCCTTTGCTTAAGAGGCAGACCTCTCTACCCAGATTATCAGCCTCTATCGCGGCCCGAACCCCGGCAGCACCACCGCCGATGATCAAGACGTCTGTCCTCAAAGTCTCATACCGGTTCATTCCGTGGGGCTGATTATAAGACATGGGGCCAGAGCCGGTCAAACGGTTTGAACCTCAACGAAAGAAGTGTTCCGTCAAAACGAGCCCTTCGGAAAATTAATGGTTGCATTTCATGAAAGAGGATGTTATTATATCCGTTTATCCGGATGTATGAATAAAAAGGCAAAGCCATATCAAATCCGAAAGGCTGTTTTGTCCAATCCTTGGGTGAACTTTGAACGCAACCGTGCGAAACGTGCACGGGGGCCCCGTTCTTGGGAAGATCATAAGGAGACAAAGATGGAGGAAATTGTCAGACAGTTTAAGGCTTTCTCCGACGGAACACGCCTGAGAATTCTTCACCTTCTCCTCAGGGGGGAGCTTTGTATCTGTGAGCTCATGGATGTATTGGAACTCACGCAATCCAAGGTCTCCCGCCACATGGCGTACTTAAAAAACGCGGGGCTTGTCAAGGATCGGCGAGAAGGCGTGTGGATCCACTATTCCTTGACAGAACCTCGGAACAAAATCCATGCTTCTCAGTTGAGATGCCTGGCAGAATGTTTTGAAGACAATGAGGTCTTGAAGCGCGACGATGAGCGGCTTGGGGTGCTCAGAGGAGAAAAGACGGAAGGCACGGGGCTCTCTGAATCGGCGGGGGAAGAGCTACCCATTGAACTCCTATGAACATCAAGAATATGGAAAAGATGAAGAGTGCGCAGCTATCCCAGACTGGACCATCGGCGCCATGTAGCACGACTGGATACTGAGGAGGATCGATATGTCGAGTCTGAAAGAGCGGTCCAATCGGAAGAATGAAAAAGGTCTGACCCTTTTTGAAAAATACCTCTCTCTGTGGGTGGGCCTGTGTATCGTAGCGGGTATCTTTCTTGGAAAGATAGCTCCCGGTGTGGCAAGGTTCATGGATGGGTTGGCAATCTACGTGGGTGAGGCCCCGGTTGTCTCCATCCCTATTGCTGTCTGTTTGTTTTTCATGATGTATCCGATTATGGTGAAGATCGATTTTGCTGAGGTCCTCAAGGCCGGCAAAAACACAAGGCCTGTTGGATTGACGCTCTTTGTCAACTGGGCAATCAAGCCTTTCAGCATGTATGCGATATCGATTCTTTTTTTGGGGACTGTGTTCGTTGGATTCATCGGGACCGATGTGACGGATTATGTCAAAATGCCTCTTGGTCTCGATCTGCCTGTTGGTGCGACTCACGGGGCAGGAACGGTCGTTTTGGTCGATGGGGTGAAGACTTTAGCGGTGCCCCTGTGGCGAAGCTACCTTGCTGGATGTATTTTGCTGGGAATCGCCCCCTGCACCGCCATGGTCCTTGTGTGGGGATATCTGGCAAAGGGTAATGACGGCCACACCCTGGTCATGGTGGCCATCAACTCGTTGACAATGCTTTTCCTTTATGGTCCTCTCGGCGGTTTTTTGCTTGGTGTTGGCCGCCTGCCTGTTCCCTGGCAGGCCCTGCTTCTCTCCATCGGTATCTATGTGGCTTTGCCCCTGGTTGCCGGCTACTTTTCCCGGAGGTGGATTCTGAGGGTGAAGGGGGAACAATGGTTCAAGGAGCGTTTTCTCCCCGTTTTGACACCGGTCACGATTGTGGCCCTTCTCGTCACCTTGGTGCTTCTCTTCTCTTTCAAAGGTGACGTGATTCTTTCGAACCCCCTTACGATTTTGTGGATCGCGATCCCCTTGTTCATTCAGACGAATCTCATTTTCTGGCTTGCCTATGGGCTGGCAAGGGTACTGCGATTAACATATGAGGACGCGGCGCCGTCTGCGATGATCGGTGCCAGTAACCACTTCGAAGTGGCCATTGCCACTTCGGTCATGCTCTTTGGGCTAGCCTCTGGAGCTGCCCTGGCAACAGTCGTGGGTGTCTTGATTGAAGTCCCGGTTATGCTCCTGCTGGTCGGTATTTGCAAACGGACGCGTCATTGGTTCAGAGCCGAGGAGACAGCCGATTTAGTCTCCCTACAGGAGGGAGTGGAAGAAACGGCTGCTAATCCCGGCATCAAGTAGACGATCAGGAAGGCCCGATCCAATAGGAAGATCCGTGGTGAAAGCAGACGAGAAACGGATTCTCTTTCTCTGCATCCGCAACTCATGCCGGAGCCAAATGGCGGAGGGGTTGCTGAGACGTTATGGGGGGAGTGGTTACGCAGTGTTTAGTGCCGGGACGAGTCCTTCCCGAGTTCATCCTTTAGCCATCGAGGTGATGGCAGAGGATGGGATTGATATATCGGGCCAGCGGTCTAAACATGTCGATGAATTTCTCGGACAGGACTTTGATGCTGTTATCAGCACCTGTGATGAGGCCAGGGACCGATGTCCGGTCTTTACGGGTAGCGGCCTGAACATCCATTGGGATCTTGAAGATCCGGCCGAGGCCAAGGGTTCGAGGGAGGAGGAGCTCGAGGCATTCAGAAAAATCAGGGACAGGCTCTTGGAACTGATTCAGCGTGATGTGCTGGGTGACGCAGACTGAATCAAAAAGACAGGTTGCAAATACTTTGGCAGAGGCTTCTAATCTTCCTCGAATGACGATAGAAGGGTGACCCATGAGCGAGTATAAAACGACTGCTGGCACTGGAGATCGGATACACCCTACCACCAGTACCATCACGTTTGCGGATCACTGGGGCCATTTCCTCGCTCGCTGGGGGTATCGGCGTGGCGAACATCGCGTCGAACCGGGGTTATACGGCCTGGGGAACCCTTCGCCCGACTCCCCGGTTTTCGTGACAGCCAACTACACACTAAGCTTCGACGGTTTGCGATCAGCGCTCGCCGGATTCGATGGTTACATCCTCGTGCTCGATACGGAGGGAATCAACGTCTGGTGTGCTGCCGGCAAGGGGACTTTCGGGACTGATGAGCTGGTTCATCGGATTGAATTAACGGGTTTGAAAGAGATCGTCAGTCACCGGACCCTCATATTACCCCAGCTTGGTGCCGCCGGTGTCTCTGCTCATGAAGTCGAGAAGCGATCGGGATTCTGCATCGAGTACGGTCCGATTCGGGTGGCCGACCTGCCAAAATATCTCGAGACCCATGAGGCGACCCCCGAAATGCGGCGGGTCACTTTTACCCTGCGAGATCGCCTTGTTCTGATTCCAGTGGAACTAACTCACGTGTTTCCAGCACTCGTCATTTCCGGCGTCGGCCTTTTTCTACTTGGTGGGCTCCTTGTGTCTCTGGCAGTTGTGTCGGCAATTCTTGCTGGCGTGGTTCTATTTCCCATTCTACTTCCGTGGCTGCCAACCCCCAACTTCAGCACGAAAGGATTCATACTGGGGGGAGCCGTGGCCATTCCCTTTGTGCTAACCGCCTTTCTGGGTCATCCTCAAGGAGCCTGGTGGGTGAAGGCTGGATGGGTACTCATGGGGATACTGGTCTTGTCATCGGTGACAGCTTTTCTTGCGCTGAACTTCACAGGATCGACACCTTTCACGTCAAGAAGTGGCGTTAGGCGCGAGATATTCGCCTATATTCCTCTTATGGCGGTCATGTTTGGCACTGGGCTCTGTATGGCCGTGGTGTTTTCCCTTCTCCGCGTATGGGGAGGTCGATGACATGCTGAATGCCTACCGATCCAACACGCTTCAATATGATCCGGAAGGCTGCATTAACTGTGGGATTTGCAGTGTGGTTTGTCCCCACGGTGTTTTTGCCACTGGAGATGGCGTGGCGCAGCTGGTCAGCCCTCAGGCATGCATGGAATGTGGCGCTTGCCAGCTCAACTGTCCGGCGGAGGCGATTCAAGTGGAGAGCGGCGTGGGGTGCGCAACCGCGATGATTCGTGCTGCTCTGACCGGGAAAAAAGAGCCGGTCTGTGGGACTGATAGTTCCTCCTGTTGCTCCTAACAATGCCTTTGCTGCTTAGCCTGCTCAGGAAAAAGATGGGGCCCGACAAACGAATGGACATGACTTACTGGAATCCGATCATTGAAACCCTGCCCACAGAGAAACTCCACACCCTGCAAGTCAGGAAATTCAGAAGGATCTTCGAATGGGCTTACCGGAATTCGAAGTTTCATAGAAAATTGTATCAGGAAGCCGGGATTGTCCCTGAGGACCTCAGGGCTTTTGAGGAAATCCGGAAGGTTCCTCGGGTCGAAAAAGCCATGATTCAGAAAATGCAGGAGCAGGGCCCTTTCCCATACGGTGAGGGCTTATGCGTACCGCTTTCCCGTGTTACCGAATATCGGCAGACCAGTGGAACAACAGGTAGAGCGGTCTACCAGGCTGATACATGGCAGGATTGGGAATGGTGGTCTGAATGCTGGAGTTATATCCTGCATGCCCATGGATACCGGGACACGGACCGGGTGTTCATACCTTTCGGGTATAATGTCTTCGTTGCGTTCTGGGCAGGTCATTACGCGGCTGAGAAACTTGGATGCGAAGTGATTCCAGGGGGTGTACTGAATACAGAAGCGAGAATTCTGAAAATCCAGGAACTCAAAGCCACGGCCATGATGGCGACCCCGACCTATGTTCTCGGGATGGCAGATGTGGCAAAGAAAAAGCTCTCCATGAATCCTGCGAAGGATCTGTCAATGAGAAAGATCACCTGCGCGGGTGAACCTGGAGCCAGCATATCATCAACCAAGCGCCGGATGGAGGAAGCCTGGGGAGCTAAAGTGTATGACCACGTGGGAGCAACAGAAGTCGGTGCCTGGGCCTACGAGTGTCAGGCTCAAAGTGGGCTTCATGTCAACGAGGCCTTCTTTTTGGTTGAGATCGAAGATCCGGAGACGGGAGAAATTGTTGAAGAGCCCGACAGAGTCGGCAAAGTGATTATCACCGCCTTTGACCGAATGGCACAACCCTGTATCCGATTTGACACGAAAGATCTAACCGCCTGGACTCAAGAGGGATGCGAGTGTGGGAGAACCTTTCGCAAGTGTGGGGGAATCATCGGACGTGCCGATGACATTACCAAGGTGAAGGGGGTCCTTCTGGCACCGACGGCGATTGAAGAGGTCGTCCGAAGTATGGAGGAGCTCGGGGACGAGTATGAGGTGGTCGTGAGCAAGAGGGGAGATATCGATGACATCCTCTTGAGGGTGGAGGTCCTTCCGAACCTCGGGGGAGAACAAGAAGCGATTCTTTCCCGCCTGAAGGATCAGCTGCGGCTCAAGACCAACCTCGGCTACCGTATTGAGGTCCATCCCTACGGCTCACTTCCGAGGTATGAGGTTAAGGCGAGAAGATTCAAGGACCTCCGGAAGCAGGAGAAGTGATATGGAGCAGTGGAATCTCAAAGAAATAGATACGCGAATTCAGAAGATGCGCCGACTCGCTGAGGATCTGAAGGCGAGGGGCCAAGGGATTCAAGCGGTGGAACGGAACGTGGATCGGATACTCGCGAGCATCAAAATGCTGGAACTCAATATCAGTGACATAAGAGAACTTCCCTGGAAGGCTTTCGGGAGTTAGGTGACATCCCCCCGTGTTTTAGTCGTCCTTTTCTTTGGCCCGGATAGCCATTAAGATACGCTCAGAGCTGGCCGGCAGCTCGCTGATTCGGACCCCTGTTGCGTCGTATATGGCATTGAGAATGGCCGGGATGACGGGCATGATAGCTCCTTCGCCTACCTCTTTGGCTCCAAAAGGTCCATTGGGTTCGTCGCTTTCGATGATGATGGCCTTCATATCGGGTAGGTCGAGGGCTGTGGGAACCTTGTAGTCCCCCAGGGTCGGATTCAATATCTCTCCTCTCTCTCCAAACTTCACGGATTCAAACAGAGCTTCTCCCACGCCGTTAGCAAGTGATCCCTCCATCTGACCTTCCACAGAAGTGCGGTTAATGGCAAACCCGCAGTCGTGAGCCTCGGTCATCTCTGGGACGGTCACCTCACCGGTCTCCAGATCGACCTCCACTTCAACAACAAGAGCGGAACAACCGTAGGCCGGAGAGGTTCCGACAGCGGCCCCCTTGAAGTCGCCACCCAATTTGGGTGGTCTGTAAAGGCCGCGCCCGATGACGATTCCCCGTTCGTTGAAGGCCAGTCGAGCAGCCTCGCGGAAGGTGAGGGACTCTCCGGATGGCCTATCCTGAAAACCTCGATGCTCGCCAATGTAGTTCCGGCGAATCTGCTCCAGGAGACTAAAATTCTCCGTTCCGAGGATCACGCCGTCCTGAAAGACGAGACTCTCGGGGGCCACTTGAAATACCTCGCCAACGACTTCGGCGATCTGAGACCGGGCGTCTTCGGCAGCTCGTTTGGTTGCCCAGCCGGTCATCAGGGTCTGACGGCTGGAGTAGGCTCCGAGATCCACGGGGGTGAGTTCCGTATCTCCCGAGACGATTCGGACATCCTCGAGCGCAAGTCCCATCATCTCGGCGGCAATCATGGCCATGGTCGTATCGGAGCCCTGGCCAATTTCACCAGATCCGGTGAAGACTGTGATTCCGTTTCCATCTTCCGACACCTTGATAAATACGTGGGAATGAGCCATCTCGGTTCGGTAGATAGGATAACCTGCTCCAGAAACAAAGAAACCGCAGGCCATTCCGATACCCCTGCCTCGAGGAAGTTTTCCCTTCTTGGTCCTCCATGCCGAGTTCTCCTTCACTGCCTCCAGGCACTCCCGCATGCCGAAACTGCTGAGATAGAGCTGATTGACGGTCGTCTCGCCCGATTCCATCACATTTTTCAGCCGAAGCTCAACCGGGTCGATACCAAGCTCTTCGGCGATGCAGTCCATCTGAACTTC
>WVXP01000160.1:19039-19525 GCA_011773445.1 Pseudomonadota bacterium | reverse complement strand
TGACGTGCCCGGCCGTAAAGAAAAACCTGTTTCCGGTCGAAAACCATCTTGACAGGTTTTCCTGTTTTCATGGCAAGAATACAGGCGCTCATCTCTTGTGTCGTTCCGGCCGCCTTGATTCCGAAGCCACCACCAACATAGGGCTTTTTGACCCGAACCTTGTGAAGCGGAAGTCCCAGGGTCATCGCGATTGTTCGTTGAACGTAGTGGGGCGTTTGCGTTGATGTCGTNNGCGGCCCTGTTGGCAACGCCGCCATGTCCCCTGTGGGCCCCGCAGGCGGGTTTGTTGGTGTAGATGCGATACCCGTCGTATTTCATGGCCTTTATCCGATAAGGTGCTCCAAGCAGAGAACCTGCATAATAAACGGTGGCGATGCCGAAGCTGGTGTAGGCTCCGCCATCAAGAATGGTCTTGTTTTGTATCGCAACGAGGGTTCCATCCTTCTTCACCCCGGTTTTCAATTCGACAAAAAACTTGTGACGTGC
>WVXP01000160.1:4985-18923 GCA_011773445.1 Pseudomonadota bacterium | reverse complement strand
AGTCCCAGGGTCATCGCGATTGTTCGTTGAACGTAGTGGGGCGTTTGCGTTGATGTCGTGATGGTGAGGTTTCCATGGGAATCATATGTGGCAATACAGGCTTGGGGTTCCAGAAAACCTGCGTCGAGACGATCGTTCACGAATCTGTCCTCTCGAACGTAATCTGCCCCGGAGAAGGCAGTCTCCACGTCGCCAAATTCCTGGTGAACTTCAGCCGTAATGTTTCTGGGGAAGTCTTCGTGGATCAGAGGAGATCCCTCAGCCATGGCCTCAACGGGATCGAGCATCACCGGCAGTTCCTCATAGTCGACTCGGATGAGTGCGAGTGCCTCCTGGGCGGTATCCCAATCCACGGCTGCGACTGCGGCGATCTCATCGCCGATGTATCGGACCTTGTCGGTGCAAAAGATGGTTTCATCGTATCTCGCGGGACTCACACCGTACTTGATCGTGCCAGCGTCCTCGTGGGTGATAACGGCTTTCACCCCCGGAAGGTGTTGAGCCTTTGACGTATCGATGTTGAGGATACGGCCATGGGCGATGTCACTTTGCAAAATCGCTCCATAGAGCATGCCTGGCATGGAGATGTCGTCGGTAAAGATTGCCTGTCCCGTCGCTTTGGCTGGCGCATCGATTCTCGGAAGCCTTGAGTTGAGGATCGTATAGCCATGCCTGTCTTTGCTAACCATCATCGTTCCCTTTCTCAGAGGTCAACATCTTTGCAGCCACCTCAACGGCGTCAACGATTTTCTGGTAGCCCGTGCAGCGACAGAGGTTACCCGAAATACCCTGGCGAATGTCTTGCCTGGTCGGATGTGGGTTATGGTCCAGCAGGACCTTGGCCGAAAGGATCATTCCAGATGTGCAGAAACCGCACTGAATCGCACCCTCATTGACAAAAGCGGACTGGAGGGGATGGAGCCCCCTTTCGCCTACCAGGCCCTCAATGGTCGTGATCGTATGACCGGCTGCCTCAACGGCTAAGACAAGGCAGGAGTTGACGGCCTTGCCATCGAGAATGACCGTGCAGACGCCGCAGTCGCCGATTTCACATCCCTGCTTCGTACCCGTAAGGCCGAGGTCCTCACGGATCACCTGGGCGAGGGTTCGATTGGATTCAACCAGGAGATCATGAGAGACACCGTTTACCGTGATCTGAATCGTTTGTGCCATGGCCCGTCCTCTTTTCCGGATTTCTAGACCTTACGGGACAGTGCCCGTCGAGCCGCCTCCTCAATTCCCCTTCGCGTCAAAACTTCCACAAGAATCTGACGATATTCGGCAGATCCTCGGATATCGGATATGGGCTGACATCGGGCTGCGGCCGCTTCTGCCGCTTTTTTCAGAGTTTTTTCATCGGGCGGGTTTCCAATGAGACATCTCTCCGTGTCCGGAGAGCGGATGGTTTTGGGAGATACTGCCCCCAAAGCGACTCGGGCGTGTGCGATTGTCTTGTCTTTTTCTAGACACAGCAAGACACTCACATTGACGACACTGATCTCCAAGGTTTTGCGAATACCGTACTTGAGGTAGACGCCCCCACATTTTGGAGGAATCTTATCGATCGTGATTTGCGTCAATACTTCATTGGACCTTCTGACAGACGTTCCAGGGCCTTGGAAAAAATCTTCCACTGGAACCTTCCGGCTCCCGGACGGCCCTGTCAGCTCGATTTGGGCCCCAAGGCAAATGAGAGGGCCATGAGAGTCAGCAGCGGGTCTTGCAGTCACCAGATTACCTCCAATCGTCGCACGGTTGCGAATCAGAGGAGATCCCAGTCTTTGAGCTCCTTGAGCCAGGATGCTAAAATGCTTTTTGATCACTTGATGAGTCGCGATTGCATCCATCGTTACCATCGATCCCAGTCGAAGCTTTCCAGAATCTCCGTCTGTTGAGATCCCCTGGAGTTCGCCAACCCTGGATAATGACACAACCACCGAGGGTCTGATTAGGCCCTTTTTCATGTTCACCAGCAGGTCGGTGCCGCCGGCAAGGACTGCCGCATCAGAGCCGTAGCGATCGAGAAGTGACAGGCATTCGTCGAGGGTCTCCGGTTCGTGAAAAGTGAACTTCGGAAGTAACATTGTTTTCCCCGTGTATGCAAACGATCAAATACCAGGGTTCATCACAGTGAACAGAGTAATTATGATATCACTTTATGGCTGTGTTTCAAGAGGGGTGAATTAACAAAATTGAGCTAATTCGTTCATTATGGAGAACGACTTGTGAATTGTTTTGGCCACAGAATAGAAATGCTAGCCTCCCATGGCCAGGTGGATAATCTCCATGCGATCCCCCTCTTTTAACATCGTGCGGTCGTAGGTCTCAGCGTGGACAAATCGGCGGTTGATCTCGACGATCATTTCCGAGGTGGGTGACTCCTGCACAATTTCAAGTAATCTGGATACATTTGTTCCTGGAGGGACCTCGGTTTCAACGCCGTTGACGAAGATCTTCAAAAGAGACCCTTGCGCTTTGTTATGGACAATCAGATCTCGTCACTCCCTTGTTTTTAGTCAATCTTGCAGCCGGACGCGTGTTCGGTTTTCTCCAAGAGAGAACTTTCGGCTGTCTTAGGCATCGCCTCGGCAAGTAGAGAAGAAAAGGCGATGCCCGAGGATGTATCCTACCAAACATTTGAGTCTTTTGCCATATTTCCAGTCCCTTCGCCTCCTCCTTTTAGCGTTGACCCCTTCGATCCGAGGGCGGGACAGGTAAGGACGGGCTCTTGGCCATATTCCCTTAGACCACATGTGTCGAAGCCATTTCCAGAGTATTTCAGCAGAAAGTGGGAAAGGAAGCTCTGAACCAAAAGTCGGTGTTCGTGGTCCGTCGTGCGTGGTTCGTTCCATAAAGACTAAGATTTGCACATCCACGGCTATTCAAGTGACGGGTTCAGGGAATTTGATTTTCAATCGAATGACGTGAATGGATCGTTACAACTGACCACTGACAACGGACAACTGACAGCACCGAGAAAAGCTTTTGAGCAGCGAAGAGCGCTCCTTTTCCACTTCCATCAGAGAAAAACCGAGAAAAGGGATTTGGGAAGGGTCCGAGGAATACTGACACCCTTCCACGGCAAACCTCTCTTAGGGACCATGAACCTCCACAAAACTGACGAAACTCCACAAAGCGATAGGTGGTCAATCTTAGGCCAACATGCTAAAATTAGCGGACGAGATAGGTTCTGTTGAACGTCGCGTTGAGACTTATGATATCGATTTTGGATTGAAAAGGACCGGAAGACGTTTAGATGGCAATCACCGTTAACACGGTCCGACCCATCGCAGAATGGATCGGGAAGAGGAGGATAGAGATCGAGTGGCCCGGGGGAACCCTGGAGGAATTGATCCGCTATCTTCACGAAAAAACAGGCGCTGATATCGAGAGGGAGGTAAAGGAAGCGGATGGATCTCTTGCCTATGTCGTCACCCTTAACGGAGAAATCCAGAGGAGCCTGTCTGCCCCGATTCAAGATGGAGATGAAATCTCATTCCTCCTGCCAATCGGCGGAGGATAAGTCAGGAACTGTCCTGCCGTGAATGAGCGTAAATCTTCCAAAAAGGCGCTCTTCACTGCGAACACAGGCTTCTATCCTGTTACGTGGTAAAACTATAAAAAAAGCTGATTTTCTCGCCCGGGCTCCCCGTTTTACGGAAATCGCTCGAGCACTCAGAGGTCGCAGAGTAGAGAGGTTGATCGATAACAGTTCTGGCCTAATTCTTTGAGAGGAAGAATTAGGCCCAGTCTTCTGCTCTGGATTGGCAAGTGGCCAATCCAGGGCAGATTGTCTCTGAATCTCTGTGAGAGGTCATAACTTCCTGGTTTCCAGCTATTAGCGGAAAAACCTTATTCGTGCTCAGAGCTTCCTTTTTCAGTTTTTAGGAGCCCTTGAGCAAATCGATTGAAAGCACCCTTTCCGGGAGCTATGATAACTTTATTGATTTTATCGATAGTTATCTCACTCTATGCTCTTGGAGTTTTTGATACCAGCTGATTCGATTTTTGCTAACAAGGAAGGTGTGGGAACGATTATGACGCAAAAAGAAATTCAGATTCGATGCAAGGCCTGTAGTTCAAGATTCAGTGTCTGGCCGATGGAACCGATTGCTCAATGTCCACAGTGCCACCAGGATTGGAAGATCAAGTGGCTTGACTCCCGCTCAGGGATGATCATTGCACCAGTCTCTTGGAGAGAGTACCAGTCAAAATCGAGGAGGATCATTCCGGATGAGTAGAATCGCCTATGTCAACCTAACTTCAGAGACCGTTGATATCCGAGAGATCCCAATGGAATTGAGAAGGAATTTCTTAGGTGGTCGCGGGATCAATACCCACCTCCTCTACGAGATGGTTGGGGAGAAGACCGATCCCCTGGGGCCGGAGAATGTTCTTATTTTGGGTGCCGGTCTGCTGACAGGAGTTGCAGGGATTTCCAACTCTCGGATTAACTTTTCAGCAAAGTCCCCTGAGACGGGTCTCTTAGGCGATTCTGCGATGGGGGGATTCTTCGGCGCCGAGCTCCGTTATACCGGATTCGACCATCTTGTCCTCCAAGGAAAGGCAGAGAGACCTCTCTACTTGTGGATTCATGATGGGACGATCGAGTTTCGGGATGCCTCGAGTCTCTCTCAGCTCGACACCTTTCAAATTCAGACCAGGATCCGGAAAGACCATGGAGATCCCAAGATCCAGGTCGTCTGTATCGGCCCAGCAGGGAGAGAGGGTGTCGCCTTCTCTTGTATCATTCATGGGCTGTCTCATGCTGCGGGTCGAACGGGCATGGGAGCGGTGATGGGTTCAAAGAATCTCTGGGCGATTGCTGCACGGGGGACTGGAGCCATTCGAATCCATGATTCTGAGAAGCTTCTCCGAGTGGTTGAAAAACAGTACGAGCAGGTCACAAGAACAAAGGGCTTTCTCGCATCTTCCATCTACGGGACGATGATCAGGCTCAACAACACGAGGACTCAGGGGTATGAGGGTGGCCTCAACCATCAGTTCAACATGATGGAGTATGGAGGCGAGGAGCTGGACGCCGAGGTGTTTATTGAAAAGTATGAGACCCGAAAGGCCACCTGCTTTGGCTGTCCCACGGCATGCAAACATATGTTCAATGTGCCGAGTGGGGTCTATCAGGGCATGGAATGTGAAGGACCCGAATACTACGGCTGCGGGGGATGGGGTTCGCAATGTGGATGCTCTAGCTGGGAGACCATCCTCGAAGCGTGGAATCTCTGTGCTAAATATGGACTCGATGTTGGTTCTATGACCGCCTACACAGCCTGGCTCATGGAGCTGTATGAGAAAGGAATCATCACGGAAGAGGACACGGGTGGCTTGTCCCTTGAGTGGGGGAGTTCTGAGGCGATTATCGGTTTAATCCAGCAGGTTGTTGAGAAGCGAGGGATGGGAAAGTTGTTGGCCCAGGGCTGGATTGAGGCGGCCAAGGCCATCGGTCGCAACAGTGCCTCCTATATGGACCATGTGAAAGGCCTCTCAATCGAATGCGACGATGTCAGAGGTCACCGAGCCCAGACACTTGGGCTGGCTGTCGCTTCTCGAGGTGCCTGCCATCTCAGGAACCGATACACCTTAGAGGAATTCTCTTTACCCGAGGAGGCCACGGAGAGATTGACTGGAAGGCCGATCCCGCGGGATCCAGCAACTTATGAGGGCAAGGAATGGGCCTGTTACTGGACCGAATGCCTCTGCTCCCTTGCGGATGCGCTCGGCGTCTGTAAGTTCATGACCAAATGGTTGAGCGTCGGGCTATTGGGATTTGAAGAATTCGTCGAGTCGATTGAGGCCGCCACCGGCCTCAAGCTTTCCCCTGATGAGTTGTTGGAAATAGCAGAGCGGATCTACACGACAGAGAGACTCTTCCTTGTTCGAGAGGGGATCTCTCGGAAGGATGATGGGGTGCCGCAGAAATTCTTCAGGCCATGGACACACGGTCCCAAGGCCGGAACAAAAATTGAGGCCGAGCCCTTCGAAAGACTCCTCGACCGCTACTATGACCTCCATGGATGGGATCTGAATGGAATTCCAAGGGACGAGACCCTAAAACGATTGAAGATCGGAGAATCAGGTTGAAAAAAATGGAAGTCGAACAAGAGAGATGCACCGGTTGCCATCTATGCGAGACGGTTTGCTCCCTTTCCCATGAGGGAAAGATGAATCTAACGGTCTCGAGAATTCAGATCGACCCCCTGTCTGAGAGTCGTTATCACCCCCGAGTGTGTCTCCAATGTCAGAAATGCCCACCGTCAGAGGTCTGCCCGACCCGTGCATTTCAATGGGACAAAGAGACGAGAGTCGTCAGGATTATCGAAGACGAATGTGACGAATGCGGCCTCTGCATTTCGGAATGTCCTTTCTCCGCTGTCTTTGAGAAGGGCGGACGGATTCTCGTTTGCGATATCTGCGCGGGAAAACCCAGGTGCGTGGAGGTCTGTGAGAAACGGGCCATCATATTTGCCTAAGGATTACAAACTGTGCTCTCCTTTCTCCTTTATTGACAACGATAATTTCATCATGCTAGATTGCGCCAATTCCTAAGAGGTGGGCGAAGAGTGGCGTTATTTTCTGATGTGCCTGAGCAGTTCAACCTCGCCGTCTTCCTTCTCGACCGGCACCTGAGGGAAGGTCGCGGAAAAAAGATCGCCGTCTACTGTGAAGGTGAAACCGTAACCTACGCTGAACTCGCCGAGGCCGCCAACCGCGTAGGCGATGCCCTACTGCAGTTGGGCATCGAGTTAAAAGACAGAGTCGTGATTTGCCTTCCGGACTGCCCCCAATTTTTGGCCAGCTACCTGGGTGCTATGAAAATCGGTGCCGTACCCGTCCCAGTCAGTACCATGGCCGTGCCGCAAGACTATCTGTACTATCTCAATGATAGCCGGGCAAAGACACTCATCGTGGACCAGAGCATAGCTGCCAATTTGCGAAAGGTCCGCTCCGAACTCCTTTACCTGAAGCATTTTATTGTCGTGGGAGAAGCCGGGGTTGGGGAATTAGACTATGATTCTCTGGTTACGGGTGCTTCCACGGACCTGGTGGCCTGTCCGACCACAAAAGACGACATGGCCTTCTGGATGTACAGTTCTGGGACGACGGGTAAGCCCAAGGGAATTGTCCATCTGCACCACGACATGATGTACTTCATGCCGCCTCACTGTGAGGTAGTTTCGATGGGGGCGGGGGATATCGTCTTCTCAACTTCCAAGCTTTACTTTTCGTACGGGAGAAACAATTCTCTCGAAGCCCCGTTCCTGTGTGGGGCGGCCGTGGTTCTATACCCTGGAAGGCCTGAGCCAGAAAAGGTCTTGGATGTGGTCGAGGCATACCACCCGACACTCTTTTACAGTGTTCCGAGTTCATACAATGCCATGATTACATATCTAGACACGACGGGCCGGAGATGCGATTTGTCCTCGATCCGCCATTGCATATCTGCCGGTGAGCCTCTGCCCAAGGCGATCTTTAAGCGATGGAAAGAGATCTTTGGGATCGAAATACTCGAAACCCTTGGGTCCACAGATGTTGGGGCCGAGTACCTTTCAAACAAACCGGGCTCGATCAAACCGGGTAGTAGCGGAGTGCTTCTTCCTGGTTTCGAGGGTAGATTGGTTGACGAGAAGGGGCGTGACGCCAAAGAGGGGGAGGTTGGCACCTTATGGGTCAAGAGCGACGGGACGGCAGCTTTCTATTGGAACAACCCTGAAAAGACCAGGGAAAGCTTTCATGGTGAATGGTTTAATACCGGTGATAAGTTCTACACGGACTCAGATGGGTTCTACTGGTATGTCGGACGGGCCGACGATATTTTCAAGGCAGGAGGGATCTGGGTATCGCCTCTGGAAGTGGAGGGAACCCTGCTGGAACATCAAGCGGTGAACGAGTGCGCGGTTATCGGTGCACCCGATACAGCGGGTTTAGAGAAGCCGATGGCCTTCGTTGTCCTGAGTCAGGGTTATACCCCCTCAGAGGATTTAGAGCGTGAATTACAACAGTTTGTTCGAGACCGGATCGCCCATTACAAGTGTCCGAGGTGGTTTCGCTTTACCGATGAACTGCCGCGGACAGCAACCGGCAAACTTCAGAGGTATAAGTTGCGGGCATCGCTGAAGTAAGCGTGGTCGGTTGCCCTACCCCTTCCGCAATGTTGCTCAGGAACTGGAGGATTTCCGAAAATGGGGGAACTCCCCGGTCTTCACAGATGGAGGGAAGCCGGTGAGACTGCCAAAGTTCAAATACGCAGAACCGAAGAGTATTCAAGAAACCTCCTCTATTCTACTCGACCACCCTGAGGCCAAGATACTGGCGGGGGGTACGGACCTTCTCGTCAACATGAAACATCGGGTCGAGACGCCTAGCTTTCTCGTCAGTATCAAACGGATATCGGGCTTGGATTTCACGGAACAGAAGAACGGCGCCCTAAGGATTGGTGCACTCGCTTCTCTCAAGCGTATCTATGGGAATCCAGTTATCAGAGAGAAAGTTCCCGGTCTATCACTGGCGGCTTCCTCAGTGGGTTCATATCACCACCAGACTATGGGCACCCTCGGTGGGAATATTTGCCAGCAAAATCGATGTAAATACTTCAACCAATCCAAATGGTGGCGAAGCTCCAGGCCTCTCTGCTTCAAGGCGGGCGGAGAGACCTGCTACGTGGTCAACAAGAAATCAGTCTGTTATTCAAGCTACTGCGGCGACGTGGCTCCTGTCCTAATCGCCCTTGATGCCCGGGTTATCTTGGAGAGCAAGAAGGCCAGGAGGGAGATTTCCTTGGAAACTTTTTTCTCCGGAAATGGGAAGAACCCCCTCGATCTCAAAACCGGGGAAATCTTGACCGAGGCCGTCATCCCTCAAGAGGCTTTGGATGGTTTTTCCACTTATGTGAAATTTGCAAATCGCAATAGCATCGATTTTCCAATTGCTGGGATGGGGACTTGGGTTTCCATGAAAAAGAAAGAGGTGAGAGTCTCTTTCACGGCCGTTGATCGAAAGCCGGTAAGGGCGAAGCGTGTCGAAAAATTCCTAAGTGGAAAAGATCTCGATGAGCAGGCCCTGGAGGAAGTGGTCAATATTGCCGCGAAGGAGGCGACTCCGGTGAAGACGTCCGTGTATTCGCCTTCCTATAAACGGAGAATGATGGGATTACTTCTAAAAAGCGCATTAACGGAAGTGGCCGGGAGAAAAAGGTCATGAAGCAGGTTATTGAGCTGAAGATTAACGGAGATACGCATGAAGTTCTTGTTTCCCCGAATCAGACCCTCCTCGAGGTATTGAGGGAAGGCCTGGGGCTTGTGGGAACGAAAAGGGGATGCGATCTGGGTGCCTGCGGCACCTGCACGGTCCTCCTGGATGGGGAGGGGTATCTCTCATGCCTGACTCTTGCGCTGGATGCGGTTGGAAGAGAGATAACCACGATCGAGGGTTTGAGCGAGGAGGGAGATCTCCATCCCATACAGCGGGCCTTCATAGAAAAGGGAGCAATTCAGTGTGGGTTTTGCACCCCTGGAATGGTACTCACGGCAAANNGGAGGAGTAAGTGGGAAAAGATCTCGATGTGGTTGGTAGCAGGGCACCCATGCTCGACGCAGCAGTTAAGGTCAAAGGGGCGGCCCAATTCATTGACGATTTGACACTTCCAGGAATGCTTTACGGAAGAATACTGAGAAGCCCCCTTGCCCATGCACGGATTCTCCATATCGACACCTCCAAGGCGGAGAAACTTGCCGGAGTGAAGGGGGTGATGACCGGAGAGGATATCCCCGATCGGAAGTATGGGATCGTGCCAAAGGCAAAAGACGAGTACGCCCTTGCAAAAGAGAAGGTCCGATTTATTGGCGATGATGTGGCTGCTGTCTGTGCCACTGATCCTGAAATCGCAGAAGCGGCCTTGGAACTTATCGACGTGGAATACGAAGAACTCCCTGCTGTCTTCGATCCCATGGAGGCGGTCAAGGAAGGGGCGCCTTTAGTCCACGAGGACGTGCCAGGGAACGTTTCTGCCTCGATCAAGAAGGAATTCGGAGACGTTGCGAAGGGATTTAAGGAGAGTGATTACATCTTCGAGGACGCTTTCTATTCTCAGGCCGTGAACCACGCGCCCCTCGAACCCCACGGAGCACTCGCTCAATATGACCCTCTCAAGGGAGAATTGGTTATCTGGTCCTCTACCCAGATTCCATTTTTTCTGAGAAGAAATCTATCAACGACGCTTCTTGTTCCGGAGAGCAGGATCCGTGTAATCAAATCGAAGGTAGGCGGAGGTTTTGGCCAGAAGATTGACATGTATGCCAAAGACTTCTGTGCATGCTGGTTTGCGATGAAATTAGGGAAACCGGTGAAATTCGTCTACGACCGGGAAGAGGTTTTTATTGCAACCAGACAGAGGCACCCGGTCCATATCCGGGTCAAAACGGGAGTGAAAAAGGATGGAACGATCGTCGCACAGGAGTTCCGCGCCCATGCAGACGGCGGAGCCTATAACAGCACCGCGCCGCTCATGATTACCCTTCTGGGTTTTTTTCTCATGATACCCTACCGCGTGCCCAATCTCCTCTACGAGGGGTATCACGTACACACGAACAAGCCCGTCGGTGGGGCCATGAGGGGACATGGTGTCCCTCAGGCACGTTTTGCGGTGGAGCGTCAGCTGGATATGGTTGCAGAGCGGATCGGCATGGATCCAGCAGAGATGAGAATCATAAATAGCATTCATGCCGGGGAACCCCATCCAGCCAAATTTATCATTAATACCTGCGGCTTTGCGGATACGGTGAGGAAGGCCGCCGAGGCAATCGGGTGGCAAGAAAAGAGAGGAAAACTGCCCTTTGGGAAAGGCGTGGGAATGGCCGGGGGAGCTTTTCCAAGCGGGGTCAGCAATATGAGCCACATCAGCTCGGGGGCTGTGGTTCAATTAGGCCGAGACGGGGCCGTGAACGTTCTGACCGGGGCCGCAGACATTGGCCAGGGAGCGGAAACAGTGATAGCTCAGATTGTTGCCGAAGAACTTGGCGTGCCGATTGATGACATCAGAATGACTGCAGCCGACACGGGGATCACCCCCTTGGATCCAGGAACTTTTGGTAGTGGTGTCACAGTCAGGGCTGGAAACGCAGCGAGAATAGCCGCTGTGTCTGTGAGGAAGAAGGTGTTTGAATTCGTGGCCGAGAAGCTTGAAGTCAGCCCCGAAGAGCTCGTGGCGAAAGATAGAAAGATCTATGTTGAGGGATCTCCTGACGAGGGGATAGCCCTCTCCGATGCTCTGAAAGCCTATCAATATGCGGATCTTCCCATGCCCATTGTGGGCAGAGGATCATGGATGGCTCCAGCCACCGAGCCCACAACTCTCCTCAAGGAGAATGGGAATTTCTCTCCAAATTACTCCTTTATGACCCAGGCGGCTGAGGTCGAGGTCGATCCCCTCACAGGTAAGATACGGGTTCTGAAGATGGTGACCGCTCATGACTGTGGAAGGGCGATCAACCCGATGCTTGTCGAAGGTCAGCTTGAAGGCTCCATTGTGGGTGGGATGGGCCAGGCCCTCTATGAAGAAGTGTTGGTTGAGAAGGGGCAGGTCATGAACCCTTCGTTCCTCGATTACGGGATGCCGACGACCATGGAGATGCCAGAAATAGAGACCATTGAGGTGGAGACAGAAGACCCCCTCGGACCTTTCGGAGCCAAGGAATCAGGAGAAGGGACTCAGGTAGCTCCAGCTCCTGCTATTGCCAACGCCATTTACGACGCCATAGGGATAGACTTCAATGAACTTCCGGCAACGCCGGAAAAGGTCCTCAACGCACTGAAGGGGAAAGCTGACCAACCGAAGTAGGAGGAAACGGGGTCATTAGCAGTTGTTTCTGCTCTTTCCAGCGCGGTCAAATCCTGCTGCCTTCCTTACCATGTGGTCGGTTACTCGTGCAGTCGGGAAGGAGTCTTGACCCTTGAAAGAGGGGTTTTTGGCTCCGGAGGTGATTATGCCACTGAAAGGTTTTCGTGGGTACGAAAAAGAGGATGCCGAAAGATATAGTCGGTCCAGGTGGTGGTTGGGTATGACTTTCGGGGATATGTTCAATAAGGCCTCGGATCTATATCCCCATAGAGAGGCTTTAGTTGATGACGAAAACCGGTTCACCTATGGAGAGCTTCGGGAGAAAGTGGACAGACTGGCCATCGGTTTGATGAAGGTCGGTATTGAGAAACAGGATCGCGTTTTACTTCAATTGCCGAACTGGAGTGAGTTTGTCTACTCCTATTTTGCTCTTCAAAAAATCGGTGCCATTGTCGTTCTCCTCCTCCCGAGGCATGGGCGATTGGAGATCAGTCACATCGCTCGTCTGACCGAGGCCGTCGCCTGGATCCTTCCAGAGCAATACCGAAAAGCGAACAACCTCCCACTCATTCATGAGGTTCTAGAAAAAAATCCTCAGTTAAAGCATGTCATCCTCGTGCGACGAAAAGAGCCCAATCGATTTATGGACCTGGAAAGGCTGATAGGCGAGGCGGATCTCAGCGACAGTAACCTCCGACAGCTGACTGATCGAACGCCTGATCCAATGGAAGTCGCCCACATGGGACCAACGGGTGGAACCACGGGCTTACCCAAGCTAGCGCCTCGGACACATAATGACCATATCTGTAACATTGAGTACAAGACCAGGACATGGGAACTGATTAGCAATGACACCTGTGCGGCCGTGGCTCCTGCAGGCCATGACATGACTTTTACTGTTGCCATCTGTGGTACGATTTTCGCCTTTGGCAAGCTGCTTCTCCTCGATTCTACCAGGCCAGAGGACTTCTGTATGGTCGTTGAAAGAGAGAAGGCAACCTGTGCTGTCATGGTTCCGGCACTCGCCATGAGAATCGCGAATTTTGATGGCCTGAAGCATTACAATTTGAGCTCTTTGGTGAAACTGCATGTCGGCGGTGCTCCGAGTTCGCCTGATCTGATCAGAGCTATGGACGAAAAAATCGGATGTAAATACGTGATTGGATTCGGTTCGACCGAAGGCTTGAATGTGATGACGAGGCTGGACGATGATCTGGATACCGTCTGTAACACGTCCGGAAGAGCGTGTTGCCCCTATACTCAACTCAAGATCATTGACCAGGATGGGAATGAGCTCCCCGCCAACGTTGTTGGAGAGCTCGCCATTAAGGGACCGGACGTTTTTGCTGGCTATTTCAAATCTCCCGAGGAGAACAAGAGGGCTTTCACAAAAGACGGGTTCTTCGAGACAGGCGATTTGGCAACCATCGATGATGGCGGAAATATCCGCGTAAAGGGAAGGATCAAGGATGTTATTCTCCGGGGTGGCGAGAATATCATTCCTGCTGAAATAGAGGGGTTGATTATTGATCACCCAGATGTTGAAGCCGTTTCCGTCATTGGAATGCCTGATGAGGAACTGGGAGAGAGGGCATGTGCTTATATTCAACCTGCTCCGGGGACAAAGCCAAGTTCTGATGCGATCATAGCATTTCTGAAACGGAAGGGCGCGTCTCTGCTGCAGCTCCCCGAGAGAATCGAATTCATCGACGGCCTCCCTTTAACCAAAGTCGGAAAAGTCGACAAGCGGGCCCTCAAGGAGGACATTCGAAAGCGCGTCGGAATAGCCTAGGTTACGTCGGTGTTTGAGCGAAATCGATCTTGACCTTTCCCTGAATTACGTCATCGACGGAGAACTTATCGCGTTTGAGGTAGTCGTTGCCAAACTCCTTCCTAATTGCCCCTTCCTCCACTGCCTTGGCCGTGATATATGCCCTAAGCCGTCTTTTATCGATGGCATTTTTTGGCGTCAGGGGCCATCCGTCAACAATCTCAAGGCGCTCGGGCAGGCTAAAGACCGCGATGCCGAGTCCTTTCAGGTATCTTATGAGTTCATCGAGGGAGATGGTTTCTCCCTTCACGGGTTC
>WVXP01000160.1:4684-4914 GCA_011773445.1 Pseudomonadota bacterium | reverse complement strand
TCACCGGCCCGTGTGATCATGTCCTTTTTCCGTCCTTCGACGATATAGTACCCATCCTCTCGGAGGGACATCAAATCGCCAGAACGAAAGAAACCCTGTTCGTCAAATGAGTCCTCGTTTTCTTCCTCATTCCTGAAATAACCCCGAAAGGTGAGGGCACCTCGGCTGATCATTTCCCCGATTTCCCCCTGATTCACATCCCGGCCTTCATCGTCCACGAGCCGGACTTC
>WVXP01000160.1:0-4532 GCA_011773445.1 Pseudomonadota bacterium | reverse complement strand
TGAGTGAGCTCAAATCATAATGCTTCATTTGTTTCTCGGCTTTCATCCAGTAAGTAATTTGTATGGGTATCAGCATGGTGTGGGTTACGCGATACCGTTCGATCATTTCAAACTGCTTTTCTGCGGATGCGGTCTTACACAAGACGACTGTTCCGCCTCTAAATACGGACGGACCCAGGCAGAGGGAAAAGGCGGCGTTATGGAGCGCGGGGATTACGATGAGTGCAACAGATTCGTCCGTATGGCCGGCTGCTCGACCGAGGTACTCCCACTGGCAGATATACTCGTTGTGTGTCTTGGGTATGCCTTTGGGCAAGCCTGTTGTGCCGCCAGATAATTGCCCGATACAAATGTCATTTGGGTTCGGCCTATGTTGCTCAAGCGAGTCTAGGCCATACTCCTTTTCCACCTCCTCTTCCATCAGCCCTTCAATCGATTTCCACCCGTGCGGGGCCTCGCCACCGACTGTCAGGAGTATTCCTAGAGTTGGGAGTTGAGCCCTGATTTCATCGATCATGCCAACATAGTCGAACTTCTCCCCGACCGGAACGACGATGCCCTTTGCTTCATGAAGTCTGATTTGGTGTTCAACTTCAGCCCGTCTGTGCCTCGGCAGACACATCACCGGAATGGCACCGAGTCGATTGAGGCCGAAGTAAAAATAAGCATACTCGACCGTATTCACCAAATCCAAGACGAAAAAATCCCCATATCCGACTCCGAGTCGGTTGAGATGAATCGCCAATCTATTGGCTCGTTGTTGCAGCTCTCTCCAAGTGACTTCCGTCTTCTCATCGACAATGGCCAGTTTGTTTGGAAAGGCCTCGGCGTTTCGATCCAGCAGGTCAAGGACGGTCAGATTATGCCACAATGCCTTTGCAACGTATCTTTGGCACGCCTCCTCAGGGAAGGGGTGCCATCCCCTTATCAGTTCCTGGTGCGTCTTCTTCCTTGCCATTCCTGTCATAGCCTCCCCTGTCATCTGAGCGATTCATCTGTTGAAGGCCACCCAAAACATTCTTTTCTCATGGGACAATGAGGTAGCAGGGACAGTCCTGGTTCGTCCTAATAGGACACAAAGCTGGGTAAAAAGGTCGCGATCTGAGGGAAAAATATGAGTATCACCGTGACAATAATGAGTGAAGCGAGGAAGGGTAATATTCCCTTGAAGATAATTTCCAGGGGAACGTCAGGAGCAATCCCTTTAATGACAAACACATTTACCCCCACCGGCGGTGTGATTACCCCCATCTCGGCCACGAGCACAACGATGACCCCAAACCAAATCGGGTCAAAGCCGAGCTTCATAACCACCGGGAAGAAGATGGGAATCGTCACCACAACCAGGGCCATTGAGTCCATGAAGAAACCACCGATGAAATAGATCAACACGATGACGCCCATGACAGCCATAGGGTGTATGGGGAGTGTCTCTAGCCAGTCAGCCAGCAAGAAGGGTATCATCGATACCGCCATGAAGTGACCAAAGATTACGGCACCGGTAATGATGAAAATGACCATACAGGCAGTTCGCAAACCTTCCCTGCCTGCCTCAAGAAATGTCCGCCACGTAAGCTGTCGTCGGACTAAACCAATAATCAAAGCACCACCGGCACCAATTGATCCAGCCTGAGTGGGGCTGAACCACCCCAGAAACAACCCCCCGATGGCCAAGAGAAAGAGAATGATGGCCTCAAGAATTCCCGTTGTCGCCCGCAATTTCTCCTTCCAGCTGGTTGGGGCCCCGGGAGGACCGATTGTAGGATTGCGCAGGCAAAGAATAGCCACTGTTGCGACAAAGGATAGACTCAGTAGCACCCCCGGCAAGACCCCGGCGATGAAAAGCTTGCCTATGGATTCCTCCGTCAATATCCCGTAAACAATGAGGACAGTGCTCGGTGGGATAAGGATGCCAAGGGTTGCGGAGGCAGCGACGGTACCTGTGGCGAGTGTGTCATCGTAGTTATACTTCTTCATCTCCGGGAGCGCTATCTTGCCCATTGTCGCCGCCGTAGCCGCGGTCGACCCAGATATGGCAGCAAAACCGGCACAGGCGATCACGGTGGCCATGGTCAGCCCCCCACGAAACTGTCCTACCCACGTATAACTGGTCTCGTAAAGCCTTCGGCTAATTCCCGAAGCAAACGCGAAGGTACCCATGAGGATAAACATGGGGATAACAGTGAGGGGATACGAGGAGAATTGCTCGAAGATATCCTGGGCGAGAAGGCTGAGGGCCGCTCCCGGGTTGGTCAAATAGGCGAAACCAACAAGTCCAACAAGAGCCATGGCGAAGGCAACCGGCATTCTGAGGAGAAAGAGCAGGAGGAGTAGCGCGATACCGACAATGCCTACGATAACCGGACTCATTTCGTTACGATCCTATTCAGCGATTTAAGAAACTCCAAGAAAAATGTCAGACAAACCGGAATACTGGCAAGGGCAATACCATAGGCGAAGGGATAGAGGGGTATGAGGGCAGTCGCACTCACCTCCCCACTGGTTTGAAGGGAATAACCGTATACGCAAAGACGCCAAATGATCAGAATGAAGAGGGTTAATCCAAGAAGAGAAACGATGCTGTCGATAACCGCTTGGGCACGCGTTGGCAGACGAGCCACAAAGAACTCGACTCGAACATGTCTGCCAAGAATGAGGGCGAAGGATACGGCAAAAGAGATCGCCACTAACTGGGAGAGCATCACGATGTCAATGGCGCCCAAGACAGGCTTAAGAAAGACCTTGGCTCCGATTACATCGATGCACGTGATAAGCATCACCACAAGGAGCCCGGCAAGACCGATCCACTCAAACCAGCCACTTAATGAGCGATTGAATTTTTCAAACTTACCGAGTACCGTCAGAGAATTCACATGACTCCAGTATGGATCCTTGGGTACCTGCCCTGGGGGCTTAAACCCCCAAGGCAGGTCAGCTTTTCCATGATCTCACAGTCTAATCCCTTCAGGGTCGCATCTCGGGAGGCCCAGTTGGTGACTTAATGCTTAACTGTAGCTGCTTGGCCGTCCAGTATTCCATTCGTTCCCGTATGAATTTGAGCCAGCCTCTCACCTCTGCCTCTGAATGGCCTTTGCCAACCATGTCTTTTACGTAGTCCTCGATTACCGGTGCGGCAGCTTTCACCCACCGGGCTGCCTCGTATTCGGGTAGCTCAATGATTTCTACACCTTTTTGTTGGGCAAATTCCTTCCCGTAGAAATCAATTGCGTTCCACATCAGAGCATATCTCTCCTTATACTCTCCGGAAAGCTGATCGAAGATTTCCTTGATATCTGGTGGCAGCTTCTCATAGCTTTTCTTGTTCATGACCATATAGAAGTAGTAGACATTACCAGTGTGCCAGCTCGCGGTCGTATAACCGACAACCTCGGCAAACCGGAACGTCTTCAGGGTTTCAAAGGGCGTATTCACGCCGTCGATCACCCCTTTGGCCATCGCATCATAGACTTCCATCATCGGTGTTGGGGCAGGGGTTCCACCCAGGGCTTTAACCGTATAACCGACAATTCCCGGTGCCCTGATTGTCAGCCCCTTAAGATCCTCCAGCTTGCGCACTGGCACTTTGGAGATAATCAGGCTCGGGTTGCTGGTATTCATCCAGAGCACTTTAACCTTATCCCATTCCTTCGGCGCGTATGTGCTGTAGAAGTCATTGGCAACTTGAGAACTTACCCAGGCACTCGGATAGCTCAGAGGCAATTCGCAAGCTCCGGTAACAGGGAAGCGACCTGGAGTGTACTCGATATGAGAGTAACCTATGTCAGCAATTCCCGTGACGACGCCTTCGTATATCCTGGGAGCTTTCAACAGTGAGCCGCCAGCGAAGTATTGAATCTTTACCCTGCCATTGGTGCGCTTTTCCACTTCGGCACAGAATTCTTCAAGATATTTGGATTGAAGCGCCGGGGTAGGGAAGAAATTGGCAGCTTTCAAGTTAATTACCTCTGGTGCGGCATAAGCCCCTGAGAAGGGTAAAACACTCACGACCAGCGCCAAACAAACAATCCCCACCACGATTCCTAGTTTCTTTCGTCTCATCGGTCGTACCTCCTTTCGAAATTAATCTACCTTCGTCACGGCCCTATTACTGAAGTGTGTTTCGGCCTTTCTACCAATATCTCTTGACATTGTCAATCTTTTTGTGGAGTTCAAAATCGTTTCACCAGGTGGTAAAAACCAGATCCCGTCGAAACCACGGAACTGTGTAAGGTTTTACAATTCGACATGGAAATTTCCAAGGGAGATGGGATAAACTGACGAGACCATGGATGAAGGCAGGGGAACAGACAGCATTGCCCAAGCAGGACGAATCATTGGGTATGTGAGACAGTATCGCCATCTCATTCTTTGGGGAATTTTATCCCTCGTCGTAACCGACATCCTCGCCCTGATTCCTCCCTGGGTAGCAAAAGAGGCGATCGATGCCCTTCCGGTGCTGACCTCATCCCTTAAACTTCTCCCATACCTTGGAGCGATTGTTCTCGTCGTTTCAGCTCAGGCTGTCTTTCGAT
>WVXP01000286.1:1132-4870 GCA_011773445.1 Pseudomonadota bacterium | reverse complement strand
GGAGATAGCCTCCCAGCCCACCCAAAGAGCCATCATGAAAAAGAACCAAAAAGCCGGACCCCGAACGACCTCGGCAGAAAACCGAGCGAGATAAGGATGAAACACAAAAAAGATCGACGAAATCAAGGCCACGGTCCGGCCGAAAATAGACCGAATCAGAAGATAGAAGGGAATGATGGTGAGGGAACCGAAAACCGCTGACACCATCTGGGCAGACAACTCCCATTCGTTGAAAATTTGCTGAAAGGGAATGGTCATAAGGGGATATAGATTGAAAAACAAAAGTTGGAAAGCTGCACCGACCTCTCCCTGGGAAATCAGCTTCGACATCTTGATGTAGAGAATGCCATCATGGGTGATCAGGTAGGTATGGAAGACCAGGTATAGCCTAACGGCAAAGGCTAGGCCCAAAAGGAAAGAGACAATCCAGCCCTCATGTCGAGCAAAGAAATCGGATAATTCGGTGTTATGGGTCTCTCTCATCCTTGCTTTCTTAATTCTCTCACCAATTCCTCACAGACATAGCTGATCTCTGACTCTTCCAGGTGATTGTAAAAAGGAAGCGCCATGGTTCGATCTGAAATACTCTCAGCTACTAGGAGAGTTCCTTTCTTGTAACCAAACATCTGCCTNNGCACTCGTCTCGATACCCTTTTCAGCGAGTTGGGAAACGACTCTGTCCCGATCTTCCCGAGTGAATTGCTGACCGAGGATCACCACATAGACAAACCAGCTCCTTTTCCCATAGGAAGCGGACCCGAGGAGCCTCACCGAATCAAAATCTCTCAGTCGCTCATGGTACATCTGGGCTACATGTTCTCTTCGATCCAGAACCTCCTCGATTCTCTCCAGCTGTGAAATCCCCAAAGCGCAATTGATGTCGCTGATTCGATAATTGAAGCCCAGATGCGAATGTTCCATCCACCGACCATCCCGACCCTGGTTTCGCATGATCCTGCAAGCCTGAGCGATTTTCTCGTCGTTCGTCACGACGACCCCCCCTTCTCCGGTTGTCATCTGTTTGTTCGGATAGAAGGCGAAGACCGCGCAGTTTCCGAATTTACCAACCCGTTGCCCATTATATTCAGCTCCGATCGCCTCACACGCATCCTCAATGAGATCGAGCTTGTATTGAGCCGCGATTCCGATCAGAGAATCCATGTCACAGGGATGTCCAAAGATATGGACGGGAAGGATCGCTCGTGTTGCATCCCCGATTTTTCGCTCCACACGGGAAACATCGATATTGAGCGTTTCAGGCTCGATGTCGACGAAAACGGGCTTTGCCCGCTCGTAAAGGATAGCATTCGCCGAAGCAATGAAGCTAAAAGGGGTTGTGATCACCTCATCACCCTCTCCGATGCCAAGAGCCCTGACACAGAGATGTAAACCACTGGTTCCACTATTAACGGCAATCGCATGCTTTGTCTCAATAAAATCCGCCATTCTTCGCTCAAACTCGAGGAGCTTTGGCCCCAAACTGAGATTGGGTGTCTTAAGCACCTCCACGACAGCGTCGATGTCCTTCTGGGTGATATCCGGGCGGGATAATGGGATTTTGAATCTTTTCATCTGGCGAACGATCCTCAGTTAAGCTTCCCTCACGATCCGTGCAGGTACACCGACGGCTGCTACGTTGGCGGGGATGTCTTCAATAACCACGGCCCCTGCGCCGATTTTCGACCATGCACCCACGGATTTCCCCTGGATAATCGTCGCACAGGTTCCGAAATTGACTCCCTCTCCAAATTTCACATTCCCAGAGATGTGGCATCCAGGAGCAAGGGTACAGTAGTCTTCAATCACCGCGTCATGGCTAATGGTGCAATCGAGATTCACCGTCACATGGTTTGCAATTTTGACCTGGGTTGTGATAATGGATCCGGCCGCGATAACGGTCCCCGCTCCCACCGTGACATGGCTCGACATCATCACCGAAGGATGAACGACTGAGCAAAATTTGAGCCCCAGATTTGCCGCTTTTTCTGCAAAATGGAGCTTTGTCCGACAGTTTCCAACGCCTGAGATGACGTAGACCTCACGTGAGGCGGTTTTATCGAACCATCCAAAATCGCCAAGAATTGGAAGGTTACATAAATCTCTCCCTTTGTTCAACGTGTTTTCGTCAATAAAGCCCAGGACTTCCCATCTGGGTTCAGCTTTGTTTTGCTCCTCAAATACCCATAGAACTTCACGTGCATGTCCGCCCGCGCCAAGTATGACAACCTTCTTCATTCCGCTTCTCTCAAGAGGACCTCATGCCGTTGGGCTCTTATTAGCCCACCAGCACTTCTATTCGATTCCGTTTTGTTCTGGGAAACATGCGCCAACAGAGGGTCGGAATTCTTCCATGGTTGCCTGACCGGGTTGATTGATCCCTTCTCTGCTCAGAATCTTCCATGCTGTAATCAGGATAATTTGGACGTCGAGCCAAAGGCTCCGGTTATCCACGTACCAAACATCCAGCTTGAACTTATCCTCCCAGGTAATCGCATTTCTTCCATTCACCTGGGCCCAGCCCGTGATCCCAGGCTTTGCCTCATGCCGTCTCATCTGCTCCGGAGTATATCGACCCAGGTATTGCATGAGAAGGGGACGCGGCCCTACCAGACTCATCTCTCCTTCGATTACATTGAAGAGTTCCGGCAGTTCGTCTAGGCTCGTGCGTCGCAGTAATTTGCCAAACGGCGTTAGTCGCTTACCATCTGGAAAAGAATTTCCATGGATATCAAGACCCTCGGTCATCGTCCGGAATTTGTAAATGGTAAACGGGCGTCCATTCAATCCCGGTCGCTCTTGGCGGAATAAGATGGGTGTGCCCTGGGCTAACCAGACCAACAGGGCTAATAGCATGAGAAGTGGGGACAGGAGAACCAGTGCCATCAACGTACAAGAAATATCAAAAAACCTTTTCATCTTCTGTTCCATCTCGTAGACGCAGGCCTGTGTCAGTTCACATCCAAGGCACGGGCTACGAAAATGGTTATCGCTTTACGCCCATGATAGCCACTCAAAAGAGAAGAGCCAAACAGGAAGAGACTAATGGAAGTACCAAATGATGTCAAGACGAGTGAAGGAAGACCGAAGATTCCAAGGACTAGAGTGCAACAGCAATTTCATTCTAAGTCACCCAAACCTCTCTCAATCCCGACTCGTAGCCAACCTCTCATACTCTTGGGCAACCAGTCGGTTAACAATCCGGCAGTCAAAATCCCGCACCGCACGCTCACGTGCAGCACGGCCCATATGGTGACGAATTTGGGGCGCGGTCAACATCTTGGTCAGCGCACTTCTCAGTGCATCAATATCTTTCGGTGGCACCAATAAACCCGTCTCCCCATCAACCACGGCATCCACTAATCCGACAACTCGAGTAGCCACTGTTGGCACTCCCATGGCTCCAGCTTCAATTACGACGCTGCCGAATCCTTCACGATAACTCGGCAAGCAGAATACGTCTGCTATCCCCATGTATTTCTCTGGCTGGCGGCTGAATCCGACCACGTGGATACGAGGGTTATTGGAGAGTTCATGGAGTGTTTCTCTCGGGAGTGGATCCCTTTCCGTCTCAAAGGGTCCGACGAGCATCAGCTCCACCGCCTTCTCATCTCGCTGCAGCATCCGAAAGGCAGAAACTAACTCTCTGATTCCCTTGTCCCTTGTTAAGCGTCCCACAAAGAGAATGACCAAGGACCCTTCAGAAATTCCCAATTCCCGACGTGTGGCAGTCGCACGGTC
>WVXP01000286.1:780-1079 GCA_011773445.1 Pseudomonadota bacterium | reverse complement strand
CTGCGATCTGCTATCTGCGTAGCAATGGGTATCCACATGACCAATCAGCCAATCGCACCACTTCATCATGACCCGAGAGAACCCTTGCATCTCGACCCAAACCTGTCCAGTAAAGGTGTGGATCCGAACTGGCAGCCGAGCCATCGCTCCAGCAAGTGCCGTGAGCAGGCCAGCCTTGGGCGTGCTCGAGTGAACAATGTCAAATCGCTTTTGGCTGAATAAACGCGTCAGTGCTCGGAGGCTAAGTAAATCACGCAAAGGATCCGGCTTCCGGGTCATCATCACGGGATGACAATCTA
>WVXP01000286.1:0-712 GCA_011773445.1 Pseudomonadota bacterium | reverse complement strand
AAAGTAACCGGCACGGTCACAACTCGACACAATCGCAGAGGTTTCGAAGAACCTGCAAACGATTTCAATGGGACCTCGTGGACTACAGCAATTTGTTCCGCTTATACCATTCAACGGTTCGGAACAATCCATTACGCCAGCCAAACACAGGAGTAAATCCAAGCCGTTTTCGGATCTTTTCACTGCTGTAGAGTAATTGGTTTCTCAGCGCTCTCACCCGGCTAACGGTAAGTGGCGGTGAAAAACGGGCCAGCTTGCCTACAGCCTCGAATGCTATGGCGGCTGTGTAACCTAGCCACGTCGGGAAGATCCCCGGCATCTGGACGTCCAGGAATTCAGCTGCTACGCCAACAAAATCACGCAGCGAACACGGGTCGGAAACGATATAAACCTCACCAATCGCCTTTTCGTTTTCAGCCAACAACAAGCAAGCGTTGACCACGTCTCCAACATAGATGTAATTAGCCACCGAATCGCCACTACCGAAAAACCGAAACCATCCCTTTTGGATGGCATTTAGCCAGGAACCCAAACTGTCAGGGCCCCGATTTGGCTTCTCCCCAAACACAATCGTTGGTCGGAGGACGGTGACAGGTATCCGAAACCTCTCAAATGCGTCCAAGGCCAATTTCTCTCCAGCGTATTTGCTTTTCTCATAAAGACTCTTTGGATTGCATGGCGTAGATTCGTCGACCAAACCGGTACCGGTGGC
>WVXP01000043.1 GCA_011773445.1 Pseudomonadota bacterium | reverse complement strand
ACCATGGGAACCCACCAGGACTTTCTCAACGTAACCGCCCTTCTCTGGGATGGCAAACTGAAGCCAATCATCGATCGCGTGATGCCTTTAAGTCAGGGGCAAAAAGCATATGAGATCATGGAAAAGGGAGAGCAATTCGGAAAGATCGTACTAACGCCGTGACCCTGTAATGCGAGTTGTTAAACCAACTCCTAAATCCGAAATCCGGAACAATTCCAGAATCCGAATTTCAAAGCATCCGAAAACCCAGAGAATTATCCTTCGATGTCAGTTTTTATGTTTCAGTGATTTGAGTCTTCGAAATCTGGTTATTGTTTCGAGCTTCGGCGTTCGGATTTCGGATTTTTGTCCGGAAAATTTCGGGCTGTAGCCCTTTTATTCCTGCCTGGAGATATGGCTAGATCCTCCCGCCAGTCATATCTCCGTATCGTTTCATCACCTCTCGAAAGATGATGAGCTTCTGGACGTCCTGTGTCCCCTCCCCCAGTGAGACAGCCCAGGCATCCATGGGGAACTTATGGATCGGGTGTTCGAAGATGATGGATGCAGCACCGAACAGGTCAGCAGCCCAAGCAGTCACCTCCCGAGCGATGATGACAGCCAGGTATTTGGCCATCGATGATTCGAGTCTGAAATCTCGACCTCTGTCAATCGCCCAGCACGCTTTCCAGAGTACGAGTCTTACGGCTTCGATCCTGGCGTAAAAATCAGCGATATCAAACGCCTTGTTTTGGAATTCAGCAATCTTTCGCCCGAAGATCTTTCGGTCTTTTGCGTGAACAAGGGCCATTTCAAATGCACCGACAGCCGTACCCAAGGTCAAGGCGGTGATGGGGACCCTGCTGTAAGTGAAAATGGTCAGGACCTGCTGTAGCCCCCGACCTCGCTCTCCCATGAGGTGGTCTTCGGGAACGAAAACATCGGTGAACTGTATCCGGGTGAGATCGGAAGGTATCCAGCCTTGCTTGTGGAGCTTGGTTCTCTTAACTCCCTCTGAGCCCAGGTCAACCAAAAACATGGAAAGCCGGATGTTTCTCTTTGCTCGGGGATCTGAAACCGCCGTTATGACAGCCACATCACTCATTGAGCCGTTGGTGATGTAGGCCTTGGTTCCATTGAGGACCCAACCACCTTTAACCTGTTTAGCCGTCATGGAAATACCCGCCACGTCGCTTCCAGCAACACTTTCTGTGTTTCCAAGACAAAGCAGGGTTTTCCCCCGGGCGGCAAGAGCCGCGTATTTTTGCTTGACTTCTTCGGAACCAAAAAGCCACAGCCCAACGAGTCCCAGGTCATTGTGTGCCAGGACGGCCACGGCGACCCCAGGTGATATCTTAGCTAGCCGTTCAAAAATGATCGCTTCCCGTAATGCAGGCAATTTCTTAAAGAGACTGTCCTTCATCTTGAAACCGAACCAACCCCCTTTGCCCATCCTGGCCAAAAAACTGCGTGGTATCATCCCGTTCTGGTACCACACAGCCAGATTTGGCACCAGATGTTCATCCAGAAATTCTTGAAAACGCTCGCCATCGTGGGATAGCTTCGCTGGAATTGAGAACTCCATAGGACGCTCCTCTTTATCGTCACTCTGCAAATCATTCTATTATTATCTTACAGTTGACAGGTCAGATTTTAAAGGAAGATTGCCGAATCGAATAATCCACGCGGTGGGTTTAGAGGCGGAGGAATTTGATGAGACCCGAGCCTTGAGCCAAACGCGAGATTTGGAAATCTGATGCACTGACCTTCCCGGCTATACACGGAATAGCCTGATGCAGGCCGATGTGGGTGCCAAGGGTGAGGAAAATGAAAAGTTACCCCATTTTCCAAGGGATGCCTCTCAAAAGTTACAGATTCCTTTGAACACAATTTCTCGAGTGGGAGCCTCCTCTCCCTTCACTCCTAAATCACGCGGTGACCTTTTCGGGATTTGCCGGCAGGGAATCCCTGCCCCTTCCCCCGTCCTAACGGCGGGGGCTCTCCCCTCCCCCTTCATCCTCGAGAGATCCCCACCGCTTCCGCAACATCGCTCAGAGACAGGAGATACCCTCAAAAATGGGGGGGAGTCCTCTCTGGAAAATCTGATGGAAATAAAAGGGACTGCACATATCCCAGCGTTTCGTTTTCATCTCACACCAGGAGATAGCAGCCCTCTGGGATTGACAGATATCAGCTTTCGATTTATCACGCGACGGCTTTAGTTTTGCGCTCTTTGACAGTTTCCTCGTATTCAGCGTAAATCCTGTCTAGTTCCTTTTGAACACCTTCGGGACGTGGTTTCGGTTTGTAGTTATTCAGAATGTCGATGGATTTTTCGTATGCCAATTCGACAATATCCGGTGAACCAGCATCTTCCCAGCTTTCTCTCGTATTCCGATTCATCAGTTTCGTCTGAGACAACTCTCTACAGTGTTTGAGCGTGTGGTCATGGGTGAGGAACTCACCGGCCGGTCCGACATCTTTAATCACGTTATAGGCGATATTTGCCTCCGAGACCTGAATACCTCCCACGATTTTCAGAACCATATCGAGAAATTCGTTTTGAAGCAATGCTGAAGCATAATCCCATGTCAGCGCGCTGTCGAGCATCCCGACCCCGTAAATCATGTTGGCACCTGCCAACGCTGGTATAATGGCGGTCAGGGTGAACTCGTGGGCCGACTGAGCGTCGAGCTTTTTGCTGTCAGTCTACCCACCGCCTACCCAAGAAGGTATTTTATAGAACTGGGCCAGTTTTGCGACCGCTGCGCTGATCATTGCCATCTCAGGGGCACCCATGGCTACCAAAGTGGTTCTTAGGTCCATCATACTGGTTGAACTGCCGTACACCATTGGAGCGCCTTTGCGGACCAGCTGGCCCAGCGTAATCGAGCCCAAAACTTCTGCGTTGTGGGTCACCAAGGTGCTTGCCAAGTCAACGCAGGTCGTACCACCAGCCATTCCCAAGCCGTTAATTTTTATAGGAATCCCGAACCTGCAGGATTCGATCAAAACGTCTGTCGCGTCTTTGCTGAGGATCAAGGGGCTGACAGGGTCGGCTGAACAGGTGAATAAGGGGCTGTGTCTTAGTTTATCTTCACCACCGGCAATCACAGCGCCCATTTGGACGGTCGCGCGGAAATGCTCGACAGTGTAAATACCTAAGAAGCCATGTTTTGAAGAATGGGTGAAAAAGGAATGGGAATTATAGATGCTTGCCATATCCTCATCGAGATCGCATGGCGTTAACGGCCTTTCCCAGCCGATCATATTTTCCAATGTATCTATAAATCGGACGGAATCATCTACGTCCTTTCTTGTCGCAGCTCTCACTTTTCTTGTGCGCGGGTCCATCAATGCCGCGGCTTCACCGAAGTTGACAAAGCCGGTCTTCTTCCCACCGGCAACATAATCGTTTTCCGGATCGATGGCATGGGCACGATAGGTCGCCGGAGTTGATTGGATGGCATCCTCTACCAGATTGGGTGGAATCTTAGCGATTTCGTCTCTCTCGTCGATGACACAGCCGCTGTCGCCGAGAATTTCTCTCGCCTTTGGGCTTTTGACCTTTAGTCCGATATTCCAGAGGACGTCAAGGGTGGCCAAATGAATTTGCTCCAGGTCGTCATTGCTTAAGACGTTCAACCCAAAGCTGCCCGCTTGGAGCAAGTTGGCATATTTGTAATTAATGGTCATGTCATTACCTCCTGCATTGCTGGGCATGGGATCAAAACGCTCCCTTGGGTGCAACTAGCTGCTAGTATAAAGATATAGCCGATTGGTGTCAACGGAAAAGATACTGGAGTTTCCTCAGTTTTGTGGACCCTCATGTCCCTGAGGGACGTTTGCGGAAGCGTTGGGGGACCCATCGAGGGCGGGCAGGAAGGGGAAAACCCCGCCTTCAGAGCGGGGAAGGGGCAAGAATTCCCCACCTGTGCGCCCCGAGGGGGTCAACGCGAGAGCAAGGGAGCGAAGGGATATGAGGGTCCAATCAAAACATTCAAAATTGTCGTGAAACATCAGAAGGTTATAAATTTCTTGTTCTGAAAACTCAGGAAACTCCAGAAAAGATAGGTGTGTTTCTCGAATTGATGCGCACCTCGGCCACTCCGAGGTGAAAGAGTTGACAGTAGGGGAAGTGCCTGGTTATTTTTCTACCACCATGAAAAGTCAGATTTCAGTTGTTCAGTGTGATGGGTATGATCAGGACCGGGTTTTTCAGGCAGTCAGAAGGTCGGTCGATCTCCTGGGTGGAATAGGACGATTTGTTAGACCAGGTCAGAGGGTCTTGCTAAAACCCAATCTCCTGGTCCCCTCAAGCCCGGAACGGGGCGTTGTAACCCACCCGATGGTTGTCAAAGCCGTCTTGGAAATGGTTAAGAAGGCAGGAGGCGTGCCCGTTATCGGCGACAGTCCGGGTTTTGGAACGGCCCATCGGGTGGCTGCCAAGGCCGGAATCGCCCAAGTCGGTGAAGAGATGGGCTGTCCGATTCTCGATTTCGAGGATACGGTCGAGGTCAAGACGCCGGATGATTTCACGTTTAGGAGATTCGAGGTTGCCCGGGAGGCAGTGGAGTGCGATGTTGTGATCAATCTTCCCAAAATAAAGACCCACGCGCAGATGCTTCTGACATTGAGCGTAAAGAACATGTTCGGATGCATTCCAGGGTTCGCAAAACCAGGCTGGCATCTCAAGGCAGGAAGGGATCGGAATTACTTTGCCAGGATGCTGGTGGAACTCAATGCCGTCCTTAAGCCCCACCTGACCATCATGGATGGGATCGTTGCCATGGAGGGGAGAGGGCCAAGCTCTGGAAACACGCGGCCCCTAGACATGGTACTTGCCGGAACCGACTGTGTTGCCCTAGATTCAACCGTCACCCACCTTCTCGGTCTGCCCAGAGATAGACTCTGGACCACCCGGGCAGCGATGGAGGATCATACGGGTATCGCAACCCCAGATCGGATTGAGCTCTTGGGAGCGTCCCTCGTCGACTTGGCGGTTTCCCGCTTTGAAATTCCACAGGCTTGGGATGTCACATGGGGGCTTCCTAGCTTCATCCAGGGGTTTCTGAGAGACGCCGTCACGCCACGGCCGGTCATCGATCGAGATCGGTGCAAGGAATGCTTGAACTGCGTGGAGGTCTGTCCACCCAACGCAATGAAGAAGGAGGCAGAGGGAATTGTGATAGATCCTGAGGGGTGCATCAGGTGTTACTGCTGTCAGGAGATCTGCCCCGAGGGCGCCATCGAGATCAGGGCTGGCCTTTTGTCGCGAGCGCTTGGCATATTCAGGGGTTGCGGGAGTCGATGAGAAACATCAAACTCACCATCGAGTATGATGGGACGGGTTATCACGGATGGCAGATTCAGCCAGAAGTCCGGACGATTCAAGGGACATTAGAGGAAAAGATCGGCGTAATCGCAGGGGAGCAGATCTCTCTCGTCGCTTCGGGGCGGACTGACGCCGGTGTCCATGCTCTGGGTCAGGTAGCCAATTTCAAAACAGAGAGCCGAATTCCCTTGGGGGCATTGAAACGGGGTCTGAACAGTCTGCTACCCGATGATATTGCCATCAAGAGGGTCGAGGCCGTAAGTCATGACTTTCACGCGAGATTCAGTGCGAGGAGTAAGCTCTACACATACCGTGTCTTCAACAGTAAGGTATCGTCACCGATGGAACGGAATTTTTCATGGCACGTCCCTGAGAGACTCGATCTGGGGAAAATGCGAGAAGCAGCGCGGTTGCTCCTTGGGAGGCACGATTTCTCAGCATTTCGCGCTGCTCAGACCGAAAACCTCAATCCGGTCCGCACGCTAATGGTCCTGGAAATCGCAAGAAAGAGGAACAAGATCATACAGTTTCGCATAAGGGCCGATGCCTTCCTGAAGCATATGGCGAGGAACATCGTGGGGACCCTCGTGGATGTTGGAAAAGGGAAGCGCGATCCCGAATGCCTCAAAGCGATTCTCGGTGCACGGGATCGCACCCAAGCGGGAATGGCCGCGCCTCCGAATGGCCTCTTTTTGGTGGAGGTCGATTACTGAATCAGGCCTGGCCAGTTGTCGGTTGTGAGCTGGGGAGGAAAAAAGGTTATGATAAGAAAATTATTTGCAGTCCTCGGGATCTTCCTTGTTGTCGGTCTATGGCCTCGTCTCGCCTCGCATGTGTGGAGCCAAGCTCGGCCGGCCCTGACCCTCCAATCACAATCGGCCGTGCTGATGGATGGGGTCACGGGTCAGATTATTTTCGAAAAGAATCCTGGCAAGCGATTCATTCCCGCAAGCCTCGTAAAAATGATGACCCTGTTTCTTGCCTTTGATGCCATCAAGCGCGGGGATGTGACTTTCGATGAAGAGGTCCTTGTCAGCAAGCGGGCGTGGAAGATGGGCGGTTCTCAGATGTTTCTCGAAGTGGGAGACAAGGTCAAGTTTGTCGAGTTAATAAAGGGGACTGCCGCTATATCAGCCAATGATGCCGCCCTTGCTATTGCGGAGTTTCTTACAGGCTCCGAGGAGGTCTTTGTCCATCACATGAATGAAAAGGCCCGTTCCCTTGGTCTGAAATGTACGCATTTTACCACTCCCCACGGGCTTCCCAGAAAAGGCCAAGAGACCTGTGCTCGCGATATGGCCGCCCTTGGATTTCATTATGTCAAGGAGCATCCAGAATCGCTGCAATTTCATACGCTTCCAACATTCACCTATCGTGGAATAAAACAGAAAAACTGGAACCCGCTCCTCAATCGGCACAAAGGCGTCGACGGCCTCAAGACTGGGTATCTGAGAAAATCGGGGTATCATATTCTTTTCTCAGCTAAGGAGGACACCCGGAGGCTTGTCGGCGTCGTCATGGGTGGCGAAACTGCGGAAAACCGTAACCGCGACGCTTTAAAGCTCATTGGTTACGGGTTCAAGAATTTTTCGACCCTGACGCTGGTCCGGGAGGGTGAGGTTGTTGAGAAAGTGGAGGTGCCGAATGGTGATCCACCAGAACTCGGTCTCTCAGCTGCCGAAACCCTTACCGTAACGGTCCCTAAGGATCTGGCCAAATCGATTCCGCTGAAAAAAGAGCTTTCTGAGTCGTTCGATCCTCCGATCGCCCAGGGAACCGTTCTCGGCAGACTTGTTCTTGAGGGGGAGGGATTCCCTCGGAGAGCAATCGATCTTCTCGCTAGCAAAGAGGTGGAGGTCAAATCTTACGCGACGTATTATGCTGTCGGCTTAGCGGTTGTTGTGGGCCTTCTTGGCTTCGGTGTTTGGAGGCGAAGAAACGTGAAAAAGAAATAAGGGGCGAGATCGCACGTGGGATTTTGATGGCCCATGCGTCGGTGTCGCTGGCTCTGTGTACTCTTTGAGAGACCAAAGAGTTCGAATTCGCTGAGAACTCATGGCGAAAAAACCCTGATTCGCACTCGGAGTTTCCTTTCCCGCTCTCTGGCCAAGTAATCTTCCAAAGCCGTTGCCAAATTGCCCGAAAGGGATTTGGGTCACAGCCCGTCAAAACGTTAAGTTGGCAAAGAAAACTCAAAGGAGCCCTCGACCGGATCCGGCTCCGGGGAGCGGCCGGTTGACTTTTAGAGGGAAAGAAAGTAACTTCTCTGACGCATGGAAATGGAATTTTTCGGTCTAGAGGTTGGATTCGATGAAAAAGTATGAGCTTGATCAGATCAGGAATATCGGCTTGTTTGGCCACGGAAGTGATGGGAAGACCTCCCTTGCTGAGGCAATCCTCTTCGCTACGGGGGAAAACAACCGTCTCGGCCGTGTGGATGACGGGTCTTCCCTCATGGACTACGAACCTGAAGAAGTCGATCGACGCATGACCCTTACGGCTTCGTTCGCCCAGTTTGAGTGGAACAAACACAAAATCAATATGATCGACACACCCGGTGATCCTAATTTCATTTCAGACGCCAAGGTATGTATGAATGTCGTTGATGGATTCATCATGGTTCTGGGAGCCAACTCGGGAGTTAAAGTCAAGACAGAAGAACTATGGGACTTGGGGAACCGACTCAAGCTTCCTCGAATCGTTTACGTGAGCAAGATGGATATGGAGAGGGCCAATTTCGATGTGGCTCTGGAGGAGATGGGGCAAAGCCTTCCCTCTGTCCGTGTCGTTCCGGTCGTCCTCCCAATTGGCCAGGAAGGCAATTTCCGGGGAGTCGTGGACCTTCTTGCGATGAAGGCCCATGTTTACGAGGGAGATGACAGCGGAAAGTTCAGCCTCCAGGAGATTCCTGATGATCTGAAGGCAGCAGCGGAGTCGAGTCGAGAGAAGATGATTGAAACGATCGTAGAGGCGGATGACGCGCTCATGGAAAAATACCTTGATGGGGGAGAGCTGACGCAGGATGACCTTTACACCTGCCTCCAGAAAGGGACGCGAGACTTGGTCTTTGCTCCGGTACTGTGCGGTTCCTCAGTCAAAAACTTTGGGATGAATCGCGTTCTGGACTTGATCAATGCCGCCATCCCTTCTCCCAATTGGCGGCAAACCATTGAAGGGAGGGATCCAAAGACCGGGGACCCAGAGACGAGGGAATTGAGAGAGGATGGGGCCTTCAGCGCTCTGGTTTTCAAGACTGTTGCGGATCCCTTTGCGGGGAAGTTAACACTCTTCAGGGTTTACTCCGGATCTCTCAGCCCTGACTCCTCGGTGTACAACTCAACGCGGAGTGCGAGAGAACGCATCGGGCAGATTTTTGTCATGGTGGGAAAGAAACAAAAACCGGTCGGCTTTGCCGGAACAGGTGATATTGCTGTTGTAGCGAAGCTGAAAGAGACGAGCACCGGGGATACCCTTTGTGATGAGAAACGGCCTATTCTCTTCAGTCCGCCGTCTATACCGGAGCCTGTAATATCTTTCGCACTCAGACCCAAAAGCAAAGGCGACGAAGACAAGGTCGCCTCCTCCCTCCATCGGCTCATCGAGGAGGACCCAACCATCAAAATCATTAGAGACGAGCAGACGAAAGAGGTCATTCTTTCCGGAATGGGGCAGGTTCATATCGAGGTCGTTGTCGAGAGATTGAAGCGCAAATTTGGGGTCGAGGTTGCCTTAGAGGCGCCCAAGGTCCCATACAAGGAGACGATCAAGAGGGAAGTCCGAGGGGTCATTTACCGACACAAAAAGCAGACCGGGGGGCGGGGTCAGTTTGCCGAAGTCCACTTCGATATCACCCCTCTGGAGCGAGGCAAAGGGTTTGAGTTCGAAAACGCACTGACAGGAATGAATGTGCCGAGGAACTTTGTCCCGGCCGTAGAAAAAGGCATTGCTGAAGCGCTGAATACTGGTGTTCTGGCTGGATATCCCGTCGTCGATCTGAAGATTCGGTTCTACGACGGAAAATCCCACGAGGTCGATTCGTCTGAGATGGCCTTCAAGATCGCTGCCTCGATGTGCTTCAAAAAGGGGGCAAGAGAAGCCAGCCCCGTCCTTCTCGAACCCATTGTGAAAATGGAGGTCATCGTCCCAGAGGAGAACATGGGGGACGTCATTGGTGATATTAACGGCCGAAGAGGGCGGGTCCTGGGAATGGACACGAGGGGAAACTATCAGGTCGTCAGGGCCGTCGTGCCGTTGGCGGAAATTCTGAAATATGACCCAGACTTGAGATCGATGACGGGAGGGCGGGGGTCTTTTTCCTTTGAGTTTGAGCATTATGCAGAGGTTCCTGCCCATTTGAGTGAAAGAATCATTCAGGCCAAGAAGCCCGAAGAGTAAGAACGCCTGCGAGCTCAGACCAGCAAAATGAAAGCGGTGGTTCAACGAGTGAAATCCGCCCGGGTCTCTGTCAACGGGGAGACGAAAGGCGAGATTGATCAGGGTCTGTTGGTTTTCCTGGGGGTTGGGAAGGACGACAGCCCTCAGGACGCTGATTATCTCGCCACCAAGATTTCAGGGCTGAGAATATTTTCGGAACCTTCAGGTAAGTTCGACCTCTCTGTTGGGGATGTTAACGGCAGGGTTCTCGTGGTTTCCCAATTTACGCTCTACGGCGACTGTCGGAAAGGACGGCGGCCGTCATTCTCAGATGCGGCCCCTCCTGAGTTGGCTCAGAAATTGTATGACTACTTTATTGAACGAATCCTTCAGCAGGGTCTCTCAGTGGAAAGCGGGACCTTTCAGGCGATGATGGAGGTTCACCTCATCAATGATGGCCCTGTAACCATCCTCCTCGACAGTCAGAGGGGCCTCCAGGATCCGTAAAAGAGGATGAAGATCTCCTCAGGGTTGTCGAGAAGACGTCATGAGTGAAGAAGAAAAAAAAGCTAAGCACGGAATCGGTGTTGACCTTGGCCTCACAGAAGACGAGAAAGAGAGGCTTCGCCAAATCGCGTGGACGGTGGTCGAACATCGAGTCCTTGACAAACCCCTGCCAAAATTTGAAGTCACGTCTGATAGGTTGAAGGAAAACAGAGGAGCTTTTGTTACTCTCAACAAAAAAGGCCAGCTCAGGGGCTGCATCGGCAACACTCGGGGGAATCAACCACTCCATGAGACGGTTGCAGAGATGGCAGAGGCGGCTGCCTTCAGTGATCCGCGGTTTGCACCGCTTTCACGGGAGGAATTGAAGGACATTGACATTGAGATATCGGCCCTGACCCCTCTCCGGAAGATCGAAGATGTGCAGGAGGTTGAGGTCGGGGTTCACGGCATCTACATCGAAAAAGGGTTCTTCAGTGGTCTTCTGTTGCCCCAGGTTGCGACCGAATACGGGTGGGATCGTATAACATTTCTGGAGCACACCTGCTACAAAGCCGGGCTTCACAGAAATGCCTGGAAAGAGAAGGATACGAATATTTACATATTTTCCGCGGACATTTTTTAGGAATTCCTCGTAAGGGCCACATTCACGATTGAGGCAGTTCCGGTCGATTTGTTTGCTTTTCCCTTCTGCCTTTGCCCGCCACGACCAGTGTAATTTCACCCTTGATTCTTCCGACGCCGAGCTGCTGAAGGACTTGGCTGATGGGTCCTCTCAAAACATCTTCAAATACCTTCGTAAGTTCCCGAGCCACGACGATTTCACGGTCACCGAGAATTTCCAAGAGATCTCTCAGTGTTGACAAAAGTCGATGAGGGGATTCGTAAAGGATGGTCGTGCGATCCAAATCCCTCCATCTTTCGATGGCCTTTCTGCGTTTGACAGGTTTGCTGGGCAAAAACCCAAGAAACAGGAAGCTGTCGGTGGGGAGGCCAGAAACGCTCAACGCCGCTATTGCGGCGGAAGACCCGGGGATTGGAACAACGGGAATGTTATGACGAATTGCCTCTCGAATGAGTCGGTATCCAGGGTCCGATATACCCGGTGTTCCTGCCTCGGATACAAGGGCAATCCTTTTGCCCTCCTTGAGGCGGGCGATGAGGACCTCAGCCTTTTTCAACTCGTTATGCTCAAAATATGATGTCTGGGGTGTGCAAATTCCATAGTGGTTCAGTAGTTTTCTGGTCGTTCTGGTGTCTTCCGCGGCAATGAGATCGGCCTCCTTCAATATCCGGATGCCGCGAAGCGTCATGTCCTCCAGGTTTCCCAATGGCGTGCCCACCACATAGAGAATTCCCATTGCAAGGGTCTGCTCATTCATCACAAACCCCATCCAGAGTCCTCCCATTCTAAGTGCTTCCTGGGGCCATCAGTCCTTTGTTTTTGACTCTTCCCAGAGCTTATCCATCTCTTCCAGGGATGCCTCCTGGAGGGTCCGGTTGGACTTTGTCAGTGCTTTTTCAATATGCTGAAAGCGTTTGACAAACTTGTCGGTCGTTTTGCGGAGGGCCTCCTCAGGATTGACTCCCATCAGTCGCGCCACGTTGACCATAACAAAGACAACATCACCCACCTCATCTTCGATTCTGGGTCGATGACCTTGCGAGAGGGCCTGATTCAATTCCTCGACCTCCTCATCGAGTTTCTGGAAAATGTCGCCGGCCTTCTCCCAGTCAAAACCCACACGGCTCGCCCTTTGGGTGATCCGGTAGGCCCTCAAAAGGGCAGGCAGATTTGGGGGAATACCGTCAAGGATCGACCTCCGATTGCGCTTCTCCTCTTGTTTGATGTCAGACCAATTCCTCTCTACCTCGGGGGAGGAGGAAACCTTTTTCTCACCAAAAACGTGGGGGTGACGACTGATCATCTTTTTTGAGATCCGGTCAATCACTTCCCAGACGTTAAAAGCTCCCTGCTCCTCGGCAATGCGAGAGAGGAAGAGGATGTGAAACAGGAGATCTCCCAGTTCCTCTCGGAGAGCATCGACGTCCTTTTCCTCAATGGCCTCAATGATTTCATAGACTTCCTCGATCAGATACGTTTTCAGGGTGTCCATGGTCTGCTCCCTGTCCCATGGACAACCCTGAGGAGACCTCAGTTTTTCCATGATCGAGACCAGTCTTGTGAAATTCTCCCTGTCCTTTTTCATGGGGATTCCGAAAGTCTCATGAAACATAGAATAATCCCGGGATGTTTGCAAGCCTTGCAGATGCGGCCAAACCGTTGAACGTTGACCCGCCTGCAAATCCTACTTCGACCCTTTCTGGCTTCTGACTCCTGACTTCTATTTCTAAAAAAACTTGGCACGCTCCTTGAAAGCACCCATAGTAGCTCTGAGTTCACCTCCTTTCTTGGCAGAGTCTTTTGACCCCCCCTTGAAGACTCTGCCTCTTTTTTTGGTCTTCACCATGCTTTTTGTGTCATTTCTTTGACTCTTCCTGCAAAAATCCTAACGCTTTCTCATTCACGCAGATTCGTCTTGCCTTGGGTATTTTTTTGTGTTATTTTTCAGGTTCATTACAAAAATCACATTTTTTTCAATAGATTAGAGACCTTTGCCTTGGGTGGGGAGCCCTCGAATTAACGCGTCGGGAAAACAGGAGAAAGGAATGGACTACAAGGCGACGCTCAACTTACCGAGAACGGATTTTCCTATGAAGGCGGCGCTTTCACAGCGGGAGCCTGAGTTTCTCCATAAATGGGATCACCAGGGCATCTATCGGAAAATCCTCCAACGATCTAGCGGAAGGCCTAAGTATATTCTCCACGATGGTCCTCCTTATGCGAATGGTCATATCCACATCGGGACTGCCCTGAACAAGATTCTTAAAGATTTTGTTGTAAAGTCGAAATTCATGACCGGCTTCAACAGTCACTATGTTCCCGGCTGGGACTGTCATGGTCTTCCCATTGAAAATGAGGTTGACAAGGAGCTGGGGAGCAAGAGAGGAGGCATGACCGTCATTGAGGTCCGTCAGCGGAGTCGAGAGTTTGCAGAGAAGTTTCTCAACATCCAGCGGGAGGAGTTTAAGCGGTTAGGTGTCCTGGGGCAGTGGGAGCTACCCTACCTGACCATGAGTTATGACTATGAGGCGACCATTGCCAGGGAGTTCGGAAAATTCGTTGGAAAAGGCAGCGTTTACAAAGGGAAGAAACCGATCCACTGGTGCTACCACTGTAAGACGGCCCTGGCTGAAGCCGAGGTAGAGTATGAAGATCGGACTTCTCCTTCAATCTACGTCAAGTTTCCTGCTCTATCCGATTTTGGGGAAAGATTTGAATTTCTCAAGGGAAAGAAAATCTCTGTCGTGATCTGGACGACCACTCCGTGGACCATTCCGGCCAATCTGGCCATCGCCTTTCATCCGGAATTCGACTATGTAGCAGTGGATGTGGGCGATGAGGTGCTGATTCTAGCCGAGTCTCTTCTGGAATCTTGTATGAGAGAATTCGGTTTCTCGAAGTATGAGGTCTTGGGGCGCTTCGAGGGGAAATCAGTTGAAAACCTCAAATGTCGTCATCCCTTGGTTGATCGCGAGTCCTTACTGGTCTTGGCCGATTACGTGACCCTGGATGCAGGCACCGGCTGTGTGCATACAGCCCCCGGTCATGGAAAAGAGGACTATGAGACGGGGCTGGTCTATGGCCTCGAGATTTATACGCCCGTGGATGACGATGGGAATTTCACGGATGATGTTCAACTCTTCCGTGGAAAGTTTGTTTTCGATGCGAACGAGGCTGTGACCGAAAAGCTACATGATGTCGGAGCCTTGCTAAAAAAAGGAGAAATGGGACACGCCTACCCGCACTGCTGGCGATGCAAGAACCCGATCATATTCAGGGCGACCGAACAGTGGTTTATCTCCATGGAAAAGAACGACCTGAGAAGGAAGGCCCTGGAGGAGATCGAAAAGGTGGAGTGGACACCAGCATGGGGGAAGGACCGGATCTACGGCATGATCCAGAACCGGCCAGATTGGTGTATCTCGAGGCAGCGGGCCTGGGGAGTACCCATCACGATCTTCTATTGCGTTTCTTGCAACGAAACCCTGGCAGATGAGAATCTAATCGATTACGTTGCTGATCAGTTCGAAAAGGAAGGGGCAGACGCCTGGTTTACCAGGACTTCGGAGGAACTCCTGCCCTCGGGAACTGTCTGCCCGGCCTGTGGAAACAAAGCGTTCAGAAAAGAGAACGACATCTTGGATGTCTGGTTCGATTCAGGGGTAAGCTATGCCGCCGTCTGCGAAAAACGAGAGGATTTGAAGGCGCCCCCTGATCTCTACCTGGAGGGAAGCGATCAACACAGGGGGTGGTTCCACAGCTCTCTTCTCGCCTCGGTTGGAACGCGGGAAATCGCTCCGTACCATGAAGTTTTGACTCATGGTTTTGTGGTGGATGGCAAGGGCGAGAAGATGTCAAAGTCTAAAGGCAATGTGATTACACCGGATTCGGTGATTGAGAGATATGGTGCCGAGATTTTGCGACTATGGGTTGCCGCCGAAGACTATCGGGACGACATCAAGATCTCTGAGGAGATCTTGAAACGACTCACCGAGGCTTACCGAAAGATCCGCAACACATGTCGCTACATCCTGGGCAATCTTTACGACTTCGATCCCGCCAAAGATGCCGTGGTCTATGAGCGTCTCTCGGAATTAGATCGTTGGGCACTTCACAGGCTTCAGAAGACGATCGGCCGGATTCTGTCGGCCTATGAGCGGTTTGAGTTTCACATTGTCTTCCACACGCTGAACAATTTCTGTTCTGTCGATCTGAGTGCCTTTTATCTCGATATTCTCAAAGATCGGGTCTACACAAGTCGGGCCGCCTCCCTGGAGAGGAGATCGGCCCAGACAGCCATGAACGAGATCCTGCTGGCGCTGACAAAATTGATGGCTCCGGTCCTCTCTTTCACGGCTGAGGAAATCTGGCAACACCTTCCCCCGAGGAAGGGGCGGGAGGAGAGTGTCCATTTGACGCGTTTCCCCAGCATGAACGAGGCGTACCTGGACGGGGATCTTGCCGAAAAATGGGAGAGAATCTTCGGGGTCCGGGAACGGGTTTCCAAAGCCCTGGAAGAGGCGAGGAATGAGAAGGTCATTGGACATCCCCTCGATGCACGCGTCGAGATAGTCGCCTCTCCGGAGATGATGGAACTTCTGGAGCCCCTCTCCAAAGAGCTGAAGAGCGTGTTTATTGTCTCTGAGGTTCGTCTAAAGAGAGATTCGGAAATCAAAGGTATTCAGGTTCAAGTGCGAAGGGCTGAGGGGAACAAGTGTGAACGGTGCTGGAACTATGACACATATGTGGGAAAGGACAAGGCCCACCCCTCTCTGTGCAGGCGTTGCTTGGCGGCCATTGGATCGGAGTGATACGATAATCTGGAGAATTCACAGCGATGTTGAGAGAGAAGTTCACTAGGAAATACAAGATCTTTTTGATTGCCCTGCCACTCATTTTGTTGTGGGATCAGGTTACGAAGTATCTGGTGAGGCAGGCGGTTCCCATCTACGGATCGATTCCTGTTATTGAGGGATTCTTCAAGATTACCCACGTCAAGAACACAGGTGCGGCCTTCGGTCTTTTTGCCGGAGGTGTCAGTCCTTTTCGCACCCTATTCTTTATGGCGATTACGGTCGGGGCCGTGATCGTGATTCTACTGATTTTCAGACGGATCCGAGCGGATAGGATCCTGGCTCCTCTCTCTCTCGCCATGATCATGGCGGGTGCCCTGGGAAACCTGGTAGATCGGATTCGTTGGGGCTATGTGATCGACTTCCTCGACTTGTATTGGCGCGATTATCATTGGCCAGCATTCAACGTTGCCGACTCCGCAATCACAGCGGCCGTTTTTCTCTTGCTTATCGAAAATCTGTTTCTCCACAAGAAGCAGGGCGAGTCAAAGGGCCTAACTCAAAGGGCGTGGTGAGGCAAGAATCATGTCAGTTCTTGATGTCCTGACCTATCCTCGGGCAACATTGAGGAAGAAATCGGGTCCCGTCCAGAAGATTAGTGAGGACGTCAAGAGTCTCATCCGAGACATGAAAGAGACCATGTATGCCTCTGGAGGCATCGGACTGGCAGCTCCCCAGGTTGGTGTCAGCCAGAGGGTGATTGTCGTGGATGTGACCCCCTATGAGCCAGAGCAGGAGCCCTTTGCCCTGATTAATCCTGAGATTGTTTCGAGTGATGGTGATGTGGAGAGCGAGGAGGGATGCCTGAGTGTCCCGGGCCTCGTTGAGACAATCAAAAGGAAAGAGAGGGTTACTGTCCGAGGCCTCGATGAAGAGGGAAAAGAGGTGGAAATTGAGGCGAGCGGTATGCTGGCAATCTGTCTTCAGCATGAAATCGACCATTTGGATGGGCTGACAGTCGTCGAGAGATTAAGCCCGGTGAAAAGGGGAATGATTAAAAAGAAACTGGTAAAGGCTGCCAGGAATCAAACATGAAGGGATCCCTCCCGATCGTATTCATGGGGACTTCTGGGTTTGCGGTCCCGATTCTTCAATCTCTATTCGATAACTATCAGGTCATTGCCGTTGTTACCCAGCCGGATAAGCCCAGAGGACGGGGACGAGTTCTCTCCATATCTGAGGTCAAGGAACGGGCCCTGGCACTAAACATCCCGATCCATCAGCCTGAAAAGGTGAGAGACACGGCTTTTATCATTGAGGTGAGGAAACGCAAGCCTCAATTGATCGTTGTGGCTGCCTACGGGCAGATTCTACCTCGTGACCTTCTTGAGGTTCCAAAAATGGGTTGCATCAACGTCCACGCCTCTCTTCTTCCCAAATATAGAGGAGCGGCTCCCATTAACTGGGCCATTGCCGAAGGGGAATCAGAAACGGGGGTGACCACCATCATCATGGATGAGGGGATGGATACGGGTCCGATTCTCTTGCGCCGAGCGATTCCCATAGGTCCGAAAGACACGGCCCATTCCCTTGGGGAAAAATTGGGAAAGGTTGGAGCCGAGGTCATCGTGGATACCGTCGGGGGCCTGGAACGTGGTAAAATACGACCCATGCCTCAAGAGGCGAGAGAGGCGACCTATGCGCCTCCGTTGAAGAAGGAAGACGGTCGAATCGACTGGCGCCAGCCGGCGATTGTCCTCCACCGGCGGATGCGAGCCATGAGCCCATGGCCCGGGACCTTCACCCGGTTGGGGGGAAAGATCTTGAAGGTATTTTGGGCGGAAGTCGACGAAACATCGCACAGCCAGCCCCCTGGATGCGTCCTCGATGTAGGAAGCCACGGAATTCGGGTGGCCACCGGAGAGGGCCAGCTTGTCCTTAAGGAAGTTCAGCTTGAGGGGAAGAAGCGTCTGCCTGTGAGGGAATTCCTCTTGGGTCATCCCATCGATGCTGGAGCGATACTTGAGTAACAGCATTTAGCCATTAGCGGTTAACTGTCAGCACGGCGGAGAGAAACCGATTTTCATCCGCTGGTCTATTCAGAATGAGGGATTTGAGAGAATGAGAGGATGCTCACCAGATCTCCCTCAGGTAGAGAATATACGATGGCATCATTCATGAAGAAGTTGATTGCTGACCGCTGACGGCTGAGAGCTTCTCTTTGAGATTTGGGTCGACATGGAAAAATCGCACCCCCAGAAAAGAATATTCATTGGACTTCTCCTTTTCACCTGTCTTGTTCTCTTTGTTGTCGTATCGATACTGTGGCTGGTTCCCTATGTCGGCCTCTCCCATATTCATTCCTCAGCCCCCTTGATACTGGCCATATGTTTTGGTCTCGTACTTTTTCTGGTGTTTCTGGGAGTGACACTTCTCGTGCTCACGATTATTCTGGGCCGAGATATTTTCTTATCGCAAAAGCTCAGAGGAATTGTCATTCAATTCTTGTTTCCCTTTATGGTCCTCGTTGGCAAGATTGTGGGAATCTCGAAAAAGACGGTTCAGCAGTCCTTTATCGCGATTAACAATCAACTCGTGATGTCTAACAGCCATCGAGCCAAGGCCGAGAGGATTTTGCTTTTACTGCCCCACTGTACCCAGGATTTCGAGTGCGATGTGAGGATCACCGGAAATATCAAAAACTGTCGGAAATGCGGCAAGTGCGAGATCAAGGA
>WVXP01000276.1:1294-9387 GCA_011773445.1 Pseudomonadota bacterium | reverse complement strand
ATGACCAATTCTTCCTTCTCCAGAAAACTCTGAAATTTCCAATTCTCAGCCAATCAAAAAGCTTGCCTCGGCGAAATTCATTTCGCCGGCCTTCCTGATACCACTCTCCCCAATCCGTATTCCGCTGTATCCCCGTCCCGACCCGCCGAGCAGTGAGCTTCGATGCAATAGCGCGCTTATGGTCGACTTTCAGATCTTGCTTGACGGCGGGCGGGAAACAACCCCCCATTTCGCCGACAATGTCCGAATGATTCATACGCATCGGCCGTTCACCGAGCAGAAACTAACGGAGTTTAATTTCCCATGAATGACGATTTGCTTCTATTTCCTTATTCGAACTTGTCGATTACGTCCCCCTGGGAAGAAACATAGACGATTCCCCGCCTCCGGCTCTCGTCCAAGACCCTTTTGATCAAAACCCTTTCCTCCATGGCAATTGGATTCACCCTGAGGTACTCTTTGAGGAACCTTGTCCGGTGGCCATAGCTGAAGGACTTGGGGATTGAGCAATTGATCTGAATGAGGTTCCGGAGAATCTTCTTGCTCCCAATCTTCTTACCCTGAACAACATCTTCAAGGTCGACCAAGCTGAACCCCCATCCATCGGGCCTCTCACTCACGAGAATGTTGCAGGTCTTGAGGTCACGGTGGTAGATTCCCCCCTGGTGAAGGGTCCCCATCCATTCTGCAAACCGTTTGAGAAACCTCCTCAGGTCCGTCCCAGGGCGTTCTCCGAATCTTTGGATCAGATAACGGTCCATTTCGAGGTCATCAGGCAATGCTTCGGTCAGGTAAAAGGCCTCGCGGGGGAAGCCCAGTTTGCATCTCTCCACATAGGCCAGGGGTTTCGCAGGACAGAATCCTCGACGAAAAAGGACATTCCCAGCCACCCAGGCGGCTTTCCCTTTGGGTCGGCGAAATGCGTTCTTGACTCGCTCCAAGATGCTTTGATATCGATACTCCTTGATGCATACTCTTCGGCCATTGGCCGGCAAACTGTCTATCATGGATACGATGGTCTTACGCGAGTATTTCAACAGCTTCTCCCGGTTGGATCGCACCGTCTCTCGATGGGCCCTCAAAATCGCCACGAGGTCGTCTCGGGCGATCTCCCTCCGCCGGAAAACCCTCAGGTCAGCCTGCCGGTCGACGGTGAAAAGGGTACTTTCCTTGAGACATCTCTTGGCCCTGCTTTTCTCCCTCCGCTTGACCATCTTTTGGACCATTCCGTCTAGGCGTGTTAAGCAAGACTCCAAGCTTCCACCAAAGGGCGACTGCCCGCGGCCATACGTGAGCAGGAATAACCGCTTGGCCTCCTGGTCCAGCATAAAACCCAGCGAGTTAAAAATCTGCGCGATGTTCCAGAGACGCTTTGAACTCGAGATTCTCGCCTGTCTCCGGGCATGGTGAAGGTCTACAAGATAAAGAGAAGCTGAACTCCCATCAATGATGAGAAAGTTGGCCCCGTGAAGGTCCTTGTGAAAAAGGCCAAGATCGTGAACCTTTCGGACTGTCTCGGCCAGACGCCTGAGAACCCGGTTATTCTCCTCTATCCTGTCCTCACCAAGCTGGGTGTTTTTGAAATATTCGAGTAGATTCTTGGCTTCCTCAAGGGCCTCGGCAAATAGAAAACTCTCTTCAAGCAACCCATGTTGTCGCCTTTCGAATACGCCCAGAGGCCTCGGCGTCAAGATGCCTTGTTCCAGAAGGAATCGGGAAATAACCCATTCCCTCATGGCTCTCGATGGACGGATCAGGTACTTGATTTTCTGCCATTGTCCAGGGATCCGAAACTTTTTGACATAAAGGTGCCCTCCCCCCTCCAAATGGAGTACGGCAACCCAGCGAACCCGAGAGTCCTTCAGAACCTGCCCCTTGCGAAGAACGACCTGCCGCTCCAGATCTTCGACAAAATGAGCTGTTACAACCGGCTCCAGTTCAGAATTGATGAAGCCTTGAAGATTTCCCTCTTTGACGCGAATCCATCGAGATTCTCTATCTTTCATCAGTTCCCTGCGGCTGATTCCCAAGTCGCTCGGCCTCAGCATGTCACCCTCAGCGGATCAGTCACCGACTATGCTTCAAAGCAGAGGTGACGAAATAGGTCGAGTACTGTTTCCGACGCACGGTCCAGTGAAAAACTCTCCTCCACTCTCTTTCGACCATTGGCTCCCATATCTTCTCTCAGTTGGGGGGCCTCAATCAACTTTGAGATTTTCTCCACCCAATCAGAATCCGTGTTAGCCCAGTATCCATTCAGTCCATCCTCAACAACGTCCCGGTTGATTCCCACTGGAGAACAAACGACGGGAATCCCTACTGCCGAATATTGTATCGCTTTCAGTCCACATTTCCCGCTAGCCCAAACGTCATCTGTCAAAGGCATCAAGCCGATGTCAAAGCTTTGGAGGTCCATCACTTCTTCTTCACACTTCCATTTCTTCTTAATAGTTGGAATGGTTGCACAATCGAAAAACCTGTCAGATACGATTTTCAGCTTGAGTTGAGGATACCTGCGGTAGACCGTCTCCAGAACAGGCGTCAAATTTTGGAGGTACCAAATCGTCGATCCGCTCCCGATCCAACCCAAAACAATCGAATCCCCTTGGACCCCATGATCTTTTGGAGGGTATCGCTTCGGATCGACAACGGTTGGCACCACGGATATCTTATCCACTCCGACATACTTCAGCGCTTCGCCTCTGAGGAATTGGTTCCCGGCGATGACCGCGTCGCTAGCCCTCACCATTCCTCTGAACGCCCATCTTCTTGAGAAAGACCTCGGGTTTGAATGCCGAGATGACCGGTACATCACGGCATCGTCGAAATCATACACAAGTCTCTTGGATGCCCTGCGCAGGAGAAAGAGATGGAGAGGCCCCAGTAACCGTCTCTGAACATACACGACGTCGTAGCCCGGAAGCTCCCGAAAAAGCAGATAACGTTCTTCTCTCTGCCGAGGGATGACCCTCAGGCTGACTTGGACACCATGAATTTCCAAGTAGGGAAAATAGTGTTGAATGCGATAGCCCTGAGGATTCTGGCGTGTCAAAAAAATGACTCTCATGAAGTCTCATCGAGTAGGAGATCAGGCTGAAACGAGATTCTCCAAGAATTGACCGAGCTTTATCCCACAATCCTGAGCAGTGTAGCCTCTCTCGACTTTCTCCCTTCCCGCGCGCCCCATCCTTTCTCTCAAGCCCGCATCCTCTACGAGAATCGAGAGCTTCTCTATCCATTCCTCTTGATCGCTTGCCCAAAAACCGTTTTCCCCGTCCGTAACGAGGTCGCGGTTGATCCCGACCGGTGTGCAGACCACGGGAATACCGACCCCCTGATATTGAACAATCTTCAGGCCGCACTTTCCCCAAGACCATGGGTCGTCCATGAGGGGCATCAGACCGATGTCGAAGCTCTGGAGGTCCCGAACCTCATCTTCATGTCTCCACTCCTTCTTGATGACTTTCATTTCCTCACAGTCAAAGAAGTTGTCGCAGACGATTTTGAGGCTGAGATAAGGGTACTTCTTGGCCAGAATGTCGAATATGGGCCTCATTTTTTCGAGATAGTGGATGCTTCCGTGGTCGCCAATCCACCCGAGCACCACCTCTGTACCTCCGGAATCATACGATTTGATTCCATACCTCTCGATGTCGATTGGACTTGGGATAACCTCGACTCTGGAGTTATGTTTCAGAGCCTCTCGCTTTAGATACTCGTTCCCAGCAATGATGCCATCGCAGGCCTCCAGCATCCGCGCAAATCGCGCCATCCTGGTCCTGGATACCGGACTCCTGGCCGTTGAATTCCGATACATGACAGAGTCATCGAAGTCGTAAACAATTCGCCTAGCCCTTCTTTTGAAAAGTCGCAACCGGAACCCAGTCAATCGCTTTCTCTGGACAAAGACGACATCGTACCGGGGAAGGGACCAGAAAAAAGCCCAGTTTTCCGAAAGTGTCCGAGGGAAGGTTTTGACCTCTACTTCCATCCCCTTCTCTTCTAAGTAAGGGATGTACTGGAGGACCCGGTAACGACTGGCAGCAACCTTCCACCCCTGAATGAGAAAGAGGACCCTCATCCATTTGACTCCTTTTCGGCCACGATCAGAATGGACTTCGCAAAATCGATTCCGAGATAACGATGCAACGCCGCCATAATGTATACGCGAAAAAGAAATCGATGAAATGCATCATTGTATGTCCGATACATGGAAATAATTTTGAAACCCTGCCCCAGAAGAATCCCTGCCAGTTCATCGTAGCAATAAGCCATTTTATGCGTGGCATCCCTCCAAAATCGAGTGGGATTGAAAACATTCGGGGTTGTCAAGATCAATCTTCCGCTCTCCTCGAGAAGCGAGTAAATCTTAGACAACATTTCCACACCTTCCTTCAGTTCCAGGTGCTCAATCACCTCAAAGAGCAGAACGACATCAAAAGTCTCGTCGACATCATCAAGGGAATAAAAGTCGTGGACCTGGCTTTTATCGATATCGAGGCTCTTGTAGACCACATTGGGAAAATGGGCTTTGATCCTGGGCTCCAGATTCCTGTGAGAAGCCCCTACGTCCAGCACCTTCTGCCCATCCCGGATGATATCACGGATGAGCGAGAATCGTTTCCTGAGGATCTTCAGGTTCCAGATGCTTGGATAGCGCTGATGGATCTGATCTCGATACTGAAATAACTGACTCCAAGGGATTTCTTCGCCCATCAGGCCTCACCCATTGTTTTCGTTGGAGATCGCATTGACGAATCGATCGGCCAACATGCCGAAACCGACAGAGCAGTGCAGGATGAAAAGGAAATTTCGCCGCTCATGATATGGCAATTTCTTGAATCCTGTCAAGGACCGTCATGGATCAAAACCGATCAATATATGGCCAATCCAGGGATTCTTGGGAATCGGGAGGTCTTCTTGCGGGATACAGAAGGCCCAGGAGTAACTGCGCTACAGTATTCGTCGTTTCTCGCCGTTTAACTGGCTAAACGCGCGATCAACTGGGTCGATCTCTTCATCGTAAGATGCATCAGATAACCTCGTTTTTGCAGAGTCAGCGTGGTCCTTACATTTTCTGAAGGAGGATCCAGGGTCATGCTGGATGAGATGACGAGCCCCGCGGCTGGAAACTGGCCCTTTCCAGCCTGTACCTGTAGTGTTTATCCAATCTGAAGCCCCTTTTGAGAAGGCTTCCGGTTTTTCTCTTGTCAAGGAGGAGCCTAGGAGCGATCCTGAATGATCTGGCGATACATTGCCATCCTTGCCTAAGCGCACCAAAACGCAGACATACCTCGCCCACGTGGAAGAGAAAACGCCCCAGGTACTGAGGCGGTACTTTTGCCTGATAATCTTCATATACCCTCATGGTAGAATCCCAGAAAATAACATTCGAGCTTGTTCTCGCTGCATGTGACCGGATCCTTATCCTATTGTTGTCAACGATCCTGATTCGTAAACCGTTCAAGTAGGATCTGATGTAAATTTCCCAATCCTCCCTCGGAATGTACCTGTCAAGATACTCAGGAAAGACAATCCGTCGAAACACCGTCGCCGTGGGGTATCCGACAGCTGATGAAAAAATGATTTCCCCCACATCAGCGCTCAATGGTTTCTTTGAAACCCTGAGGGGTTGACTGTTTTCATCGATAAACGTTCTCTGAAAAGAAGAGACTACATCCCATTGACCATCTTGAAAAACCTGCGTCATCTGATCGATATACGTGGCATCCCATTCATCATCAGCATCGAGAAAAAAGAGAAATTCACCGGTTGCGAGTTCACATCCTCTGTTCCTGGTGTATGCCCTTTCCCGATTCCTTTCATTCCGATAATAGCGGATCTTTTTGCCGATCAACACAGAATAGCTGTCAAATATGGCCTGTTTCGTTTGGTCCGTCGATGCGTCATCGATGATGATGATTTCGGTATCCTGGAAGGTCTGGGACAAGGCGGACGCGACAGCTCTCGAAATGAATCGTTCGCCGTTATAAACAGGTATGATGACACTAACTCCTGGAATGGTCATTCTCCCGATAGAGTTCCCACAGGTAGAAATATTTCAGGAATGTGTAACATGTGACGCTCACAGCCACTGCCAGNNAGATTGTAGAGCCGAAAAGTCCTTCCTCTCTGAAAATAGTCTTCAGCAACCACCCTGGAATAGTCCACGACCTTACCGAAGTGATCCCGAACATCCTTGTAGGAATAGTGAAACAAATACCCGGTCAGCTTTTCAGTTTTCCCTGAAATGGACAGTGCAGCATGCGGATTATACCCGCCCCAACGTGGTGAAGCCGATTTGCTGAAAAGTCTCAGTTTCCAGTCTGGCTGCCATGCATGATGGAGGAATTTCCCCAGATAGCAGGTCTTCCGGTTCATGTAATACCCATGGGCATGCGGGTTCTTTACTGCGGAAACGATGGAATCTTTTAATTCTGGTGAAACAACCTCATCACAATCGATGGAAAGAACCCATTCTCTCTCGCACTTTTCGAGGGCAGAACTCTGTTGGGCCACGAATCCCTTCCAGTCTTCCTCAAAAACCCTGGCTCCGTAACTTCTCGCAATTTCTCTGGTTTTGTCTGTCGAGTGCGAATCGACAACGACAATCTCGGAGGCAATATCCTGTATGCTTGCCAAAGCCCTACCGATATTCTCCTCTTCATTAAAGGAGAGAATTGAAACTGACAGGGGTAGTCTCTTTTCCATTTGTCTTCTGCGACACCTCGTGAATGTCATCAGCCGGGAATCTGCTCGCGTCTCTCCATTATTTGCAACTCCCACAAGTTCTCATATACCACTTTCTGAGGATATAGCAAAAGGACGGCTCTCCACTCACTCCTTTTTTCGTCTCATGTCGAGAATCTTCTGGTAATAGATTTCGACCTCTTCAGCCTGTTTGTCCAACCGGAACTCCTTCAGGGCCTTCTCCCGGCCCGCTTTCCCCATCTTCTCTCTGAGTTCTTTGTCTTGGATGAGTGATCTCAGCGCCAGAAACAGGTTCTCAGGAGTGTCATCGACCACCAGCCCTGTTATCCCGTCTTCGACGAGCTCGGGTAGCATTCCTCTCCTAGCGACGACGGTTGGCTTCCCCATAGCCATCGCTTCCCTGAGTGCCCGTGCAGTCCCATCCGATCCTGCCACCAAGAACACGAAGATGTCCATGGCTGCGATCGTATCAAAGTAGTTTTCTGTCTGATAACCAGCGAGAATAACATTGGCGACAATGCCTAGCCGCTCAATAGGGTCCATAACGCTCTGTTGCATCTGACTGCTTCTTCCCACCAAAAGCGCCTTAACATGAGGAAAATCCCTGACGAGGTTCGCCAGAGAGGTAAGGAAAACATCAGTTCTCCGGTACCTCTGGAATCGAGCCACCATGCCGACGACCACATCATCTCCGCGAATGTTGAAACCACTTCGCATATTACGGAAAGGCCCTTCCGGATCGTAACGTTCCAATGGGAGGGCGACCCCAACCTGCCCGACCCGTTCCACCGAAATAGGCAGATCCCTCAAATCCCTCTGATAGGCCATCTCTGAAAACGTAAGAATCCCGTCTGTAAATTCCGATACCAGCAAACGATTTCCCCAAGATGTTTCAAGGGCATCTCGCCTGTGATCGGTCCGTATGAGCACAGGCTTCTTTTGTGACAGGCGCTTGGCTAAACCGGCCACAATATGATCATGCGAATGATGGACATTGATCAAATCGAATTTTTCACGATCGATAAATCGCCGAAGGGCGGCGATATCCCGAAAAAGATCAACGACCCCAAAGTCTTTGCCTTTTTTCCCAAGGGGCTTCAGTCGGAATTGATCCGTCCCGCGGATACCTCGTCCTGAAATTCGTCTCGCGATGCAGTCCCCAGCGCCTCCAGGGGCTCGACGGTAGGCCATTGTCACTTGGTTCCCTCTTTTCTGTAGGGCTTCACACAGAATCACCGTCGGTTCAGCAGGCCCGGTCCATTTCCAGTCGCTGAAGAGATGAAGTATCTTCATAGCCTTTATCCGCAATCAGTGTTCCTCAGCAACCTCACGATAAATCTCTAGGATCTTTTCAATATGACGATCAGGAGAATAGTTTTCCA
>WVXP01000276.1:621-1241 GCA_011773445.1 Pseudomonadota bacterium | reverse complement strand
CAGCGAACATGGATCGTAGAAGGTTGGGTGAACGTAGATGTCGCTCGCCGCGTAGTACTGCTCCATCCCTTGAACAGCTCCGAGAAAAGTTGTACACCCGCGGACACCCAGCTTTGACGCAACCCTTGCGTATCGACGAACCTGTCCGCGCCCTGCAACCAGCAAGCGAATGCTCTGGTTCGGAAAGCTCACCCGCAAAGAGGCCAGCGCCCTGAGGAGCTGTCTCAAACCCTTGAGGCGATAGTTATTTCCTGCAAAAAGGAGAACCAGCGTTTTTTCATCAATGCCGAGCTCCTTCCGCTTTAAGGTTCGATATCGTCCCCGATTCTTTGGGTGAAAACGCTCGAGGTCAACGCAATTGGTAACGATCGAAATCTTTTCCTCTGGAACACGATAGTAGTTCATGATGTCGTCCTTCACCATTTTCGATATGGCGATGATTTTCTCGACATTACTGTTCGCGTATTGCCTTTTTTGAATCCAGACCTTGACGTAGTGCTCAGCCGAAATGTATCGCTTGATCAACTTATAAACGAAATAAAGCGTGTTCGTGATCGAACTGAGGTCCTGTTTCACGTAAGCCTTTTCAACTCCGCCGTGTGGATTAAAGATATTTATGG
>WVXP01000276.1:0-566 GCA_011773445.1 Pseudomonadota bacterium | reverse complement strand
TTCACGAGGAAGCTCAATATCCGCAGACTGCGGGGATATTTCAACACCGGTACTATGTGCAAACGAAAATCTTGAGAGATTCTCTTTTCTGAAAATGCTGTAAATACATGGACTTCATGTCCTCTCAAAACAAGTTCCCGGATCAGCCAGGAAAAATAGCTCTCTCCACCTTTTGAGGGGGTGAACTTATCCAGTACAATTGCAATTCGAAGCTTACTGTTTAAGAGCCTCACGACGTTTGTTTTTCCAAAAATCTATCTGGCTCAGGCTGCCAATCGGAATTTCTGAGCGTGTTCTGGGGGCTTTACGGAAAAAGGTATCGGGTCCCTGTTTCGTTGTCAAGAATCTCTAAACTGGAGTTTCCGGACTTTTTGGTTTTCCCAGTCACGGAATGTGGGCCAAATCCCTTTGAGCGTTCCTTCAAATGTTTTTTGCTCATAAACCTTAGGCGATGCGCAAGAGAAGCGCCTTCAACTGTCTGAGCCCGAAGGGCGAGTTTTGAAAGCGTCTGAAGCGAGCCTTAGATTTATCAAAAAACCTTTGGGATAAGCGAAAAGGGGTTGGCC
>WVXP01000272.1 GCA_011773445.1 Pseudomonadota bacterium | reverse complement strand
AAGACAAGGGGTGTCAAAAAGAGAGCCGCCGAGCTCCTCCATATCAATTTTCGATCGATGCGCTACCGTCTGGAAAAGTATCAAATCGACAATCCCGATTCATGACTTCCGCATGAACATCTTCTCGAGTTGAAGTGTATCGATCTCTCGACATGCTGGCCTTCCATGGGGGCAAGTATAGAAGAATCCCTCCTCCTTCATCTCTTCCAATAGCGTCCTCATCTCCTCCTTGGACAACGGCTGCCCCGATCGTATCGCACCGTGGCAGGCGATTACCTTGAGAACCGCCTCGATATTCTTATCAATGCCACTTCGTGCCTCTTGCTCAATCAGATCCCGGAGGAGATCCGATACAATCTGAGAGCAGTCTTTCCCGGACAGAATGGATGGAACCGATCGAATCACGACCGTGTTCCGCCCAAAGGGTTCAAGGTCGAAACCGAGTCCTGCGAGTTGGGGAAGATAGCGCTCAACTGCATCCCATTCGAGAGGAGAAAATTCGACCGTTTCAGGGAGAAGTAGTCTTTGGACCTGGGGTCCTCCTCGGTCTACCGCCTGCTTCAATCTGTGAAATACGATCCTCTCATGGGCCGCATGCTGATCGACGAGAAGGAGACCACGGGGAGATTCACAGACAATATAGGTTTGATCGAGCTGTCCCAGGATCCGCAAGGACGACAGGGTCTCCTCGAATAATTCCACTCGCGATCCCTCATCATCAGGTCCACGACCTGGCCGAGAGGCCTGCGAGACGGAATTGTAGTCTGTCGTGGACTCTTTGACCGCCAAAGGCGGTATGCTGAACTCACGGGCAGGTATCGGTTCGGGTTCGAAGGGCTTTACTGGCGTCGACTCAAAATCATGAAACAGTTCGATCACACCCTGATGAATCAGGCCTGGAGATCCGAATCGCACCTCGCTTTTGGTCGGATGGACGTTCACGTCGAGGCTCCATGGCGGCACCTGCAAGAAGAGAACGACGACGGGATACCGGTCTTTGGCTATCCGATTCCGATAGCCCTCCATAACGGCGTGATGGATGGTTCTATCCCTCACAAATCGGCCATTGACATAGACATAGATGCCCCTGGCGTTAGGTCGGCTAAATCCCGGTTCGCTCACATATCCCTCAATCTCGAGCTTCTCGATTTTCACCTTCACCTGGTGAAGAACCCTGTGCACTTCATTTCCTAGAAGACTCCCAATGCGGACCGATCGATCCTTCGCCGTTGGCAAATCGAAAATTCTCTTTTCATTGTGGAATAACTTGAAATGCACACCCCTATAAGCCATAGCGATACGCACGACGGCCTCCATAATATGGGAAAACTCCGTACTCACCGCTCGCAAGAATTTCCTCCTGGCCGGCGTGTTGAAAAAAAGGTCCTCCACCAAAACGTCTGTGCCCCTCGGGCATCCGACATCCCGAATCTCTTTGACTCCACCCCCCTCTAGTCGTATCTCCACACCACTTAGCGATTGTTCCTCTTTCGTAATCATCTTGACTCTGGAGACAGAAGCGATACTTGGCAGAGCCTCCCCCCTGAAACCTAGGGTCTGAATCATCCCCAGATCATCACTGGCCTTAATCTTACTCGTCGCATATCTCTGAAAAGCGGTGAGCGCATCCGTCCTTCCCATGCCAGTGCCATTGTCAATCACCCGGATCCTCCTTAATCCGCCATCATCTATGAGAATGGAAATCTCAGTTCCCCGGGCATCTATGGCATTTTCGATGAGCTCCTTAACAACTGACGCCGGTCTCTCAACCACCTCCCCTGCGGCGATTCGGTTAACCACCTCACCGGGCAGGATATGGATTTTCTGTGCCATAGCAGGCCTCGATCTCTCTTCGGGATTCACCTAGCGGCTGTCAATATGCCGTAAGCTTATAGGAGTTCACTCGAAGTGTGCAATCGGGTAACCAAATACCTCTTCAAGAGATGTTAGAAGGGTAGAAGATGGATCAACTCTGAAGGGCAAGCGGATAACCGTTTCGCCCCGATTCGGGATGATCAGATGGAGGACAGCTGCGGTTTCACCTTGGTTCGCCTGAAGGATCCTTTTCAGATCTATCAGCTGGTTTCGGGTAATCCCAGGAGTCCTCAGCGTGAGATGGACTTTGGAAACGCAGTTCTCACTGCACTGAGAAAGTGGCAGGACCTCGGTGGCTTTGATCTTGGGATTCTCATCCTCCACATCGAGTAGCCCCCGGACCAGCAGAGGATTATCGTCCCTCAGATGTGGAAGACTTTTCTGAAAAACCTCGGGGAAAAGAATGACCTCCACCATACCCTTCATATCCTCCAGGGAGAGAAACGCCATGCGATCTCCTTTCCGGGTCTGAATCTCCTTCAGCGAACCGGCTACCCCACAAACCGTCACCTCACTGCCGTTTTGTCGGTTCAAGATGCTCACCGTATCATCATGAGTGTGGCGTTTGATCTCCTCTTCAAAACGGGCTAGAGGGTGGCGGGTAAGGTAGAAACCAACCGCCTCCTTCTCGAATGCCAGGAGCTGGTTTTCAGGCCACTCCTCTACTTCTGGCGGACTTTGCTCTTCAACCCATCTTGAGTCCTCACCTTGCAATTCAGAAAAAATCCCCAGCTGGTTGCTCTCCCTCTCTTTCTGGATCGTCTGGGCTTTCTCCACTGCGGTGTCCAAGACCACCATCATCTGGGCACGCGAGGCCCCTGTAAAATCGAAGGCACCGCTCTTGATTAAACTCTCAAGGACCCGCTTATTGACTCGTCGCAAATCCACGCGTCGACAAAAATCGAAAAGTGAGCGATAATCGCCACCCATCTCTCTTTCTGTGAGAATCGATTCGATGGCTCCGGTTCCGACGTTTTTGACTGCAGCAAGACCGAAACGGATCTCTCCGTCGACGATTGTGAAATCTCGCCAGCTTTCGTTCACATCTGGAGGGAGGACCTCTATTCCCATGTCACGGCATTCAGCGATGTACTTGACGATCTTATCTGTGCTGTCGACGTCACTCGTCAGCAGAGCGGCCATGAATTCCACGGGATAGTGGGCCTTCAGGTAAGCCGTTTGAAAAGCGATGAGGGCGTACGCTGTGCTATGTGACTTATTGAAGCCGTATTCGGCAAACTTCGCCATAAGTTCAAAAATCTTCTCAGCCATCTCAGCATTGATGTCTTTCTTCCGGGCTCCATCTAAAAACCTCTCCCGCTGTTTTTCCATCTCAACGGGTATCTTTTTCCCCATCGCGCGGCGTAGAACATCAGCATCGCCGAGACTGAAATCAGCNNCCTTCAATTGGGGAAGCTCGTATTCGACAGCCTCAAAACCGTGCTTCCGCTTGATAAAGTCATCCACCATGCCGCTGCCTAACGGGCCTGGCCGGTACAAGGCCACCAGGGCGATGACGTCTTCAAAAACCTCAGGCTTTAGCTTCACGAGGAGCTCTTTCATTCCGGCACTTTCGAGCTGGAACACGCCACTGGTTGCCCCCGAACTCAAGAGCCGATAGGTTTCTGAATCAGCCAGATCAATGGATGCTACCTCAAAGTCAGGGTCTTTTTCCTTCCTGACCATCTCCTCAGCTTTACGGATAACAGTCAGAGTCTTCAAGCCCAGAAAATCGAACTTGATCAGACCGATTTTTTCGACATCTTTCATGGAGTNNATGGAGTATTGGGTCATGACTTCCCCATTTTGTCCACGATAGAGGGGAAGGTATTCATTAAGTGGTTTGTTTGATATCACGACGCCGGCAGCGTGGGTGGAGGCATGTCGCGTCAGTCCCTCGAGTGAAAGGGCGATAGAAATCAGGTTTCTCACCCCTTCGTCTTTTTCCTGCATTTCTCTCAGGGTCGGTTCCTGATCCAACGCTTGCCTTAGGGTAATATTAAGCGTGTTCGGAATCAGCTTTGCGATGCGGTCAACCTCGCTGTAGGGCATATCAAGGGCACGACCCACGTCCCGAACCACCGCTTTGGCCTGCATCTTCCCAAACGTAATGATCTGAGCGACGTTATCTTTCCCATATTTTTCAGTTACATACTGGATCACCTCATCTCGTCTCTCCATGCAGAAATCGACATCCACATCGGGCATACTGATCCGCTCCGGATTGAGAAATCGCTCGAAGAGTAGTCCATACCGAATAGGGTTGATGTCGGTCATTCTTAGGGCAAAGGCGACCAGGCTCCCAGCCGCCGAGCCTCTGCCCGGTCCAACCGGAACCCCATCTCCTTTGGCACGATTAATGAAATCAGCGACGATGAGAAAATATCCAGCAAATCCCATCGACTTGATGATTTCCAACTCCTTTTCGAGTCGAGTCCAGTACTTGTCTTGGGGTTCAGGGATATTCCGCAATCGGTCTTGAAGACCCTTTCGAGACAGTTCGTCGAGATAGAGATTTAGGGACTTCCCATCGGGCGGGGTGAACTTCGGAAACTGATACACTCCAAACCTCAACTCAAGGTTACACTGTTCGGCAATTCGAAGCGTGTTCTCCACGGCCTCCGGATACTGAGGGAAGAGGCCTTTCATCTCTTCAGCCGATTTGAAATAGAACTCATCCGAAGAAAACCGCATCCTTTCGGGGTCATTGAGGCTCTTCCCCGTCTGAATGCAGAGGAGAACCTCGTGCGCTCGAGCGTCCTCTTTTCTCAAATAGTGGCAGTCGTTCGTGGCAACAAGGGGAACCCCCAACTTCTCTCCAATCTCGCTCATTCCTTGATTGATAAGGTCCTGGCCTTCTACGCCGTTGTTTTGAATCTCCAAGAAGAAGCGTTCCCCAAAAATCTCCTTGTACTGCCGCGCCGCATCAACAGCTCCGTCCATTTGATGATTCAGAATGGCTACGCTGATCTCCCCCTTCATGCAACCACTCAGAGCAAAAAGGCCTTCCCGGTACTGAGAAAGCAATCCCTTATCCACCCTGGGTTTGTAATAGAACCCCTCGATATGAGCAAGGCTGACCAATTTCGCAAGATTATGATACCCCGTTCGGTTTTTTGCGACGATAGTCAGATGGAACGTTTCCCCTCCTTGCTTCTTTTCGTACCGGCTACCAGGCGTCACGTAAATCTCACAACCGACGATTGGCTTGATGCCGTGCTGAATCGCCTTCTGATAAAACTCGATGGCGCCGAACATGTTTCCATGATCGGTCACAGCAAGAGAATCCATCTTTAGCTCCCGAGCTCTCTGAAATAGATCCTCAAAACGAATCGCGCCATCAAGAAGACTGTATTGACTGTGCAAATGGAGATGGACAAAACCTGATCGATTCATTTCCCACCCTCGACACTCACTCCCACTCGATGGTGCTTGGAGGCTTTGAGCTCATATCATAAACCACGCGGTTTATTCCTTGGACTTCATTGACGATTCGGTTCGATATCGTCCCTAAGATTTCATATGGAAGACGCACCCAATCGGCCGTCATCCCATCCAAACTACTGACCACGCGGATGGCGATGACGTGTTCATAGGTTCTCGCGTCTCCCATGACCCCGACTGTTTTGACCGGTAGTAACACGGCAAAGGACTGCCAGATTTCTGGATAGACATCGGATTTCGCGATCTCTTGGGTAAGAATGGCATCAGCCTCTCTGAGCATCTGGAGTCTTTCACGGTTGACTTCGCCGACAATCCTGACGGCAAGGCCTGGTCCGGGAAATGGTTGCCGACTCACGATCTCTTCTGGAATTCCCAGTTCTCGCCCCACCTCTCTCACTTCATCCTTGAACAACTCCCGGAGAGGTTCGATAAGCCTGAGATTCATGGTCTCTGGAAGACCTCCGACGTTGTGATGACTCTTAATCCTGGCTGACGGACCCCTGAAGGAGGTGCTCTCAATGACGTCGGGATAGAGGGTTCCCTGAGCGAGGAAGCGAACATCACCGTGCTGACGCGCCTCGCGCTCAAAGAGGTATACGAATTCGTTCCCAATGATTCTTCTCTTCTTCTCGGGATCTGCGACGCCTTTGAGTTTTTCCAGAAAGATCTCCTCAGCGTCGACGTAGCGGAGATTCAGGTGCATGTGATCCCGAAAGACCCGGAACACACTCTCCACTTCACCCTCTCTCAGCAGGCCGTTGTTCACAAAAACGCAGATTGACCGCTCGCCAACGGCCTGGTGAAGCAGAACCGCAACCACCGAGGAATCCACGCCGCCACTCAGGGCGCATATGACCCGATCGTGGCCAAGAGTTCTCCTGATCTCCTCCACCGTCTGTCTCACAAAGGATTCCATGCTCCAGGAAGGTTCACAGTCGCATATCTCGAAAAGAAAATTGCTCAGGATATTTGCGCCATGAGAGGTGTGCACCACCTCTGGATGAAACTGAAGACCATACAGTCTCCGAGGGAAATTCCCAAAGGCAGCCACCGAACAGTTCTCGCTATAGGCAATGCTTTCGAAACCCTCCGGAAGCTGTTCAACATGATCTCCATGGCTCATCCACACAGAGATTTGGCCGTTACCCGCTCCTGCAGAGATCCCTTGGAAAAGATCCGCCGTCTCGTCTATCGTAACCATAGCGTGCCCATATTCCCTTTGTGAAGAACCGGCGACTGTTCCACCCAGAAGATGGGCCATCGCCTGCATACCGTAACAAATTCCCAGGACCGGAATTCCCATAGCCAAAATAGACCGATCACACTGAGGGGCTCCTGGCTCATAGATACTCGCCGGGCCTCCCGAGAGAATGACTCCCCTAGGATTGAAGGCTTCGATCTCTACTAAAGGAATATTGAACGGATGGATCTCACAATAGACGTGCAGCTCTCGGATGCGACGTGCGATGAGTTGGGTATACTGGGAGCCGAAATCAATTATGAGTATTCCATGGTTTTCAACATCCATGAAGCCGCCTTTGGAAACGCATGTGCCAGAACGTCTGACGCCCAAATGGGAGGTCCTTCGTAGCCCTTGCGAGGTCCCTTTCAGGAAAAGTCGATTTTGGGGTATATCCTGACATGAAGGAAGTGAGTTTAGTACCAGTTTACCAGTAAGGGAATAAAGGGGTCAAGATAGATGAGGCAAGAGGAGTTTTGCTATTTCTGGAGAGTGGATTGCTGCAACTCGTTGATCTCTTTCATGAATTTATGGTCATGGGAGGAAATCCCTCATGTCTCCGAGCGATATCTACGGAAGCCTGAGAAGAGGACAGGGTCGTGACGGGACAAAGGGATCTTTCTGAAAGTTTGGAATGCCTGGGGAAATAGAAGACCTAAAGAATACGGACAAAAGAACCGGAAGAAAGACTCAGGCCTGATCGATCAGTCTTGCTCACGGCTTGAGGGTGTATCCACCTTCCTCCTTACGCTTGTACCGGAAAGGTCTTCCATCCTGAAGATATGTATCCTGGGCATGTATAAGTCCCAGATTGAAAAGGTCCTGCAAGGATTCTGGATACTCTCCATTCTCAAGGTAATACACGGCCAAAGCCTTTCGGATCCTCTCTGAGGTGACCTGGTGGACAAAGCTCTGAGGGGGAGACATGGTCACTTCTCCAACCGGTGCCTCTGACAAGACCGCGGATTTCAAGAAGAGGAACAATACAACGGCAGTCGTCAAAACCATTCCGTATGTCAATAAGGTCTGAATGCCTGCTAAAGAGCGTAAACCCACTCTGGCTCCCATCATCCGTGTGAAACTTGGTTTCTGGGTCCCCACCCTTTCCACGTATCCCTGATCCCATAGTGCGACCATGGCTTCGCAGACATTAAATTTCCCCAATAGGCTCCGATCGATGATCTCCTGAATGGTCAATTTGCCATCGGCGAGTTCGTAAACCAATCGCTGTTCAGGAGAAATTCCCCCTTCGTCCTTTGCCAGAGGTTTGACCTTGTTAAAGACCACGTACAGGCTCGAAATTCTCCCCTCGATTTCTGGCCATTCGTCAATCATTCGAAGGATATTCAGGAGCACGTGTTCGGGGCTTAGGGCGATGGAGATCTTCTTGTAACTCTCCACGGCTTGCGGTTCAAAACGGAAGTTCCCGTCCTTCCATGAAAACAGATCGTAGACGGTTTCGTATACCTGTGTCGAAATAACCCTGACAATTTCCTCTTCCGTTAAAAGCCTCAGCTCGACCATGATCTCGCCGGTATACTGGAGCGTCTCGTCCTGAGTTTTCAAAACCTTTTCCAGGTCTTCCTGGGAAATCTTCCCAGCCTTCAAAAGGATCTCGCCGAGTAAGTCCCGCTTCGATCGATGGGTGGCCAAGACGTGGACGATCAGACCATCCAGGAAAAAGATCTCAACGACCTTTCTTCCGCTCTCAACGTGAAAAACCCCTGTTTTGAACTGCTGGCCAATCAGTTGAATAATTTCAGTAAACTTGAAATCCCTGAGCGAACCCTGTAAAGCCATGCAACAGACTCCTCTATGCTTCTATGCGAAGCGCACTTCTGAGCACAGCAAGGTAATAAATTACGAAAAACAGTACAAAAATTAGCCGACTCCAGAAGACAGAAGGATCCCCCAAAAACAGGGGATCCTGAAGGACACCGTTCCAATAGAGAAACTTGAACGCAAAGAGGAAGAAAACGAATACGAAAAGGACCCCTCTGACCGGCTGATTCTTCCAGACATGTCCCCCTCCTGGAATGATGAGCGAGATGATACTCCGGATGATGACCCTTCTCCTCTCAAACCGCCGCACCTGCCTCATCTTCTTTTCTCTCATCTTCGGATCGATGCTCTCTTTCTTCACAAAAAGCCGGTTACAGCCGAAACAGACCCTATCCCTTTCGATTTTCCTCGCAAAAAATTTGACACTTGGAGCTCCGCAGAGGGGGCATCGCTTTGAAAAATTCTTTCTTGAGCAAGCAGCCCAGAGAAGTAAGAGAAATGCCAGGAAAAAGATAGGGTATATGAAATCGTTTTTTCCAGGAACCTTCTTCATCCAGGCGCTCAAGATGTCTTCCGGAAGGCTGTATCTTTCCTTTAAGAACTGAAACGCTTTTTTCCACAGACGCGCATCACCGAGCGTATCGTCAATGACAGCCCGATTGTTGTTTTCTGAAAAGATCTTGGTGTGGAATTCTACCAACCTCGGATCCAGGTTTTGAGCTCTCTCCAGGGATTGGCCAACGTTGTCCGAGGAAAGGATTGAATCACTAACAGAGGCTCTATGAAGGTTGAGGTAGAAGGAAGCTCTCCGTGGTGACAGGGAGACGGCTCGTTCGTACTCTCTGATGGCCTCCTCGGTGCGCTGGGTACTCAGATAAACATTACCCAGATTCGAAATGCATTCGGCCCAGTTCGGATCGTATTGGAGCGCTCTCTTGTAGTGGCTTTCCGCTCCTTTGTAATTGCCCTCCCTCTTGTTCAGGAGCCCCAGAGTGAATAGAACATCAGCATCCTCAGGATTTTCTCGGCCCCAGTTTTTCAGGGTCTTTTTCGTACCGTTTCCCCAGTTCGCTTCATTCGCTTGATGCAAACTCATCAAAATCATTGGATCAGCGGTCTTCAAAAAATCCTTGGCCCCATCTAAAATCCACGAAACATAAACCAGGAGAAGCAGAAAGACCAAAACCATCTGCCTTTCCCTTCTCGCCAAATATCCCCACAGCAGGATGGTCCAGTAGAGAAGACTCCAGAGGAGATTCAGATGAAGTAGCACCGGAACCACAAAGGCGAGTATCTTTACGAGACTCCACAGAAACTTGAGTGGAGCAGGATCGAATTCCTTCTTCACATCATGGATGTAAATGAGCATGTACTTGAGGGCCATGAATAGAGCGAACGCGACAAATGTCAATAGAATGGCGCCTGAGACTAAGTAGATCGTATTGAGAGATGTGAAAAACTGGATTCTGAAGTTTCTGAAGGTTGCATAAATCCCCTTCACGTACTCTCGAGCGGCGAGAGTCACCAGGGTCTTGTTGCGACTCCAGTGGATCCTTCCCATCGTAAAATAGGGTGAAGGGGAATCAGGGGCGAACTTTTTCGCGTATTGGCAGAGAAATTCCGCCCTTTCGAGGTCTTTCCGATCAAGCCTGTTCAGGCTTTCCCGCACCAGCAGTAGGGAGAGAAGAGGAAGATTCCTGATCCCCTGGTCTAGTTGGGCCTGATAGATCACATCCAACTGATCCTTACCCAGACCATCTTCTCCAATGAGAACCGTCGTTTTCCTTTCGAACCAGTGGGGTTCAAGGATTCGGCCCAAATTGCCTGAAAGTTCAGGATCTTGAGAAACCTCCACTCGGGGAGGAAAAAAGGCTGGGCTGGAGGAAGAAAGAAGCAAAAGGACACAAAGGGGAAGGAGAAATAGAATGAGAGCTCGATGGGTCTTTTGCATAGCGACGTCCGTGGACCAGGGGATTGTCACAGCCTGGAATATTCAAAAAACATACCAAAGTTGGCCTCGTCGCGCTCATTCTAAACGGTAATTCGGTGCCTCTTTTGTGATGATGACATCGTGGACATGGCTCTCTCTCAACCCTGCTGGCGTTACGCGTATGAACCGGGCTCTTTTTCTGAGACTCTCGATATCATCGCAGCCCGCGTAACCCATGCCAGACTTCAGTCCCCCAACGAGTTGATGGATGCATAGCGATAGGGATCCCCGATAAGGAACCCTTCCCTCAATTCCCTCGGGGACCAGTTTGGAGGTCAATTCGTCTTCCTGAAAGTATCTATCCCGGCTTCCCTCTTTCATGGCCTCCATGGAGCCCATCCCTCGGTACACCTTGTAGGAACGCCCCTGGTATAAGACCATCTCCCCGGGGCTTTCGTCGGTTCCAGCGAAGAGATTTCCGATCATAACGCAACTCGCTCCAGCTGCAAGGGCCTTGGTGAGATCGCCCGAGAATTTGATCCCTCCATCCGCAATGATCGGAACCCCATCAGGTCCAACCGCTTTCGAGGCGTCCATAATCGCCGTCAACTGAGCAACTCCGATCCCTGCGACCACGCGGGTCGTGCAGATCGATCCAGGCCCAACCCCGACTTTAACTGCATCCGCTCCGGCCTCTATGAGGTCGATGGTCCCCTCTTCTGTCGCCACATTGCCAGCAATCAATTGGATGTCCGGGTAATTCTCTTTGAGGTATTTCACGACTTCCATAACATTTTTGGTGTGGCCATGAGCCGTGTCGATGGCCAGGACATCAACTCCGGTCTTAACGAGAGCCTCAGTTCTGGGCTCCATGTCTTTCCCGACGCCGACAGCCGCTCCGACCCGGAGCCTCCCGAGTTCGTCCTTGCATGAATTGGGGTACTGTCTCATCTTTTCAATATCTTTGATGGTGATGAGCCCCTTCAGATTACTCCCCTTATCAACCACCAAGAGTTTCTCGATTCGATTCTCATGGAGGATTTTCTTTGCTTCCTCAAGGGTAATGCCCATCGGCACGGTGACCAGATTCTCGTGGGTCATCACTGTCGATATCTTCTCGTCCAGCCGCGTCTCGAATCGCAGATCTCGATTTGTTAGAATTCCCACCAGCTTTTTCCCGACGGTGATGGGTAGACCGGATATCCCGTGGGTCGCCATAACCTCCAGGGCCTCGTGGATCTTTTGATCTGGGTGCATGGTGATCGGATCGACAATAATGCCGCTTTCATACTTCTTGACCTGATCAACTTCTGCGACCTGACGATCAATCGGCATGTTACGGTGAATCACCCCGAGTCCGCCTTCCTGTGCCATCCGGATTGCTGTCGCCGATTCTGTAACCGTGTCCATAGCTGCACTGACAAGCGGAATATTCAAACGAATCTCACGGGTGAGATGGGTTGAAACATCCACATCCGAAGGCATAACCGATGACTTAGCAGGGCGGATGAGGACGTCGTCAAAGGTCAGGGATTCTTCGAATTCTGCCATGCCATGTCTCCTTAACCTTGTTCAGATACAAAAAAGGGAACCTCTTTGGTTCCGATTTTTCAGCTCTTTCATCAGATAGCTTGTATTATTTCGTATATCAGAGGTGTTCACTTTTGTCAATGACAGGTAGGGCCAGAGTCTCTCAGGACTCCTCCCGAAAGCAGACTCATTTCGTGATCAGTGTTCCAAACGGTTTTTTCGATGGACGCAAGGAGCCGGTGGAGGGTCGATCGATTGATGGCAGATATGGAGATTCCGTCAAAGCGTTTACACATCGAATTCACCAAGGAGAGATCTGCTTTGTCCTCCTTATTGAAAACGAGAAGCCTGGGAATACGCATTAAATCAAGGTCAACCAGTATCTTCTGTACCGACTTGATCTGTTCTTCAAATCGAGGGTTACTGATATCCACGAGGTGAATCAAGAGATCCGCGTCTCGCAATTCGTCGAGAGTGGCACGAAATGCGCCGACAAGGTCCGGAGGCAGATCCCGAATGAATCCCACCGTGTCCGTAACGACGACGTCTCTTTCTTTCGGGAATCGGAGTCGCCGGGTGGCCGTATCTAGCGTAGCGAACAGCTTGTTTTCTACATCGACATGACTGTTCGTCAGGGAATTAAGGAGCGTCGATTTCCCGGCATTCGTGTAACCAATGATGGAGACGATCGGAACGCCGCTCCCCACCCTCCGCGCCCTTCTCTGGTTTCTCGCCCTGGAGAGGAGATCCAACCTTTTTTCCAGAGCATGGATCCGATCCCTGACGCGACGTCTATCGATCTCCAGTTTTGTCTCACCTGGCCCCCTTCCCCCAATTCCGCCGGCGAGACGGGAAAGAGCGGTCGTTTTTCCTGACAGCCTCGGAAGAAGGTATCTCAGCTGAGCCAACTCGACTTGCACTTTCCCATCACGACTCTTCGCTCTTTGGGCAAAAATGTCGAGGATCAACTGAGTCCTATCGATCACCCGTATCTCAACATATTCTGCAATCGCTGCGGCCTGGGGTGGCGTCAGATCTCTGTCGAAAATGATCAGATCCACACCGAGTTGGTTGCACCGAATCACAAGGTCCTTCAACTTTCCTCGCCCAACCAGAAAACGGGAATCAATCTCGTGGGGTCGTTGAATCACTGTGTCGACCACGGTCACACCGCTACTCCAGGCAAGATCCTTCAACTCCTCCATGGAGTCATCGGCGTAATTCCGCGACCATCTATAAACCCCCACAAGGAGGGCGCGCTCTTCTCGTCTGCCGGAATTACGCGATTTTTGCGACCTCTGAAACTCATCCTCCAAGGACTGAATGAAGGCGAGAAAATCGATCTTGCACCGTGCGGATGACGGAAAAGATGATATCTCATATTGCTGTCCCTCTGGATTCTCAGGCAACAGATAACCCACGTCCAATTTTTCGGACCCGCTGTCCGCACGGGGAGACAGGACTGCCATGAGATCTAGTCGAAGCAGAGCCAGGTCTGTCACATCATCATCGGTTAACCCCTCATGTCGCAGGTGTGTGTGAATACACCGAAGGCCCCTGAGTCTTGTCGATCCGCCCCTGTGCCGGGAAAGATCTGGAATGAGAATACCCCTTTGATCCCCGACGATCACATACTCAACGTTCCCTTTTCGGTTGACAAGAATTCCCACTTGCCGACCGATTTCCGAAGAAATCTGTATCAGGGAACGGGCGACCTCAGAGGACACGATTCTTTGGGGATGGATTTTCCGTCGGTATAGACGTTCGATTCGGTTTAACTGACTCGGTTTTAGGCCTGTGTGATTTCCGTGGATTCGGATTGAAATGACTCCTCAAATGTCAAGCTTTTCAAGTACTTATAGTATATTACAAAGGCTTTTACAAGTCAAGGAATCATTCCGACATTGAGTTTCCTCAGTTTTCTGGGCGCTCATGTCCCTGAGGGACGTTTGCGGAAGCGTTGGGGAACCAACGCAGGCGAGCAGGCTTCGACGTGAGCTCAGCCGAACGTAAGCGGAAAACCCCGCCTTTAGAGCGGGGAAGGGGCAAGTATTCCCCGCCTGCGAGCCCCGAAAGGGTCAATGCGAGAGCAAGGGAGCGAAGGGATATGAGGGTCCCATTTACAGATTAAAAATTATCTTGGAAAATCAATAAGTCAGGAAACTCCTCATCATTCCAACCCCTTTCTCTTAAACTCCCTATGATTCTCTCTGTTTCTTAGATCCCTGCCGAGCCCCACTCTTGTTTCTTTATTTTTGGATCTTTTGAGGGTACTATACTCTTCGCTTCATCAATTTGACGATAAATCCCTCACATCTGGGTAAATTCAAATTGGCTATGGAGCTCATCATTTTGGGATCTGGCACCTGCGTTCCCTCCCTGAAGCGTGGTTCTCCGGCTTCGGTCATTCGAACCCAGGATCAGGTACTCTTGATCGACTCTGGGAGTGGAACCCTAGAAAGGTTGCTCAGGGCTGGCATGACCATCCACGAAGTCGACATAATTCTCTATACCCATACCCATCCCGACCATGTGGCGGATCTGGTCCCTTTTCTGTTCGCGTCCAAATACGACTGGGAACCGAGACGTCGAGATCTCACCATCATAGGGGGCAAAGGCTTCTTCGCCTTCTTTCAGAAACTTCTCGAGATCTATGGAAAATGGATACAGTCCGATCTCTTTTACACCCGTTTAAAAGAGTCGGAAGACGAGACCCACCAATTCCCGGGTTTTCGCATCATCACAAAACCCATGGCTCATCTCCCAGAGAGTATCGCCTTCCGAGTCGAAACCGAAGATGGGAGGGCCGTTGTCATTTCCGGTGACACCGACTATAACCCCAACCTCATCAATCTTGCCGCAGATGCAGACGTACTCGTCATTGAATCAGCCTTTCCCGATGAAAAAAAGGTGAAGGGACATCTCAGCCCTTCTTTGGCCGGACAGATAGCCTCTGAGTCACGATGTAAGAGACTCATATTGACGCACCTCTATCCGATTTGTGAGACCGTCGACGTCAAAAGTCAGTGTGCTTCGACCTACAAGGGGCCCTTGGAAATTGCTCAGGATCTGATGCGCTTCCAGGTCTGACGATGATTTCTCTGGAGTTTTTTGAGTTTTCAAAGCAAGGAGTTTTGACCCTCTGATGCTTCACGACAACTTTGAATTTTCGTGTGAGACTCTCAGGGACATGAGGGCCGAGAAATCTGAGGAAACTCCTCGTGGCTTCTATATTGACAGTCCGGAAAGGTTGGATATATAGTAGTTTGAAGGGGATGAAGATGAAATTTAGGTTCACGATGGTTACGATGCTCGTGCTCGTATCTCTCGGATTCGTCTCTGCCGCAATCGACGAGACGGTCAAGAGGGGGGAACGCATCCATGTGATCGAGGTCGACGGAATCATTAACCCTGTATCGGCAAAGTACATAGTCGGCTCAATCGACCGGGCGCTTGAGGAAGATGCTCAGTGTCTCATCATCATCTTGGACACTCCCGGGGGACTGATGGAGTCGATGCGGCAGATTGTCAAGAAGATACTTTCGGCCCAGGTCCCTGTTGTGGTCTACGTCGGGCCGAGCGGCGCGAGAGCGGCCTCGGCAGGCGTCTTTATTACGATGGCAGCCCATGTGGCAGCCATGGCTCCGAGTACGAACATCGGGGCGGCACACCCTGTGACACTGGGCGGCAAAGAACAAGACAAGGCAATGATGGAAAAGATTGTCAATGACACCGTGGCCTATGCAAAATCGATTGCCAGAAAACGGGGGCGGAACGCCAAATGGGCTGCCGAGGCTGTTGAGAAGAGCGTCTCCATCACCGACGAAGAGGCCCTCAAGTCAAAGGTCATCGATCTTGTCAGTCCAAGCCTGGACGATTTGATCCTTGAGCTCGATGGGCGAAAAATCAGCCTTGACGACAAAAAGACGCTTGTGCTCAAGACGGAGGGCGCTGAAGTCACGAAAATCTCGATGACCTGGAAAGATCGACTTCTCAACGCCATCTCCCACCCTCAGATCGCCTACCTATTACTCCTTCTCGGCATGATGGGTATCTATTTCGAAATTTCGAACCCGGGGGCGATCCTGCCTGGGGTCATCGGTGGTATCGCCATCATCCTAGCCTTTTTCGCCTTGCAAGTCCTCCCCATCAACTTCGCAGGTTTAGCGCTGATGATACTCGGGGTGATTCTCTTTATTGCCGAGATCAAAGTCACGAGCTATGGCCTCCTTTCAGTGAGTGGGATCATTTCTCTGCTACTGGGATCGATTATGCTCATTGACAACCCCACCGAGTATTTGAGAATCTCCTGGCAGGTCGTCGTTCCGGCTGTCGCTGTGAGTGCTGGGTTTTTCATTTTTGCCGTCACCATGGCCATTCGGGCGCGCCTCAAAAAGCCGACGACCGGGATAGAGGGCCTGGTGGGAAGTATTGGTATCGCCGAATCAGACTTCCGGCCTGACGGACAGATCGCTGTTCATGGAGAAATCTGGTCAGCCGAAAGCGGCGACAAAATCAAAAAGGGCGACAAGGTTGAGGTAATCAAAGTTGACAAATTGACACTTGCAGT
>WVXP01000287.1 GCA_011773445.1 Pseudomonadota bacterium | reverse complement strand
CCGGCCCTGCTGATCATGGATGAGCCCACAACCGCACTGGACGTTACCATTGAAGCGGCAGTACTGGATCTGATCGAGGAGCTGAAAAAGGATTTCAGTGCGGCCAACATTTTCATTACCCACAACCTAGGGGTGGTTGCGCGGGTGAGTGACTATCTCTGTGTGATGTACGCCGGTCAAATGGTGGAGAGAGGCCCTCTGGCGGAGATATTCCGAAACCCGAGGCATCCCTATACCATGGGACTTTTGGCCTGCGTACCTCGTCTTGGAGAGAGCAAGCGGGAGTCTCTGCTTGAACCGATCCGGGGCCGTGTCCCACCTCCAGATGAACGGTCAAAAAATGAGTGTGTTTTTGCGCCTCGCTGCGATTATGTAACGGAGGAGTGCCGAAAGGAACGCCCAGATTTCACGGAAGTTACGCCTGAGCATGTGGCGCGCTGTATCTACGCTCTGGAAATCGAAACCCGACCGCGAACCTCGAGAAAACGGCAAAAGGATAAGGAAGCAGTAGTGCAGCCAGAATTCCCTAAAGAGGATCTGCTCAGCTTTAGGGGGGTCAAGGTCTACTACCCGCAGGAATCGAACTCGGTAGTCAGCCTGTTGGGACTGGGCGAAAAGAAATATGTCAAAGCCGTGGATGATGTGAGCGTAAGGGTTGCAAGGGGCCGGACCCTCGGTATCGTTGGTGAGTCAGGCTGCGGCAAATCTACCCTGGTCAAGGGACTTATCGGTCTGGAGCCAGTGACCGACGGTGATGTGGAGTTTCTGGGTTTTGACGCCACTCAGCCTGTGTCGGTGCGTGATACAAACCTGATTAAAGAAATGCAGATGGTATTCCAAAATCCCGACTCCACCCTCAACCCTTCCTACTCCATTGGCACTCAGATCGCCCGGCCAATTAAGAGATTTAAGACCGTGCCCAGGAATCAGGTCAAGAGCGAGGTTATTCGGCTCCTCAAGGCGGTACGGCTCCCTCCCACTTACTACGAACGTCTCCCTCGACAACTCAGCGGCGGAGAAAAACAGCGAATAGGCATTGCCCGTGCCTTGGCCAGCCGACCCGACCTGATCATCTGTGATGAGCCGGTCTCCGCCCTTGATGTATCGGTACAGGCAGCGGTCATCAATCTCCTTTTAGATATTCAGCAAGTGTTCGGCTCATCGATGATTTTTATTGCGCACGACCTGAGCGTGGTCCGCTTTTTCTCCGATGACATCGCGGTCATGTACCTCGGGCAAATCGTGGAAATCGGCCCAGCCGAGGCAATCTACGCCCCGCCTTACCACCCCTACACCGAAGCGTTGCTGTCGGCGGTTCCCATCCCGGACCCGGATGCAGAACAGAAAGAGATTCGCCTCAGTGGCAACGTGCCAAGTGCCCTCAGCCCGCCCAGTGGATGCCGCTTTCACACCCGATGCCCCCGTCGAAATATGCTCCCGGATGATGGCAAAATTTGCGAAACAGAGGCCCCCCCCTGGCGGGCTTCGGAGAGGGGTCATCGTATCTTCTGCCACATCCCTCTGGAGAAATTAAAAAGGGTGGAACCGGTTGTTCATTCTCCCGCCGCATAGGGGAAAGGCGCACGGGCAAACGTTGGTCCAGGTCCCACCTAAGACGTGACTCCACGTGTCCACCCCTGCATATCCACCTGGTGTTGCAAGACCGGGCCGGATTACTATTGAAGATTATCGCATCTCAATAACATCCGTATGTTATCGCGGTATTGATCATGGCCGCTATATTTTCCGGCTTCGAGTTCACCGGTGCCTCACATCCTGAACTCAAAATAAACCCCCCTCCAACCCCACAGTCGTCGATGAGCTGTTTGCATCGATCCGCCACTTGGTTCGCCGTGCCGAAGGCCAGGTCTGTACAAGGGACATTCCCTTTGAGGCACACCTTATTTCCCAAAATTTTCTTCGCCTCTGTCATGTCCGTATTTTCCAGTTCCATGATGATACGTTTGGGGGGAAGATCCTGGAAAAAGTGAAGCAGAGGTGTCCAGTTCCCGTCGAGATGAAGAACGAGGGTGCAGTCCTCCTCTAGTAGCTCCCGGATTATTTTGTTCATCCAAGGCCAGCACAGATCCTCAAACATGTTCGGGGAAACCAGATCCGCTGTGAAGTTGTGGATACTTACTCTGTGAATATTTGAGTTCGCTATCTTTGCCCAAAATGTATTTACCGCGATCATTCCTGGTGTCATTAATTCATTGATTTCCTTAATTTTTTTTGGATATAGAGCTAGATCACCAAAACCTTCTGCCCCGCGCACAAACAGTAAGAGATCAATGGGAATGGTGGCTGTCGGTCCAGCGATATTGACTACGTCCTCTTTTTCCCATCTGTCCATCCACCGCTGATGTATTAGTGTTTCTTCGAAATAGGTTTCCTCTATTTTGTCCATGTCGATTCGGGATGGGCGAATGAGATAGGTAAATCCCTCGTCAACTATTCGATCGTAAAGATCTGCCCCGTATTGCCCACCCTTTTGTGCAAATTGGGGGAGATCTTCAGGGGGAAATTCCCAATCGAAATAGAGGATGCTATAAGCAGAGGGCAAGACACCCATGTATGAAAATCGCATGCTCTGGATGTTCAAGGCGTCAAATTCCTTATCGAAGTATTGGTATGTCTTGAATAAGGCTTGGTGCGATTTTTCCACGCTCCACCCAAACTCAGCGGGAGTCATCCCTGCGAGATTGGCCGCAAAAAAAACGAAGTAAGGTGAGACGGGAACTCTATCGGGTTCTTCCAGGCGAACGGCTTTCCAGAATCTTTCCCTAGACGTCACCCCTTTCTTTATCCTCCCTTTTCGCTCTCAAGAATTCGAACAGGCTTTCCATCAAAAATCCGGAACGCCTTGAACCCCGATACCGTTTACAACCTTTCTTTCCCCAAAGTAAGAGAAGAATTGCCTTCTCCCGTCGATCCGTAAACTTCATGGGGCGGTCACGCTTCTTCTCGCGCTGGGCTTTGCGGTCACGAATTGAGGGTATATGAGTTTTGATGACCAGACCCTTATTACCCGCTGTAAAACCC
>WVXP01000113.1:17193-17900 GCA_011773445.1 Pseudomonadota bacterium | reverse complement strand
TGCCCTAAGCCCGATGGAGCCGAACAACGAGAAGTGAGGGTAAAGATCCGCTTTGGCAACACCGATTTGGCCACTCTGGGCGGCCACCTGGCGCTCGGCAAGTCGGATATCCGGGCGCCGGCGAAGTAATTCGGCGGGAATACCCACCGCCACTTCAGGAGGTACCGCGGGAATAGGTTTTGGCCCGCCCAGCATCGTGTCGACTTCACCGGGCAGTTTTCCCAGTAGGATGGCGAGTGCGTTCTTTGTCTGCCGGAGGCTGGTTTCCAGTTGGGGGATCAAAGCCTGGGTATCTCCCAGAAGGGCTTTGGCCTGCTGGACATCGAGTTCGCTCACCTCTCCACCCTCAAAACGCGCCTCAGCAATGTCCAGGGAGCGCTGCTGAATCATAACATTTTGTCGTGCCACTTCCAGACGGGCCTCAAACGTGCGAATCAGAACATAGGTCCGGGCCACTTCGGCGGTGAGGGAAACCAGGAAGTCGTCATAGCTTGCAATCGAGGCCTCCAGGTTCCCGAGGCTAGACTCGACCGAACGGCGGAATTTGCCCCAGATGTCGAGTTCCCAGGCCGCGTCAAAACCCAGATCGATTTCGCCGTAGGCAAAGTCCAGAGCCGGTGCCGTATTTGCTGAGTGTTCACTTAAATTTACGCGGGTATAGGTCGCTCTTCCTTGTTGTAGCTGCGGGTATTTATCGCCGACCGCAA
>WVXP01000113.1:0-17160 GCA_011773445.1 Pseudomonadota bacterium | reverse complement strand
TTGGTAGGCAGTCTCTACGAGATCATTCAACACGGGATCATCAAATGCCGTCCACCACGTGCTAAAGTCTCCCGCCTCGCTTTTTATTTTCGGATCGTCCTCCTCGATCCATTCCCTCGGCTCCGGTGTCTCGGGCCGCATGTAATTCGGACCGACCATGGTACACCCGGCTGAGAGAAGAAATAGGACGACCAGACCCGCCAGAGATCGAGACAGAATTGCCCTGCCACGGCAACCCCTAAGACGGCTGCTTATGCATCTGCCGGATTCCCTCCCGGAGTTGTCGATTTCCCGGTCTTCGCTAAACAATCCTGATAGCATGATCCACCCCCTTATAGCTTGGTCACTTTGGAAATTCGAAATCAGAATATCGAGATCAGAAACAAGCCCCAAATCCGGATTTTGAAAGTTCAAAACCCCTTTGATTCTCCTTTACCTTGAGCAAATTGTGATTCGACTTCTCATTTTCGGTGACAGCATCAGGAAACGCTCCATTTGGGCCAGCGCTGGTTTAAGTACTTCTCTTGAGTTTAGATTTTTGATCATTCGAATATATTTCGAGATTCGTGCTTCGAACTTCGAATCTAGCAGTATGCTGAATCATTAACATACCGAAGTCTTAGCAATCGGCTCAGTCTTAATCTCAAATTAGGATCGTTGATAAGGTACCCGAAAGAATATGGCATAAAGGACAGGCACCACAATCAGGGTCAGGATAGTCGCAAATCCAAGCCCGAACATGATGGTCACCGCCATGGCGATGAAGAAGGCGTCTTGGAGGAGCGGCATCATGCCGAGAATCGTGGTCATGGCTGCCATCGAAACCGGTATGAGACGGCTGACCCCGGAATCCACAATCGCCTGAAATGGAGCTTTGCCACTCTCAAGCTCGAGGCCGATCTGATCGATCAAGACGATGGCGTTCTTGATAAGCATGCCAGACAGACTCATCAGACCAAGAAGGGACATAAACCCAAATGGTTGGTTGAATAGCAGCAGCCCGACCGCTACACCGATGATGGAAAGCGGCACGGTAAGCCAGATAACCAGGGTCTTCCTGATTGAGTTGAACAAAAAAAGGACGATGAGGACCATGAGGCCGAAGAATATCGGAATGGACGCAGAGAGTCTCGCGGTTGCCTTGGCAGAATCCTCGGCCTCTCCGCCCCATGCCATGTAGTGACCTGGCCTAGCCTTGAGGGGAAGCATATCGTCCCAGCGTACTGGAATCGTCGTGGCGTCCCATTCTTCGGAATCAACCGAGCGGCCAAGGATCTGCTCCGCATCCACACCCAAGGCCTTTTCGATCTTCGGCTTGACCCGGGCGAACAGTTCGCTGGGGAGACCCTCCCGTGGATCTGCGTGGATCTTCAGCATCTTAATCCGATTCCGCCGCCAGACATAAGGATCTTCAAATTCAACCTTAAAGCCAGTGACCACCTGGCCGGCTGGAATCATTTGCTGAGCTGCAGGACTCCAGATCTGTATGGCATCCAGACTGTCCAGATCAACCCGTTCAGTCTCCGGAGCCCGTGCGATAATTGGAAGGAGTTCGTCCCTCTCCCGGTAGACACCCGCCTTGGTTCCATCAAATACATTCTCAACCGCCCGAGCGAGGTCTGGCCTCTCGACACCTGCGCGACGGGCCTGGGCCTCTGCCAGCTGAGGTCGAAGCACCTTGACCTTACTCCGCCACTCGTCTCGTACCGCTTTGGCATTTGGGTCATCGAGGAGAACACCCTTGGCCTCTACAGCGAGTCTCCGGAGCACCTCCGAATCCGGCCCGTACAGCCGGAGCTGAATCTTTCCGCCCGTCGAAGGCCCCAGAATGAATTTTCTGACCTGGACGATGGCCGCGGGAAAAAGCGTTTCAAGTTCCCCCTGAACTTCGCTCACCATCACAGGGATGCGCTTGTAATCATCGACGTCAACCAATATTCTTCCAAAGCTGTAGTAAGGGTACTCCGGGGTGTAGGTGAGGAGGAACCGGGGCGAACCTCCGCCAACCTGGGTTGTCACGCGTGTCACACCATCCCGGGCCAGTAGGGTCTCCTCTGCCCGCGCCATCTCTCTCACCGTCTCGTGAATGTCCGTCCCCTCGGGGAGCCAGAAATCGACGTAGAACTGAGGTCGCGTCGAGTCCGGGAAGAAGCTGTTTTTCACGGAGCCGAATCCGATGAGAGCGCCAACGAATAGACAGACCACGACTGCCATCGTGATCCACCGATAGCGGATACTGGCAGACAGCAGACTCCCGTACATCTTGTAGAACTTGCCAGCGTAAGGGTCCTCCTGTCCCCCTTCGGTGCCCTCAGCCTTGGCCTTGACCTTCAGAAAGGTCTTACAGAGAAGGGGCGTACTGGTTACGGCCGTCAACCAACTCACCGTCAAGGAGATGAGTATCACGTAGAACAACGAGCGACAGTACTCCCCCGTGCTATCCTGGGACGTGCCAATCGCAGCAAAAGCAGCAACAGCCACAAATGTCGCACCTAAAAGCGGCATGCCGACCTGCCCGACAACGTCTCGCGCTGCTTTGAGAGCGTCACTCCCCTGCTCCATCCGTATTCTCATGCCGTCAGTCACGACGATCGCGTTATCCACCAGCATACCCAGGGCGATCACCAGGGCGCCCAGGGAGATCCGCTCCAAGGTGATCGATCGCATGCCCATGATGATGAAAGACCCCATGATGGTGACGAGTAGAATAAAGCCGATGATCAGACCACTTCGAAGTCCCATGAAGATCAAGAGAACCACGATCACGATGGCCACCGCTTCTAACAGGTTCACCATGAATCCCTTGATTGCCTTTGCGACCGCGTCAGTCTGAAGGGAAACCACATTGAGTTCCATCCCAACAGGTCTCATGGCTTCAAGTTCTTTGAACTTCTTCTTTAGCGACTCGCCCATGGTCATGACATTGCCGCCGAGAACGGTCGAGATTGCGAGGCCGATCGCCGGTTTACCGTCAGAGCGGAGAAGAGAGTTCGGAGGTTCTTGATACCCCCGCTTGATGTCTGCCACGTCACGGAGATACACCAAGCTCTCCGAGCCAGGACCACGGCTGCGAACCAGGAGGTCGCCGAACTCCTGCTCGCTCTCGAACTCTCCCGTTGGATTGATGGGGATATACTCGGTCCCTAGTGTGAGATTCCCTGCGCTCGCTGGCAGATTCTTAGCCCCGAGCGCCTGATAAATGTCTCCGGGTGAGATGCCGAGTTCGGCCATCTTTTCACGGCGCATCTCGACGTAGACGGCTTCCGGGATGACGCCGTAGAGAATGATCCGTTTAACGTCCTTGGCCTGGAGCAGCTGTCGCTGAAGGAACTTGGCATACTCGTAGACCTCCTTGTGGGTGTAACCCTCGCCAGTGATCGCTACGTAGATCCCGTAGACGTCGCCGAAATCGTCGTTGACAATGGAGGGACCGGCCCCTGGTGGAAGTCTGGTCTGGAAATCGTTGACCTTGCGCCTGAGCTCGTCCCATACTTGGGGAAGCGTTCGCTTGTCATACTTGTCTTTTATAATGGCCTTGACGAGCGAAAGCCCCCGGGAGGAACGAGACTCCACCCGGTCAAGCTGCCCCAACTCCTGGCACGCCTTCTCGATGACATTGGTGACTTCCTCCTCCACTTCAGCGGCCGAAGCACCGGGGTACGGCGTGTAGATCGCCGCCTCTTTGATCGTGAATTCCGGGTCTTCGAGGCGGGGAAGGTTATTGAAGGAGATCCATCCGACGACCACCAGCAGGATCGTTAGAACCCAGGTGATCACGCTCCTGCGCATGCTCCATTCCGCAATGTTCATGGCATCTTTCACTCCCCAAGAAGGCTAGGATCGCCATCACCTTGGTGATGACGTGTCTGCTGATGGTTCGTGCGTTATTATCCTCAGAACTCTATCTTGTCTACGGGCCTTATCTTCATCCCTTCGCGCAGCCGGCTGACACCACTTATTGCGATCATTTCCCCAGATTCAAGACCCGCGACAATCTTGATGTTCTCCGTTCCAGTCAATTCGCCAACCGTCACCTCTCGCCTGTGGAGCGTTAGGGATTCCTGATCCACCACCCAGACGTTTGAGTCTCCAGCCTCGTCCGCGAACACCGCGATTGCAGGAATGGCTGGCCGCTCCTCTTCGATTCCGACCGACCCAGCACGATGGACGCTTGCGGTCATTCCGGGGAGAATCCTCACATCCTCTGGCGAGGGCATGGCGAAAACGATCTGGTAGGTCTGGGTTCTGGGGTCTGCTTGGGTGGAGTATTCCTTGAGTGTCAGTGGGTAGTGCTTTTCCGGAGATGCTGCAAACTCGGCAACGACATTCACTTCTCCTCTTCTCACTCGGGTCATCGCCATCTCGGGCACGTCGACGAGTATCTCAATTTCGGAAACATCCTGAAGGCTCACAATGGGCTGTTTGGCTCGAACCTCTTGGAAATTGTCGACATATCGCTTGGCGATGACACCAGAGAAGGGAGCACGGAGATAGGTGTAAGTTAATTTATCCTTCGCAGCATCCACTGTTGCCTGAACCGACTGGATATCGGCCTGCGCCTTGTTTACGCCCTCGCGCCGTCTGTCGACCATCGACTCACTCACCGCGCCCGGGTCCTTTTCTCTAATCCTCATAACGCGGTCGTATTCGCTTTGTGCGAGTTGGAGCGCAGCCTTGGCTTTTGCGAGTTGGCCCTCAGCGCTCCGGAGGATGGTTTGGAAATCCTTTGGATCGATACGAGCAATGAGGTCATTCTTTTTCACTTGCTGGCCTTCATCGACCGGAAGCTGAATGAGTGGTCCGTCAACTTGAAACGCCAGATCTGCCCGCTTGGCAGCTCGGACCCTGCCCGGATAGGTCTGTCTGAAACTCACATCCATGGAGCCGACGGTCATGGTTTTAACGGGTCGGACTACGTCCTCCGCCACGATTTCCTCTTCTTTTTTGCCGCACGCGGTCACAACCATCGCCAAAGAAATGACCACACAGGCCACTGCCCCCGGCCTCCACCTACCCTGATCAGAATGTCGCCTTCTCCTCGTTGATTTCATGTTTCCTTACCTCTCTGCTTCCTAGGGGGAGTCAAAACTTGTTAACAAATTATAACATTCGGATAGCCTCATCCGCTTCTGCCCTGTCAGGACTCTCATTCTGCCCCACAACGGTTCTGAGGTTCACCCTCTACTCATCAAATTCACGGTCCTTATAGGCTCTACAGCTACAAAAACTCGTATATCCCTTTCACGAACCCTCCCAAGGTACCAGCTTTGCGAACAGCAAGCAATGTCAATCCTACCCCCTCGGCTCTCTTTCGGACCGTGTTCGATGCTCGACAGACGTTGAGGGGTATAAGCCGGGAGCGTTTGTCTCGATGGACTGTGGAAACTCCTCTAAAGAGTCTCGAGAAACGCCAAAAGGGCCGTAATCTCCTCTTCTGATAGGTGGGCGAATGGGGGCATGGCACGGAAGGGCGTTTTTATCTGTGCCCGAACGTTGCCCTCATTTGCAGGCCGTCCACTGACTGGAAGCGTTTCCCTCTTGAAGAGTCCCTTCAAACCAGGGCCGATTTTGATCTCGGTTTTGTCCGCATAGTGGCACCCGGAACAGTTCTTGGCAAAAAGGCCGGCTCCTTCTTTAGCAGGACCCTCCTCTACACTGACGACAGGGAGAACCTCCGGTCTCCCCCTCATTGTGAAGTGGTAGCCCGCAGAGAGTGCGGCGGTTGTCAAGGTCAGCAAAACAATACCCAACCCAAGGGGAACAGCCATCGTATAGTATTTCCGATAAACACGGACACATAAAAGCTTGAGGAAGACCAGAATCAAGGCACCTACGGCCAATGCACTGTGGAAAGCCACTCGGGGCGACATCTCTTGACCCGATGCTCTCATATAATTGAGGCAAAAATATGAGATGAGCAGAAAGAGAATGAGGAACAAAATGCCGGCGACCCGGTGAATCCGGCCGAGCGATTTGGGATCAAACTTTTTTTCAGTGCGCCCCAAGAACTCAAGTATGACAATCAGGTTCAACAAGGCCAATCCAACGAGCGGAAGTGAGAGAATCGACTTGGCAAAGAGACTCAAAACCATCGACATTTCTCCTTTGGTTTTTCTCAAGAACCCCGAGCCTCAAAAAAGCCCTCTCCAGGGGTTACTGAAAAGCCATAGCAGAATCACCCTTCCCTCGTCAAGTCTATTTTTTGTGGAGTTTCCTCAGTTTTGTGGACGCTCATGTCCCTGAGGGACGTTCGCGTAAAAAATCACCGCGTGAGCTTGGGAGCGAAGGGACAGGAGGTTCCCATTTGAGAACTCGGAAACATCCAAAAAATCTGGAACTTGTGAGACATACCCCCTGAGAAATGGGGGAAAGCCTCCAAAAGCCCCTTTGTTGACAAATCCGCGCGAACCTGGGATATGAGATATGAGGACAATGTCAGGATATCTGAAATCTCATACCCAGTTCCCAAGAGAAGGTGTGAGAAACGCTCTCACCATAATCAACAAGCTCGAGAAAGGAGACCCCCATGCCAAATGCATTATTTAAGGTTCCCCTTCCCGCCAATGAACCGATCAAAAGCTACGCCCCGGAAACGCCGGAACGTGAGGAGCTGAAAGCCAAACTATCAGAACTCAAGGGTCAACAAATCGAAATACCCCTGATCATCGGCGGCAAGGAAGTGAAAACCGGTAAACTCGGCCAATGTGTTCTTCCCCATGACCACCAAACCGTCATCGGCACCTACCATCAGGCAGGTGAAAAAGAGGTACAAATGGCCATTGAGGCAGCCCTCGAAGCGCGTAAGGGCTGGGCCACTATGGACTGGCAGGATCGGGTCGCCATCTTCCTGAGAGCGGCAGATTTACTTGCGGGTCCATGGCGATCTCTGCTAAATGCCGCCACCATGCTGTGTCAGAGCAAAAACGTCTTTCAGGCCGAGATTGATGCTGCCTGTGAATTGGTCGACCTTTTGCGACTCAACTGCTACTACGTCACCCAGATTATCGATTACCAACCGCCTTACTCGTCCTCGGGGACCTGGAACAGAATGGAATACCGTCCTCTCGAGGGATTCGTCTTTGCCGTAACCCCATTTAACTTCACGGCAATTGGAGGAAACCTGTCCTCTTCCCCAGCAATGGTGGGTAATGTCTCCGTGTGGAAACCAGCTTCGAGTGCGGTTTATTCGGCCTATTATGTCATGAAGCTGTTTCAGGAGGCTGGTCTTCCGGATGGCGTGATCAATTTCATACCTGGCCCTGGCAGTGGGGTGGGGCCTCTCGTCCTGAATTCGCGTTTTCTTGCGGGTATTCATTTCACCGGCAGCACAGATACTTTCCAAACCATGTGGAAGACGGTCGGTCAGAACATCAAAAACTATAAATGCTATCCACGGATTGTGGGTGAAACAGGGGGAAAGGACTTTGTGGTCGCTCACGCGAGTGCAGATGTCAAGGCCCTCGGTGTGGCGCTGATTCGGGGCGCCTTTGAGTATCAAGGCCAGAAGTGCTCTGCTGCCTCCCGCGCTTACATCCCCAAAGGTCTCTGGGGGGATCTCAAGGATTACATGATCAGCGAGCTGAAAGCTGTGAAGATGGGCGGCGTTGAGGATTTCACGAATCTCATCAATGCGGTAATCGATGAGCCAGCTTTTTCAAAGATCAGCGGTTACCTGGAGTACGTCAAGAAATCGAAAGACGCAGAGATTCTGCTCGGAGGCAAATACGACGATACGAAAGGCTTCTTCATCGAGCCGACCGTGGTCCTTACGACAAATCCCCATTTCCGCACCATGGAAGAAGAGATTTTCGGTCCTGTTCTGACGGTGTATGTTTACGATGACGACAAATACGAAGAGACCTTGCATTTGTGCGATGAGACCTCCCCCTACGGGTTAACGGGGGCGATCTTCGCCCAAGACCAACAGGCCGTCGTCATGGCGGAGAGAGTCTTGGTAAATGCTGCCGGAAACTTCTATGTCAACGACAAGCCAACTGGGGCAGTAGCTGGCCAACAGCCTTTTGGCGGGAGTCGTGCCAGCGGGACCAACGACAAGGCCGGAAGTCTCTGGAATATGATCCGATGGGTGAGCCCCCGGGCGATAAAAGACAACTTTGTGCCGGCAATGGATTGGCGGTATCCATTTATGGCCGAGAAGTAGGAAGGGTCAGATCATAGACGGGCTACTGCCCAAATCCCTTTTCTCGACCATTGTCTGATGAAAGGGGAAAGGGGCGCTGCTCGCTGCTCAGAAATCTTTTTCCGACGATTCTAAAGCTCGGCCTCCTCTGCAAAAAAGACTGATTCTCTCGCCCGCTCTCCCCCGCAGATTCCTGCGAGGAATCGCTCGAGCCCACAGAGTTCGCAAAGCGAGAAACCCAATGCGTCAGGTGTCTGCCCCAATTTTTTGAGATAAAAAATTGGGGCAATTGCTCTGCTCTGGATTGGCCTCTCACCAATCCAGAGCAGGTTCTCTCTGAGGCTCTGTGGATTCTGTGAGAGACTAAAGAGATCGAAGAGCGAAGTATTGCCCTCGGATGGGGGGAGATCATTCTAAGTAGTGGGGCCCCAGGGGATTGGCCTAAAGTCGAAGGTTTAGAAGGCCGATTCTAAAACTTCTCCATCTCCTTTTGCTTAGCCAACTCCTCATACTCATCGGTCAATCTTCGATGACCATAGACGAGTGCGTGGTTATATACATCCTTATACTCAAGCATATGGTCCATGTACGTGCCATCATCCATCTCCCAGCCCTCAATGATCGGCTCTTTCGATACGAGGGTGGCAATCTTTTTGTCCCGGTCTGAATAGGCATCACCGCTTTCCGGGGGGCCGTACTTTTCGCGCAATATCTCACTTATCCTGTCAAACTGTCTCAGAGCGTGGATCATGAAAAAGCGCTCCTTCTTGTTCATATAGAAATCATAGGTTATCGAATACAGCTCTTCCCGATGGTTAAATCGATAGACAACGCCCACTTTCAATCCATCGAGACGGTCCTCGTAAACCAGTCGATCCTTTCCCAGCTCCCTCGGTGATCCTTCAATCTGTCTGACTTGTTTCTTGGACATTCCCCATTCGGTCCCCCTGACGCCAGCAAGCCCGGGGGCCGCAAGGAGTAGAACGACGAAAGCCATCAATCGGATCCTTTTCATTTCTGGCTCCTTTGGAAAAAACCCTTCCCAATTATAGCATTCCAAGCCCATAAAGCAATCAAACCCTCTCTTACGCCATCGCCTTTCGCAACGCTTCTGGGGGAAAAAACAAAACCTGTGGACCGTACCGCACGAGATGGCGGTGTCAGGCGGGCACGGAAGATCCATCGAGGAAGACCACATAGGGGAAGGCTATATTGACTTTTTTCAATTCGCTCATTTTAATGATTGGGTAAAAGACAGCCCCCATCGAGAATGAGGACTTGGCAGCAAACAGCCAACTTGGGAGGGTGATCCCGGCTACCTTCAAATCAGTCGACTATTGGACGGGTTTCATCCTCATGAAACGATGGATCGGGTGGGCTCTGATGCGAATAACGATCCTGACAGTTGGATCTCGGGGCGACGTCGAACCTTATGTCGCCCTAGGGGTGGGGTTACAGGCATCGGGTCATGAAGTCCAATTGGCGACCCATACCCGTTTCGAAGCCTTTGCCCAAAGTCGGGGACTCGGCTTCTCACCTGTGCAGGGAGATCCCCTTGCGATTCTGGGGGACGAACCCGGTCGAATGTGGTTGGAGAGCGGCCAAAACCCCTATGCCTTTGTGCGACGGATGTTGGATGCAATGAAGCCCGTGGCATGGGAAATTCTGAATGATTTCTGGGCAGCTTGCCAGAATACCGATATCATTCTCTACTCGGTTTTGGCGGCATTCGCCGCAACCTCCATCGCCGAAAAACTCGCCATTCCATCCTGCCCGGCCTATCTCCAACACGTACACCCCACACGCTCGTATCCAAGCCCAATGGCAATGCCGTTATCGCCTTTGGGGGGAATCTACAATCGGCTGACCTATCCACTCGGGGAGCAGATTGTCTGGCATCTCGTTCGCCGGCTAACGAACCATTGGAGGCAGGAAACCCTCGGGTTGCCCCGTCTACCATTCAGAAGCACTTTTGGAAAGATGCTGAAGCGACACCCACTCTGCCTGTACGGTTTCAGCCCCAACGTACTTCCCAAGCCCCCGGAATGGGGTGCCGAGGTCTCTGTTACCGGTTACTGGTTTCTTGAAAAACCTGCTGATTGGCAACCTCCGGCCGCTTTGGTCGACTTCCTCCAATCTGGCCCTCCACCGGTTTCCATTGGTTTCGGCAGCATGACGAGCCGGAAGCCAGAGGAAATCAGCGAAATCGCATTACAAGCCCTGGCGGGGTCTCGACAGCGAGGTCTTTTGTTAACCGGTTGGGGTGGTCTGAGCCATGCCGATTTGCCAGATGATGTATTCAAAATCGATTCGGTCCCTTATGATTGGCTGTTTCCGCAGATGTCAGCTGTCGTCCACCACGGCGGTACGGGGACAACAGGAGCCGGGTTGCGTGCAGGCGTACCTTCTGTTATCGTGCCTTTCTTTGCCGACCAGCCTTTTTGGGCCTGGCGGGTGAGAGAATTAAGGGTGGGACCAAGACCGATCCCTCAGAAGAAGCTATCGGCTGAGCAATTGACAGCCGCGATTCATGAAACAACGAGCAACAGGGAGATGAAAATGCGAGCAGCCGCTTTAGGCCAGCGGATCCAGGCTGAAGATGGTGTCGCTCAAGCCGTCGCTGCTCTTAATCACCATCTCGCCATCCATTGATCAAAGCTTTTAAATAGGCGATCGGCGCCTCAATAATGCGTGATCCACTGAAGGACCAGGTCCTCCAGTCGCTCCTGAAAGGTCTTTTTCTCACAGTCTATCTTGTATCGGGTCAATCCGAAAAGGGCCTCCTGATCCGTTTCCGAAAGCCATTCGTAGGCTTCACCCCATCGGGCTCTCAGAGTTCGCGCTTCTTCCATCCCCATCGAAATCAATGCCTCGATTGGGAGAAGGGTCTTGAGAAAAGCCGCCAAAGCTATCTTTCTTAGGGTCGGACGACCACAAACCGCCTTCCATACCCGGCGTTCCTCTTCGGTGTCCGAGATGAGGTACTCAAGGAGGGCGATTTGGCTGAACCCAAGCCCTATTCTAGCGAGCCATCCGACTGCTTCCCGATCTTTGACCGCCACTGAGAGGAAGTAAACGCATTGCTGGAGAAGAGACAGGTCAAATCCATAGGCACGTCCGGCCTCCTGGAGATCATTTGAGAATCTAAAGGTGTAGAACTCTGGGGTGCCATGGTGCAAGGCGTGACTGAGCTCATGGTGTACAGCTCCCTGGATCACAGGAGTGGAGATCCCTTCCAGTCTCTCTTGACAAACTTGGATCCTTGGATAACCTCTCCACGCGTCATGGATGGCCAAGAACTCCGTCTCCTCGCCTGTCCCAACGCCGAGGGCCCTCTTTTCTTCTCGGTAGGAGGCCTCGAATTTCTCAAGTGTCTTCCATACCGTTATCCGTAGCGGCGGACGCCCGACCGAGGCACCTCCCCTCTCTAAGACCTCTTCGGCCCATCCTCGAATCTGTCTCAAAACCCCCTCATCGATTCCCTCAGGGGCCATGATCTGGATCTCAGGGTCCATTTTCGTTCCTTTCGGATCTCTCCCGCTAAACACGCTATTTCCCATCCTAGCACAGCAGATGCAGAAATCATACGCCTCATATCTGAAATAGCTCAACCCGAAGATCCCTAGATAAGAGGTAGAGCCGATGGTTTGGAGAAAAAGAGGGAGCTTCGAATCGTATCGCATGGGGCCGCGTTTTCTATTTTCTCGAGTTTCCTCAAAAACCAGGCATGTAGCTATGCAAGTACTCAAAATTAATATCCATTCCCTCATTATGCAAATACCCGACTCCCTTTTCGCTTTTCCCAAAGGTTNNAAGGTTTATGAACAAAAAACATTTGCAGGAACGCTCAAAGGGGTCTGGGCTATCTGCTTATAAGATGGATCAAAAAAGCCAGGAAACTCCGGTTTCTATTTTTCCTTGCATGATGCAGCGGTTTTTCTATAATTGATAGGTCGCCCAGTGGGACCTTCGCCACCTGACGCATTACCTGAGAGGAGGTGATTGCTATGAATCAACGCGAAATCCCAAACTATTGGTCCGGCCATTGCTTCGGTTGCTCACGAACGAATTCACAAGGCTTCAAGCTTCGCTTCTGGCTTTCGGGGCGAGGTTGTTTTACCCGATGCTCGATTCCTGATCACCTATGCGGGTTTGATGGGCTGGCTCACGGCGGAATTATTGCCACCCTCCTGGACGAGGTCGCGGCGTGGACCATCATCTCACGGCTCGGCAAAATCGGCGTGACACGGGAGATGCTGGTTCGCTACTTCAAGCCCGTGCCAACAGGCGCCGAACTCCTTGTGGAAGGCCAGATTATTAGCCAAGAGGAGAAGGCTGTGGCCCTTCGGTCTACAATCCATTCTGCGAATAAGGTGCTGCTAGCTGAGGGGGAGAGCACGTTTCTATTTCCGAGCCTTTCAAGTATTGCAAACATCACAGGCGCCGACGAATCGATGTTGAAAGCCTTCCTTACCAAATACTCCCAACCCCTTTGTTCAACTTAAGATCGAGGCTCGCATGCCGAATCTCTTTGAGTTCCAAAAAATCATCGCTTCCTCAATAGCCAAGTTCCCGTAAGACAAGGAGAGAGCCATGTTAGGGAAGAGACAGAAGAAGGCATATGACAACTTTTATGACTCAGCGCGAAATAACGAAATCTTAGATTCCAAGACAACGCTGATGATCCATCTTGCTGCTGCAATGGCGGTAGGGTGTTATCCATGAATGGAACATTACTTTGGCGTGGCCAAGGAACAGGGGTTAACCCATAAGGAAATCGGTGCCGTCCAGTCGATTGTCATGGCTGTATCTGCTGGTAGAGTCAGCGCGCAGTTTGGTGAGGCTCGTGCAAGAGTTCGGAGGCAAAACAGGGAACCCAGTTCTACCGAGCCTCGATGACTCGGGGGGTGGAAAGCGGTTTACAACTGGCGAATGGTTTGCTGCTCACTCCCCCAGGCCCGGCATTGGGCACGTGCCTTGTTAACCAGAAGGCAAACCGACTGCCCTTGATGAAACCGCGATCTTCACAGTGATCCACGACTGTCGATGTCAATTGAGTCCTGCCGAGATTCCTCTGTACAGCGCTAAGCGGAGCCAATAATTGAAGGGAGGCTGGCATGTCATCGAGTGGTTGGGTCATATCATACTTAGGCAGCATTCGCATCAAACCCTACCGCACGAAGGCCTGAATCTATCTTGACAGCCAGGGTGTCTCCTCTTGAGGAGGTCCTTTGCCCCTGTTCGCGAGCTTCTGAAATCTCGACACATCCTGATCGCGTTCAACCTTTCAATCACACTCGATTGCTACCTCACGACTCGAACTGCCTGGCATCTATATTGCTAACCGATGTGTGGAGGGTGGTTATATCCGATGCTGACGGTCCCGAGTGAGCCCTCATTTCGCACACCTCTGTGATCGAAAGAATCCCTACCAAAGTTAGTGACGAAAGGAGAATTTCATGGGAATAAACAACGTCGTTTTCCTCGAGGTCATCGAATGGTTTGACGAAACGGGCAAGGAATTGGTGCACCGAATCCCTGAGGAGGGTTCGGGAGAAATCAAACTAGGGGCTCAGCTCATTGTGCGAGAAAGCCAAGCAGCCGTTTTATACTACAAGGGAAAAGCCTGTGACGCCTTCGGCCCTGGCCGCCATACTTTGAAGACAGGCAATATCCCTGTCCTTACGAAGATCCTCGCTGCACCCTGGGGAATGACCAGTCCATTGCGTGCTGAAACGTATCTCGTCAACATGAAGGTTTTCCCGAACCTCAAATGGGGTACGAGGGACCCTGTGGCCTTCAAGGATTCGGAACTAGGCCTCATACGGCTCCGAGCCCACGGTGTGTTCAACATTCAGGTGGTTCAACCGGTGCTATTCATCAACAGCTTAGTGGGTACCATGGGCAAGTACACGACAGAGGAAATCGAAGAGTATCTGAAACGAGTCATTATCTCTCGTCTGAATGACTACCTGGGTGAAAAGCTGGATAGCCTTCTCAATCTTCCTGGCCAGTATGATGAGCTCTCTAAAGACTTGCAAAAACGGTTGCATGATGATTTCAGCCATTTCGGTCTCCATTTGACCCACCTCTACATCACTTCCATCACACCACCCCCTGAAGTGCAGAAGACCATCGATGACCGGAGTCGTCTCAGTGTCATTCAAGATCTCGAAAAGCTGGTCAAGATGAAGGCTGCCATGGCTATGGAGAAAGCAGCAGAGTCTTCTGGTGCCGCAGGATCAGGCCTGGGATTGGGTTTGGGCTTTATGATGCCAGCCATGTTCGCCGAGGCGCTCAGACCCCAAACCGGAGGAGCTGGACCCGGGACAGGAGGAGGTCCGGGCTCTCCACCACAAGAGATCAGCTGTTCGGATTGCGGTCATCCGACACCCAAAGAGGCAAAATTTTGCCCCCACTGCGGACATCAGCAACTGATTTTCGACCAGTGTGTGAACTGCGGCAAGAACCTGCCTTCAAACGCCAAATTCTGTCCAAAGTGTGGCCACCGAGCAGACGAAAAGCCAACCCCCAAATCGTGTCCGCACTGCAAGACCGAGAACCTCTCTGGGGCCATTTTCTGCAACCAGTGTGGAGAAAAGCTGAGTTAGTATGGGCTTTAGGGTCGAGCAGGACTGTCCACAATGTGGGGCACCTACCGAGCTGGATGAGACGGACCATCTGGTGCAGTGTCCGTATTGCAACATAAAGAACTTCCTTTTCACCTCCAACTACTTCCGCCACGTTTTGCCTCATAGGGCACAAAACAAGGAGATCTTCTATGCTCCCTATCTCCGCTTCAAAGGCAACGTGTATTTTTGCATGGGCAGGACGATCGGTCACCGCTTTGTGGACATCACTCACACTGGGCTATCGCTGAAAGGAATTCCCATCTCCCTGGGGCTAAGGCCTCAGGTCCTGAGGATGAAATTCGTCACACCAGAAACCGAGGGATCTTTCTTGAAATTCTCCCTCAAAGCAACCGATATACTGATGAGAGCTGGCAATTTATCATCCGGACCTGGATCTCGCCAGCTTTTTCACCGGGCTTACATCGGGGAGACGTTAAGCCTCATCTATTTGCCCCTATATCTTCAGGGAACCCGACTCTATGACGGCGTACTGAACAGGCCCATTTCCAACGTTCCCGTAGAGCACGATGTCATGGCCGAATCCATTGTCAGGAATCCCCGTTGGAAGGTCACTTTCTTGCCAACACTTTGTCCCCAGTGCGGCTGGAGCCTCGATGGAGAGAGAGATAGTGTCGTTCTGACTTGTAGCAACTGCGAGACGGCTTGGGAGGCGGCAACCGGTAAATTCATGCAGGTTAATTACGAGGGGATCCCAGAGGAGTGCGAGCAATCGGTTTGTCTGCCTTTTTGGCGAATACGTGCCTTCGGCCGAGGCCTAGAACTCAACACTTTTGCCGATTTCATCCGGTTGACGAATCAGCCGAGAGTGGTGAGAAAGGAAATGGAGAACCAGGAGATGAGCTTCTGGACACCCGCTTTCAAGATTCGACCCAGAGTTTTTCTTAGATTGTCCAAGGGACTCACCCTTTCACAAGAGGGGCTCCAGACACATAAGGTGAGGCTCAAGGAGAACCTCTATCCCGTCACACTACCCCAAAGCGAGGCTGCCCAGAGCATAAAGATTATCCTTGCAAGCTGCGCCCTCAGCAAAAAAAACATACTCCCCCGGTTACCCCGGATCAGCTTCACGGTCAAAGACTCCACCCTCATTTACCTTCCTTTCACAATCAAGGGTCACGAAATGATCCAAGAAAGGACGAATATCACCATGAATAAGAACACCTTGGAGTTCGGACGACGGCTGTGATCGAATGGCATGGTAGATCCCAACTCTGAGGACGGAAGTGGCACAACCTGATGACTCCCGAAAACACGATGAATAGAGCCGAATTTTGGGGTTGAAGGTGAGGAACTTTCCTTATCGAGAGAGGATACGGTTGTCTCAAAGTCCAAGATGAGAGGCTTAATCAGTCTCTTGATTTCGATCTTCTTGAGATTGGCGCTCTTGAGAGAGCGGGCGATCCTCCTCCACGACTTCGACCATGTATCTTCTTCCCTTGCCAGCGCCTGCAACGATGATTCTCAGGGCGCTGATGTTTTTCCCCGCTCTTCCTATCAGCTTTCCGATATCCGGTTTCGAGACACGAATCTCCACGATATTGGTACGAGGCCCCTCAATCTCTCGAACACGCACTTCTTCGGGATAATCAACCAGTGCCTGAACGATCTTTTCCACGAGCTCTTTCATCGGCTTCAAACCTCAAGAGAGACGTTCAAGTCAGAAAGCATCGCAATCCCACCAAATATCGCTAAACACAACCAACCCAGGGATTTCAAGTATCCGGCGCAGGCCAAACTAACCCTTTTGTCAGAAGCGACAAAAACTGACAGGCGCCGCATCCTGGGAGATCTAAATGGCAATCCCCCCCTTATCTAAAATATAGAAGACCAGAAATAATCTGTTGGGCCTTGTCTTGACCTCGATGGATTTGGAGCAGATGAATCAATGGGAGTATAGGCTGCTTTTCGGATCTCCATCTCTTCTCATGGAGATAAACCTACTCAACCGAGAGACTCGCCTCCAATGCCTGCTGCTCCATAACATGAAACAGGTACTGTTTCAGGTAGAGTTTGTCATTTGCAGACAGTTCTTCAAACTCTATTCCAGCTTCTACCTTACCATCTTTCCGCTCCACGACGTGCGCCACCCTCCCTTTGCACCTGATGACTGCGGGCTCTATGGCAATTGAGATCTCGAGTTTCTCATCCCTGTCGAGTTTATGCCGGCTGTCAATTTTCGCTCCTCCGAGACTGAGGTCAAGTGTTGATGCGATCTTGGGCCTAGGATAAATGACGGTGGAGTAAAGGACGGGGTGAATGACTACCACTCTTGGGCAGGCTCTCCTTTCCATCGTGTCTCTCCGAGAGCTAGCTGGGTTAAGCCCATTAAAACAGATCTTCGCGTAAAGCGCAAGAAGATTGTGAACC
>WVXP01000166.1:1576-25607 GCA_011773445.1 Pseudomonadota bacterium | reverse complement strand
GTTATCGGCAACATGGCGTCTGTTCATGCACACATCTGCACGATCAATAAACCTGTTTACAACATCACGAAGTTCGGTCTAAGAGCTTTGACTCAATCGATTGCTGCTGAGGGAGAGGGTAAGATCCGGTCCTTTTCTGTGAGCACGGGTTTTGTGAAGACCGCTCTTGCACTGGATCAGATACCTGCACAGGCAGAGCAAAGAGGCATTACTCAAGAGGAAGTGGTGCGGGATGTCATGATGGGTAGATCACGGATCAAGGAGATGATGCCGCCAATTGATGTCGCTAATCTCTTTGTTTTTGGATTTTCTCGTTTCTCCAGATATCTCATTGGTGGCGACCTCCTTTTTGATGGAGGCATGGTCCTAACCTACTAGAAGCTTGAGCTTTTTTGGTATGGCGGGGGACATCAATTTTCCAGGTGGGTCGACACTTCTTCTCGTATAGACTATCGATCCAGCGGATTGGGTACCAAGGTCCGAGGATTTTTCTTGACAGACGGAGCAAAGTGTATAAGGATAACGCTGTCTGCCACAAATTCCATGTGAAAGGGGGTGGTTATCTGCTATTGGCTGAAGGGAACATCTTGAACCCGTTTCATTCCATTGGTGATCAAAAGGAAGGAGTGCGTGATGAAGAAAGACTATTTCCTCAAAGCTTTTGGTGGAGCTGCATTGCTCGTTGTAATGACAGCCCTGTCGGTTGGTCCTGCCCTGGCAGCTGAGCCTTATCACCTCGGTGTTAATCTGGCAATCACTGGGACAGGAGCTCTCTATTGTAAAGATGGAGTCGACGCTATCAAACTCGCTGTGGAAGAGATCAATGGTCAGGGCGGTTTTATGGGAAAGCATCCCATCGAGCTGTTTGTCAGGGACACCCACACGAAACCGGACGTGGGCGTCCGCGAGGCGAAGGACCTGATTCTACGGGATAAGGTGAGAGCCATCCTGGGAACCTATTCCAGTGCCGTTGCCGTGGCGATCAAACCGGTTGCCCAGGAATATAAGGTCCTCCACATCGCTGCCATCAGCAACTCAGAGAACATCACCAAGGTCAAATTCAGCCCCTACACATATTCCGTGGTTCCGAACAGTTATATGCAGGCCAAGGCAGTGGCCCTGGGTGTTGCCGAACTGGCGAAGAAGAAGGGGTGGAAAGAATATGTCACCATTGCCTCGGACTACGAGTGGGGACGGTCGACACAGAACAATTTTGTCCAGCTTCTCCAACAGGCTGCCCCTGATTTGAAATTGAAAAAAGAGTTCTGGCCGCGCCTTGGAGAAACGCAGTTCACGTCCTATATCACGGCGATCATGGCCCAGAAGCCCGATTTTGTCTATGGCTCGGTTGCCTCAAAGGACAATGTTGCTTGGATGAAGCAGGCGAAGGCATATGGGTTTTTTGAGAAGATCCCTTATCCCGGATCTTTGGTCAGCGTCTCAGAGCTGATCATACAGGCCAAAACGATCACGCGCGGCCTGGTTGGTCTTTGCCGGGCTCCCTTTTTCGCCCATATGGATGTTCCCATGATGGCCAACTTTGTCGAAAACTTCCGGACCAAGTATGGTCGGTACCCCAGTGACTGGGCGGTGATGGAATACGATGCTGTCTATGCGCTGAAACAGGGGATCGAAAAGGCCGGAAGCATTGATACCGAAAAGGTCAAAGATGCCATGAAGGGGATGACGATTGATACCACCCGGGGCAAACTCTACTTTCGGGAAATCGATAACCAGTTGAGCTGCTCGTCCTATCTCGGCGTGGTGGCAGACGATCCCAAGTATCCCTTCCCCATTTATCATGATCTGGTGGAGGTCAAGGGCCCTGATTCATGGCGTCCAGAGGCCGAGATTACTGCAGCAAGAGCAAAAGATTAAGAATGGTCTTTTGACCAGGACGTACCGATGGACACTTCTTTGCTCCTTTCGCAGTTCTTGAGTGGACTGTCCCGGGGTATGGTGCTTTTCCTCATCGCCTCGGGACTTTCCCTCATTTTTGGGGTGATGAATATCCTCAATTTTGCCCATGCCTCCCTGTGGCTTGTTGGGGCCTACTTCTGCTACTCTTTCTGGGTCCTCTTGCAAGGTTATGGTTTTGGAATGTGGGTGAGTATCGGCCTGGCTGCCCTGACGCTCGCGGCCATCGGCTGGGTCATCGAGGTTGTTTTAATCCGTCGAGTCTATGATCGGGAACTCCCCGAGCAGCTGCTCCTGACCTATGCCATGGTCCTGATTATTGGAGATTTGATCAAGCTTACCTGGGGGGTTGAGGATAGGATCATTGCACGGCCTCCTTTAGTTGAAGGTCCGGTGTTCTTCTTCGGGATACCTTTCGATTCCTATTTCATCTTCGTCATTCTCGTTGGTTTTGCCGTGGCTATAGGGCTCTGGTGGTTCCTGCAAAAAACCAAATACGGCCATATTGTCAGGGCCGCGGTTTTCAGCCGAGAAATGGTGAGCGCCCTTGGAATTCCAATCCCCAGGATCTATACCGGAGTATTCGTGCTGGGAATCTTTATCGCAGGCTTGGCCGGAGGTGTTCAGGCGCCGGTTGGCTCCATCACCTTGGGTATGGATATGGCCATTGTGGTTCAGGCCTTTTGCGTAGTGGTCATCGGGGGTTTTGGAAGCCTCCTGGGAACCCTGGTGGGATCGATTATCGTGGGTGAGATCTATGCCTTTTCCATTCTCTTTTGGCCCCAAGGTGCCCTTGTTCTGATTTTTGTTGTGACGGCGGTTGTTTTGATCATCCGGCCATGGGGTTTGTTCGGTACACCCATGAGGGCCTAAGCGCTAAGAGATCAGAAGGATTCTTCCATGAAAAGGTACTGGTGGCTCGGGTTGGTATTTATCGTAGCCTTAATCCTGCCTTTTGTTATCGGAGAATTCTGGGTCCACGTTGCCGTTGAGATTCTCATTTTAGGTCTTTTCGCCGTAAGTTTTAATATGATTTTCGGCTACATGGGCCAGCTCAGCTTCGGTCATGCCGCTTATTACGGGGTGGGGGCCTATGCCACCGGTCTACTCATGGTCAAGGCCTCGGTCCCCCTACCCATTTGTCTGCCTGCCTCCATGATAGCTGCAGGCATCTGTGCTTTGATATTTGGTTACTTCTGTGTCCGTCTGACTGGAATCTACTTCGCCATCCTGACCCTGGCCTTTGGCCAGCTGATGTATTACATCATTTTTCAGTGGTACTCATTTACCGGGGGGGACGATGGTCTGCAGGGGATCATCCCCCCGGATTTTCTCTTCAGCGCGACGGCCTATTACTATTTCACCCTTTTTGTCGTGGCGGCGGCTCTGATCGTCATCTGGTATATCAGCGAATCTCCTTTTGGCTATACGATGCGGACAATCCGGGAAAATCCTGACCGGACCCGGTTTATCGGTATTAATGTGAAGCGATACATGCTCATCAATTTCGTGATCGCAGGCATGTTTGCCGGGCTGGCTGGTGGCTTATGGGGACCCTTTAACAGGAGTATCGCTCCCGATCTGTGCAACTGGCACCAATCAGGCACCCCAGTTTTCATGACAGTCATCGGTGGCCCTCTGGGGTTCTTCGGACCCATGGTTGGGTCCGTGATTTACACCTTTCTAATGGCCTTTGTCACGGGATTTACCGAATACTGGCCCTTGACCATCGGATTGGTCATTATTTTCGTTGTTCTGTTTATGCCGGGTGGTGTTCTCGGCTTTTTCGAAGAAAGGGTCAAGATTATCCGGGCCAGGGCTCTGGAAGTCGGGGCAGGTGAGTCCAGCGAAAAGGAGAACTCTTGAGATGGCAGGAGAGGTTATCCTCGAGGTGGAGAGCCTGAACAAAGCCTTTGGCGGGCTTCAGGCCACCCACGACGTCGATTATGAAATGATGACCGGAGAGCTGTCAGCCATCATTGGTCCCAACGGTGCGGGGAAAAGCACCTTCTTCAATCTCCTGACCGGATACCACACCGCTGACTCTGGGAAGATTTTCTTCAAAGGGATAAACATCACCCATTGGCCCCCCCATAAGATTACCCGTTTGGGAATAGCCAGAGCATTTCAGGTCAGCAACATCTATCCAAGACTGACAACTTACGAGAACGTCCGGCAGGCAATTCTCGCCCAACAGAAAAAAACGATCAATCTCTTCACCCCCGCCAGTCGACTTGCCCGAAGAGAAACCACAGAGCTTCTTGAAATCACGGGCCTCTCCGAGCAATCCGATATGGTCGCTGGGAACCTCTCTCAAGGAGATAAAAAGCGGCTGGAACTCGCCATTGCATTGGGGAGCAGGCCAGAACTACTCTTTCTGGATGAACCAACTGCGGGGATGTCGGGTGAAGAGACCCATGACACGATGGAACTCGTCAAGCGGTTGAACCGGGAGATCGGTCTCACCATTCTGTTTACAGAGCATGATATGTCGGTTGTCTTCGGATACGCCCGTCGACTGACCGTCTTGCACCAAGGAGCCGTCATTGCCGAGGGAACTCCCGAAGAGGTGAGAGACAATGAAGAGGCCCAAAGGGTCTATCTCGGGGAGGAGGCATGATACTGGAGGTCAAAGACATCCACACCTATTACGGGACGAGTCATATCCTTTTTGATGTCTCCCTCTCTGTTGACCGCGGCGAAATTGTCTCTCTCCTGGGACGAAATGGAGCGGGCAAGACCACGACCGTGCGAAGCATCATGGGTCTGACTCCACCCGAGTCCGGGAGTGTTCAATTCCATGGCGAGGAGATGAGGGGTAAGCCGCCATACTACATTGCCAAAAAGGGGATGGGTTATGTACCGGATAATCGGTTAATCTTTCCCGATCTCACGGTGCGGGAAAACCTGATGCTTGCCATTAAGATTCCCGAAAACTTGGATGGCGAGCCATGGACGGTCGATAGAATTTACGAGCTTTTTCCCCTTTTGGAAAAACTGGACAGGAATCTGGGCGGCTATCTTAGCGGCGGAGAGCAACAGATGCTTACCGTTGGAAGAACCCTCATGGGAAACCCTGACCTCCTGCTGCTGGATGAACCGGTCGAAGGTTTGGCACCCCTGGTCGTTCGCGACTTGGGTGAACAGATCCTCAAGTTAAAGGACATGGGTGAAACGATTCTTTTTTCGGAGCAGAACGTAAAGTTTGCTACCATGGTGGCAGAACGAGCCTACGTGATTGACAAAGGGATGATCCGCTATCAGGGAACGATCGAACAATTGAGGGAAGACGAGGAGATAAAGCAAAAGTATCTCATGATCTAAATCAGTTCGTCACACCTGAAAGCCTTGACTGGCCAAACGTCTGAGATCTTCGCGCTGGCCTGGGAACAAGTCTGGAAACGGAAAGGTCACTTCCCCTCGATAAAACTTTCCTTTTTGTTCAGGATAGGTAGAATAAAGGGAAGATCTCTTCTTCGCTCAGCGTCGAGGAATCTAGAGGAGGGATGATGATGGAACCACTCTGGAGACCATCTGAGAACCAGATAAAGTGTGCCAATATGACGCGCTTCATCGAGTACGTGAACCAGAAGTACGGCAGACAGTTCAAAGCATTTCAAGAGCTCTATCGCTGGTCGGTTGAAGACATCCCCGAGTTTTGGGCAGCCATGTGGGAGTTTGGCGAGATCAAGGCGTCCAAGGGATACGATGTCGTCGTCGATGATCCCACGAAGATGCCGGGTGCCCGTTGGTTTATTGGAGCGAAGTTGAATTTTGCGGAAAACCTCCTGAGGTACAGGGACGATCATCTCGCCTTCATATTCAGGGGTGAAACCCAGAGATCAGCGAGAATGACTTACGCAGAAGTGTATGACGCTGTGGCTCGTCTAGCAAAATCACTTCGGGAGATCGGAGTTGCGCCTGGGGATCGAGTCGCCGCCTACATGCCCAATATGATGGAGACGGGTATCGCTATGCTTGCCGCGACCAGTATCGGCGCGACATGGTCCTCATGTGCCACCGACATCGGTCCCGGGGCGGTTATGGATCGCTTTGGCCAAATCGAACCCAAGGTTCTGTTCACGGTTGATGGGTATTTCTATAAGGGAAAGAGCTTCAACACCCTCTCGAATGCGGCCGAGGTTGTCAGGGGAATCCCTTCGATGGAGAAAGTCATCGTCGCTTCCTACCCAGAGGAGAAATCCGATATCAGTCTGATCCCGAACGCGGTACATTGGGCCGATTTTCTATCCGAGGAAACTGGACTCGAAATCAAGTTCGAACAGTTACCCTTCGATCATCCCTTGTATATCATGTTTTCCTCAGGAACCACTGGAAAACCAAAATGTTTGGTCCAGGGGGCTGGGGGGATTCTCATCAATCACTTGAAAGAACTGATACTCCACACAGACCTTCGAAGAGAAGATGTTCATTTCTTCATCACAACCTGTAGCTGGATGATGTGGAATTGGATGCTTAGTTCTCTGGCCGTGGGAAACACGCTGATTCTTTACGACGGGAACCCCAGTTATCCCGATTTGGGTGCCATGTGGAGGCTCGTTCAGGATGAAAAGGTGACCATGTTCGGTACCAGTGCGACCTACATCCATTTCATCAGAAGCCAGGGACTCAAGCCTGGAAGGGATTACAATCTTTCGCCATTACGAGAGATATGGCAAACGGGTTCACCGCTCTCATCAGAGGGTTTCGAGTATGTTTACGAAGAAATCAAGAAGGATGTCTGGTTCAATTCCAGTTCGGGCGGCACGGACATCAATGGTTGCTTTTGCACCGGCAGCCCCATCAATCCGGTTTTTGCCGGTGAGCTGCAGGTTCCTGCTCTGGCCATGAAGATCAACGTGTACGGTGAGAAGGGCAATCCGGTTGTTGACCAGGAAGGGGAACTCGTCTGCGAGGCTGCGGCTCCCTCAATGCCGCTTTACTTCTGGAATGACCCGGATGACCAGAAGTACAAAGACGCCTACTTTAATGTCTATCCCAATGTGTGGCGCCATGGAGATTATGTGAAGATCAATAGTGAAACGGGCGGGCTCACCTTCTATGGTCGTTCTGACGCTGTTTTGAAGCCGTCTGGGGTTCGAATCGGTACAGCCGAGATTTATAACCAGGTGGAAAAGCTAGAAGAGGTTGCCGACAGCCTGGCCATAGGGCAGAACTGGAAGGGGGATCAGCGAATCATCCTCTTTGTTAAACTTGCCGAAGGGCATGATTTAACGGAAGATCTGAAAAACAAAATCAAGAAGACCCTACGTGAAAAGGCCTCTCCTCGACATGTTCCGGCGAAAATCGTCGAAATCCCGGATATCCCCTATACCTTGAATATGAAAAAGGTAGAAAGCGCGGTCACCAACTTGATCCATGGAAGGCCGGTCCTCAATCGGGATGCCTTGATCAATCCGGAATCACTCGACCACTACGAGAATTTGTCCGAACTCGAAAGTTGAAATTGTGCCTTGCCCAGGGAGTTGGCGACTTCTCGTCTCATGATCTCGGAGGTCATGGCGAAGTTCGATTAAACAGGTGAACTTATCACGGGAAAGTCCTCTCAGAACCTCCCCAGGCCAATTCTGAGCTCGACCAAGAGACATCGGATTGATCTCTCGTCGGTTACGTGATGTGATGGCCGAACTTCCAGACTGTGCGGATTCAATCAGGTATGATGACGCGAAGGATGGGCTTGTCTGAAGCTTCCAGGACCTTGCTTGTTGTCTTTTGGGAGAGGGCATGGGCGAGCTTGCCCTTGCGCCTTTCTCCGGTGACGATAAGATCGATGTTCTTTTTTTCTGCATAACGAGTGATGACCGCATGGGGGGGGCCGATCTCGACTTCTGTCACAAAATTGGCAAAGCCCCCTAGCTTGGACGAGGCATAGAGGAGGAGCTGTCTTTTCATACGTCCCCTGGTTTCCTCATGGGCCCTGTCCATGGCAACGTGAGGCGTTGAGAATCGAGAAGACTCCGATGGTTCGTGAATGGCGTGTAGCAGGTGGAGTCTCGCATCGAACTTTTTGGCAAGCTCCAAGGCGTAGGAGACACAGGAGTCGAATGCATCGGAAAGATCGATGGGAACCAGAATATTCTTGATATCTTTCAACAGAGTTCCTTTATCGGTCAGATTCGGCGGATATCTGGATATTATGCTTTGATCAAATTTGTTGTCAACTTTTTTGTTGAAGGCCTCTGGAAAGTCAGCTCTTCACCGCTCAGAAATCCTTTTTCGACAATTCTAAAGATCGGGTTCACTGCAAATCCAAATCCTGCCGATACTCGCGAATAACTGATTCTCTCGCCCGCTCTCCTCCACAGATTCCTGCGGGGAATCGCTCGAGCCCACAGAGTTCGCAGAGCGAAAAACCCAGTGCATCAGATGCCTGTCTCAATTTTTTGAGAGTAAAAATTGGGGCAATTGCTCTGCTCTGGATTGGCCTCTCACCCATCCAGAGCAGTTTCCCTCTTGGGCTCTGTGGACTCCGTGAGAGATCATCACTTCACGCTTTGCCGAAAATTGTTATCCCGACAATCTTGAGTCGCGCTGAGAGTTACCTCCCGAGTTTTTCATCCATCTCGGAAGGACCCGTCTCTTTCCTCGTGCTTATTTTTCCATTCTTGCAAAAAGAACGGGGAAAACGTTATCTGTAAGGCCGGACACCGGTGGAGATGGGTTGACTTGGCGGGGCAATCTGCTAATATGGGTTTGCAGGGTTTGTTTTTTCTTGCTGGTTGGGAGGGCAGGAGGAGAAACATGGCTATCAGTTTCCGATGTGAGTGTGGGAAGTTTCTGACGGCTTCAGACGACCAGGCCGGACTCGAGGGGCAGTGTCCGGCCTGTGACAGAGTCATCACGATTCCCCAGACCGGTACCCTCGACATGGCGGGGATTCTGGACAGGGAAGAGCCTGAAGAGGGCACCTCTCAAGAGCAATTTGCCGAGAAGGTGACAGAGAAGGAAGTGTCCGAGAGCATGAGAGAATTGGAGGACCTTGAGAGAGACATAGGGGGAAAGGTTGAGGATCAGCAGGAAAGATGGAGCTCGGGTAGGTCGTCAAGGGCTATCATGCTGGCGAGCATCCTTGTGGTTCTTCTTGTTGCTCTTTTTGTGTTCATGTTCGTGTTGAAAGGGAGGGAGGTCTCACAGGAACCGATCATTATCAAAAAGATTCAACCTTCGACCGAAACCGAAGAAGAGGCCTCGGCCCCTGCCGTTGGCGCGAAACTGGAGGAAGGGGAGGCCCAACCGCTTGCTCCCGTCACGGGTGAGGAGAAGGCCCAGCCAGAGGACCTCCAACCAACTGTCGCTGAGACGGGCGAGGAGGAGGCAACCGGGCGAGTTTCGACCGAGCCACCAGTGGCTGCGGAGGCAGAACCTGCCTCAGAGGAGAAAGAGCCGGAAGTTGTTGCGAGTATCGAGCCCGAAACGCAGTCGGCCAAAAAGGTTCCACCGGTTGGGGCTTTTATAATCAATGTGGCATCTTTTAGGCAAAAAGAGCTTGCGCTACGGTACGTGGAGGAACTCAAAGAGAAAGGAATCGACGCTTTCGACTGGGAAGTCGACCTTCCCGAGAAGGGTCGATGGTACAGAGTCTCTGTCGGGAATTTTCCTACACGCCAAGAGGCGGAGAGCTACGCTGGCGAACTACGAGAAAAGGGCTTATCCGATACTTTCATCACCCAGGTTCCAGGAACGTCATGACATATCAGGTCGCTGTCGAGCCTTTCTGATGGCTTGCCTTTCAAAGGCTTCCAAAGAAAGTCGTTCCCTTGCTGCTCGAAAGCTTTGTGATGAAATTCTAAAACTCGCCACGTCACAGCTGTCGGTTGTCAGGGATCAGCTATCGCGACGAACGATGGACAACAGACAGGAGATGCTCAACGCTTCCTTTCCCAGATTGTCAGAGCTCGCGGGAATGTCGCTCTAGATTTCCAATCGGTTGGGATCACAGGCTCACCGTCTGACTTAACGCACGGGTTTGGATTCGACAAAAAAGGCTTCAGGGGGTCCTTGCGGCAGGCGTGGAAGGGAAGGGGGGGTTCATCAAGTTTCTTGGAACGGCCGGAGCCCGCTTTGTGGTGACGAAGCAGCTGCGTGCTTCGGGAGGAGTTTGGATTTCATCGGGGAAAACCAACCTTTATCTCGACCCCGGGCCTGGGGCTCTGGTTCGGTGTTTGTCCAGTCGCCCTCGATTGGATCCGTCAAAACTCGGTGCGATTCTCCTTTCCCACAAGCACCTCGATCACTCGGGAGATATCAACATTATGATCGAGGCGATGTCGCAAGGGGGATCGAGGAGAAGAGGTACGCTTTTTGCTCCTCAGGATGCCTTAGGAAAAGGTGGCGTCGTCTTTGAGTATGTGCTCGACTATCTGGAGGGTGTCCAAATCCTCGAGGCCAATATGACTTACGATGTGGGAGATATTACCTTTTCAACGGTTCGTGCACATAGCCACTCTGTGGAGACCTACGGGTTTAATTTCAAGTTCCCCGAGGCCGAGGTCTCTTTTATCACCGACACGGGTTTCTCGCCTGATATAGCAGATCAATATGCTGGCAGTGTGATGGTGATCAATGTGGTCAGGTTTCTTCCGGTCGAGAAAGCCAATATCGACCACCTCTCAATTGAGGATGTGAAGCAAATTATCGAAAGGCGACGTCCCCGTCTGACAGTTTTGACCCACTTTGGGATGACCATGATCAAAGCGAAACCCTGGGAAGTGGCGGAAAAACTCGGGAATGAAACCGGGCTGAGAGTCATCGCAGCCCGAGATGGGATGAGGCTGGATCTCGCTGAATTTGCCTAACGGATTGAAGGCCATAGCGACCGAGGCGATCGAAGCGTGTCGGCGGCCATGAGAGCCGAGGAGGAGAATTCATGAAACTCACGAAATGGGCTATGTTGGTTCCGGCAATGATTGCTGCCTTTGGATGCGCGACCGGGACGAGAACCCGTTCTTTGGACTCTTCGGAAAGGGCTAGGGTCTATTATGAACAGGGTATCTCCCTCAGCCAAGAGGAGCGATATGAGGAGGCCCTCTCCGCTTTCAAAAAGGCTGTGGACAGCTACCCCGAATATGGAGACGCCTATTATAACATGGGAATCGTCTATCATGAATTGGATCGAGATGAACGGGCGATCGAGGCATATCAAAAAGCCATCGCCATCAATCCACGAGATGTGACTGCTCGGAACAATTTGGGGAATGTCTACATTCGACGGGAACAACTGAATGCAGCCATAGGGGTCCTCGAGCAAGCCGTAAGGATCGATCCGACTTACGGGCTTGCCCGCCATAATCTGGCCCTGGCGTATTACCTTGCCAAGATGTATCATCGGGCAGAAGAGCAACTCGAAGAATTGAAACTTCTCGGGATCACTCCTGATGCTGAATTGACGGAGGCGGTGGATGATGCTCTGAATCGTGAGAAAGGAGCTGGGAGCCAAGGGGATTAGTGCGGGTTTGGAGGAGTTTCCGTGATTAACCTGGATATCAAGAACGCCACTGAGACACTCAATATCCTGAGATCGAAAAGAGACTATACCGCGCCCTTTGAGATTGTTGGGGAGTATCGACTTATCGACAACGGAGAACGCCCCGAAGCAACCGTTATACTGCGGGCCCAAGGGCGTGAGATGCACGAGGCGGACACGGGGGTTGGTCCGGTTGATGCCCTTGCCAAGGTCCTGAAAAAGTCGCTGAAGCCCATATTCCCCGTTATCAGTCGTGTTAAGCTGGTCGATTTCAAATCACAAATCTTTGATGCCAAGACCGGTACAGCGGCAAAGGTAGAAGTGGAGATTATCTTCAGTGATGGTCGAGACGTTTGGCGGGTGATGGCATTCTCGGAAAATATTAACAAAGCCTCTTTTCTGGCCCTGATTGATGGATTTGAATATGCCATCCTGAATTCTGGGTAAGAAGGGACCAGGCAAAAAACCCCAGGGTCAACCCTTGGTTCCCGCCGCGCGCGTCGGAGCCAATGCTGTCAATCCGATGCGGTGGCGTAAACCCTGCTTCCCTTGAGAACCTTTATCACCACCTTCCTTTCCATGAACCCGGTCTGCTTTTTGTACTCTCTCGCCATCTCGCGAGCGATCTGCCGTACCTTGGCAGTGGAAGCGTACTTTTCAGGAGGCAGGCGAACCCAAATCTGCCAATCCGATTTGAACTCGATGAAAGTGACAGGAATTGCGTCGAGAGCCCAGTTCTGAAACTCTATCTGCCTCTCCTCAAAATCCGGAGGCTTACCGACAAATTGAATAAGCCCCCGAAAAATCCACGTCTCCTCGGGTAGAGGACCGGGGTTCTCGTTGGCCTCTTGGAGTCGAATCTCCTCGAAGGTCGCCTCGTCGATATCGATTTGGACCCAATTACCCTTGACGTTCAGGATCGAAAACCGATCGCCCTTCTTGACCCTGGCCACGACTGAGTGACTCGTTCCTGGTCCACTCCGGATATTGACACTGGGTCCCGTCACCACAGCTTCCTGGCCCAGGGCAGGTCCGCAGATCGATAAAATTGTCGCAATGACGAGAACAAAAAATCGAGCGACAGACCTAGGGTTCACGCTCCCTCTCCTCAGGCGTCATGATTTGCAGCTGAGGCTCCTCGATGAGCACATGGCTTCCTGGAGGAACGGAGTGAGTGAGCCAAACGTTTCCACCGATGATCGATCCGGCTCCAATGACTGTCTCTCCACCTAGAATGGTTGCGCCCGAGTATATAATCACGTCATCTTCAAGAGTTGGATGACGCTTGTAGCCGCGTTTGAGGGACCCATCGGGATAGGTCTGAAAGCTGTGGGCTCCGAGGGTCACGCCTTGGTAGAGTCGCACGTTGTTGCCGATTTGGGTCGTCTCTCCGATGACCACGCCTGTGCCATGGTCGATGAAGAAGTCATCCCCAATGGTGGCGCCGGGATGGATATCGATCCCCGTGACGCTGTGGGCATACTCCGTCATCATCCGGGGAAGAAGAGGAATAGAGCGAATGTAGAGTTCATGGGCGATCCGGTAGGTGGTAATAGCCATGATGGCAGGGTAGCTAAAGACGATTTCATCGAAACTCTTCGCTGCCGGGTCGCCACTGTAAGCGGCTCTGACGTCTCCTGCGAGCCTCTTTCTCAGGCCAGGGACCTTTTGGAGAAAATGCAAGGCCTCGGCTTGGCTGCGGTTCAAACAATGGGTACAGATGATATCGTTCCGGTGACACTCATGCCGAATGGCCCGAGCTATCTGATGGGAAAGCTTCTCAAATATGATATTGACCTCAGTCCCGAGGTGATAGGTCAAGTAGTCGCGATCGATCTCCTGGTTGCCAAAGTAGCCCGGAAAAAGGAGATCCCTGATATCCTCGATCAATCGGATAACGGAGTCTCGGTCTGGGATGGCCACAGCATCAACGTGGTCAATGGTATCTTCATCTTGACAGCTTTCGACAATGGCATCAACGACTCGAGGAAGCTCGGCTCTGAAGTTCTCAGTTGTCTCAAAGGGTACGTGGCACTCCTCTCCTTTCACCGCAACACGGCTTCTGTCTCTTTTCGCCATAGAACTCCCCACAAAGATTGAACTAAAAACCGAAATGTGTCCTATAGTGTATGAGTCTCCCTCTGGCTTTGTCAAGTTTGGGTCGATCAGTACCATTTGCCTTTTCCCCATCTGACAGCATATGATGGGTTGTCGTAGCAAAGGACGGGCCATGATCAGAGAAACTTACTATTCTGTCAAAAACAAGATTGTCCCAGTAGGGGATCGGGTCTTCGATATCTCTCGGTTCAGAAAGAAAAAGGGCGATATCAGTCCTCTGGCGCCTAGCCGAGAACTCCTGGACGACTGGAATCAGGATCGACTCCGCTGGAAAGACTATGTGGAGAGGTATTATCAGGAGCTAAGGGAGAGGGAAGAGGCCAACAAGCTCATTGGAGAGATCACCGATTTGGCCGCTAAGGATGACGTCTGGCTCGTATGCATGGAGAAGGAGTATCCCTGTCATCGGTTCTTGGTCATACACATCATCGAGAAGATCTTAGTTGCACGAGGTGCCCTAAAGCAGCCACAGGACCGGAGTGAACTCTTTCGTTTCTACAAAGATCTCACCCGTTCCCAGATAAAGGTTCTGAGAACGTCGGAGAAGGCATCGAAACGCGGCAGTGGGAGAAATCCACAGCCTCTCGTTGCAATTGAGCAGTTGGAGACGACGGGTGAAGAGGGCGGATAAGTTCAGATTGATTTAGGTGCTGGTCCGATTCAGCTGGGAGGGTTCTCTTGGCAGGTCTCCTTAATGTATTCGATGAACTCATCCATCAGATCTTGAACCACGTCCGGGATATCCTCGTATTCGATTCCCATGCCTGGAGACGGGTCCCCCCGCTCCGTTGACCACGCGACCTTCCCCCGGATACTTCCCAGCTTCACGGGAATGTCCGTAAAGGAGAATTCAAGCCAAATCAGGGTTCCCCTCGGAAGAGGGGAGTCAGTCTGGACAAAGCATCCTCCCTTGCTCACATTGGTGGTGACCGCCGGGAAAACGTTACCGACATTTCGGCAATTGACATGAACTTGAAAGCCGTATCTGGGATGTCGTCGCCTATCCTCGCAAGTTTCAGATGATTTCTTCGGCATGACAGTATCGGGCGCAGCAATTTTCCTGCCAAAGTAAATGATTCAAAGCATGGAGCGGGTGATCCGGTTTTGGCTTTTTCCCCCTTGCCTTTTCAGAGGGTTTCACAACGAATGCGAAGCCCGAGGATCGAAGTAGCCCAGGCCCGGTCGAAACGATTTGGAAACCTGGTTTCAATTCTGTCCGGGCCTTCCAGAAGAGGAGTTCCCCGTTTCCCGAGGTATATGTTCACAAGTTATTGATTTATTTGAAAATATTGCGACTCTCAAATGGAGCCCTCTGTCCCTTCACTCTTAAGCTCACGTGCTGACCCTATCGGGATTCGCCGGTTAAGCAAAAGAAGGATAAAGGTGAAAGGACAAAGGAAAAAGGAAAGAAGACCAAGAACCGCAACTCGGTCATCCTTTAACCTTGCGCCTTTGACCTTGTGTTCGTAACGTTGGAGCACGCGTGAGCTGCAAAGACAGCCTGAGAACGCCAGACCTTATTAGCATAACCGCTTCCGCAACGTCGCTCAGAGACAGGAGGCTCCCTCAAAAACTGGGAACTTCTCTTCTAGAAAACTTGACAGGGTTACGGTCTGTGATAGTCTTTCACCAAGAAAAAGACGAGGCAGGAGAGGATCCTGGCGGTTTTTGGGCGTTTCCGAATGAATAAGCTTTTTAATCTAAAAGACATTCAGAAACTAACTGGACTCAAAGCGGGAAGGATTCGCTACTGGGAAAAAATCGGCCTTATCAGTCCCAGTCTCAGCCGACACAGTGGGCGTCACTACTATACGTTTGCAGATCTTGTGTCCTTTAAGACTGCTAAGGAACTCTTAGATGAAGGCGTGTCCCTGAGAAAAGTCAGATCCAGTTTGAAGAAACTCGAAAAGATTCTCCCAACCGTCAGTCGCCCTTTGGCACGGCTTCGAATCGATGCCGACGGAAGAGGGGGGTTGGTGGTTCGCCATGAAGGTATTCAATTTGAGCCTCAGGGTCAGATGCTCCTCGAGTTCTCACTCAAGCATTTGAAAAGGAGATCACAGGTCAAATCATTTCCCCTCAGTTCAGATGCTCAGTACTGGTTTGACAGAGGATGTTCTCTCGATTCGATTCCTGCGTCCCTCGATCTCGCGATCGAATCATACGAGAGGGCCCTTCAAATCCAACCAAATTTTCCAGATGCCCTGACAAATCTGGGAAATATTTATTACCATAAGGGGGAGATGGAGAAAGCCAAAGAGTGCTACCGAAAATCTCTCTCCTTCGATCCAAACCATGTTGCCGCAAACTACAATCTGGCCAATATGTTCGAGGAGGAGGGGGTTCCCCCTCAGGCGATTTTCTATTACAAGAGGGCCCTCTCTGCGGATCCTTTATTTGCCGACGCCCATTTCAATCTGGGCCTTGTCTTCGAAAAGCTGCAGTTGAAAAAGCGGGCAAAACCCCACTGGAAGAAATTCATCGAACTCGACCCGTATTCCGAGGAAGCCGCCCTCGCCAGAAAGTTTCTCGAGGAATAGGATACTGGCAACTGGCCCCTGAGAACCGACGACTGATGCCCGCAGCCGGAAGGAGGTTAGCGATGAAATCCTATCGCAAAGAACTGTGGTTCAATGTACCGGAGAGGCGTGCTTTCATCAACATCACTCCACAAGTGGAAGTATGTCTAAAAGAGAGCGGAATCGAGGAGGGTCTCGTACTCTGCAACGCCATGCACATCACGGCATCCGTATTCATAAATGATGACGAATCGGGTCTTCATCATGACTACGACTTGTGGCTCGAAAAATTGGCTCCTCACGAACCAATCTCGCAGTACAGGCATAACCGGACGGGTGAGGATAACGGGGATGCCCATTTGAAGCGCCAGATCATGGGCCGGGAGGTGGTTGTCGCCGTCACTGGAGGAGGACTCGACTTTGGCCCGTGGGAGCAGATCTTCTATGGCGAGTTTGACGGGAGGAGACGAAAACGCGTCCTGGTGAAGATTATCGGAGAATAGTATTTGGGAGAATGGAACTCAAGCTCCGTTAAGGATTTGTGTCTCAATACCTTTTTCTTTTTCCCTGCTTCTCTCGTCCTCAAAAACGTCGACCCTTTTCCAAAGATCGATTTTCGCCCTCTCATAACCCATTTTTGGAGCAATCTGCCAGAAAAAGTACTATATCTCCTTTTCGGTTGCCCTTCGATGACGGCTGCAATGGTAAACATCGCCGATGTTCCATTTACCCTTGGGTCAGGCCGGATAGAAGATCAGTTTATTTCCCTCGAGACGGAAGATACTGTTCTGCCGATCTGCCTTGACGATATCCAGAAGAGTTTCTGGCAGGGTGAAATCTCGAGAAACCTTTTTTATCCTTTTTCGCCTTGAAACCAGATTACTGCTTTTCAGCAAAACCTCACACCTATATTCTATCGAGAAAAGGCGACGCCACACATTAATTTTCGAAGTTTGACAGCTTATTGTTCCAGATTCTTTGTCTCCTTCTATAACAACTCCAAATGGCTTACTTTCCAGCAGTCAGACCAATAAGGGAATCCCACACAACCCCTATAGGTTGTGGTATCTTCCCCGTTGACACACCTTTGCCTTTACGCTTACAGTACTGCTTGCCCAAAGAGAATTTCCATCGCCCAAGGGTCTTGAACCTCACGTAATTTGACGGATTCTATGCGAACATTACCATGGAACGATGGATGCGTTTGCTGTATTCTACTATTATCCTCCGGATGAACGCTCATACAGTGTGCAACCAATCACGCTGAGATCAAGGCGTCTTATGCAGGAGACGCATCTGACAATTTTAGGAAGGATTAAGATGGACAAGCGATATTGGGAATGGGAGCCAGTTTTTGAGATCGATCCAGCGAAGTCGGCTCTTTTGATCATCGACATGCAAAACGGGTTTGTGGAAGAAGGGGCACTCCTCGAAGTGCCCATGGCACGCGAGCAGGTGTCGGTTATTGCCAAACTCGCGGGGTTTTGCCGCGAGCATAAAATTCCTGTAATCTACACAGCCTTCTGCGTCGCACCGGATTTTAACTATCCCTTCTACTGGAAGATGGCCAGTCAACGAGGGTTAAAGCTGAACGAACCTGACCGCACGTTCTGGTGGGGAAAGCATGAGACGGAGATTTGTTCTCACCTTCGACCTCAACTGGGTGAACCCATTGTCAAGAAATGTGGGTACGACGCCTTTGCAAACACGGAACTGGAGCAACTCCTGCGGTCCCAAGATGTCGATACGGCCATTGTCGTTGGCACGGTGGTCAATTGGTGTGTGGACAGTACTGTTCGTGGCGCCTTTCACCGCTTTTATAAAGTGGTTGTGGTTGCTGACTGCGTGAGCGCCTACGATCACGCNNCAGTGGCGCGATATGGAGCTGGATCTTTTTGCAGAAGCCTTTGCCCGCGTGACCACCTCGGATGATTTGATCACGGAACTGTCGCGAGGCTGATTGTGTCCTACCGCAGAGCCCTCCGGTAAGCCGAGCATTGCGTCAAGGAAGTATATGGGAAGTGCCGGACCTAATGGCCAACTTATTGTTTCTACTCGTTGACGGTCTTGTCTGGGGCCTGATCATCGCTCTGATAGCCCTGGGGTTGACGCTGATCTTTGGAATCATGGGCATCATTAATATGGCCCACGGCGACCTCTACATGGTCGGGGCGGTACTCGCGGTGGTTCTAGGCAGTTGGGTAAACTTCTGGTTGGCACTGGTGCTCGCTCCCATCATCTTAGGGATCGCAGCGCTACCAGTTGAAAGATGGGTACTGCGGCCGTTTGAGGGGAAACCGCTGGTGACGATGGTTGGAACAATCGGAGTCTCCTTCATTATACAACAAGTCGTATTGATGACATTTGGCGGCACACCTAAAATAGTTGCTTACCCCATCTTTGGGGTGGTGAATCTAATCGGAGGGCCCTATCCGGCATACCGTATTTTTGCTGCCTTCGCCGGCCTTATACTGATAGGTGCCCTGTGGTTGCTCATCTACAAGACAAACTTCGGGATTTACGTGCGTGCGACCATGGAGGTGCCGCAAATGGCGGATGCCATCGGCATCAATACCAGCCTAATTCGAGTTATCACCTTCGGGCTCGGGGCGGGGTTAGCCGCTGCAGGCGGTGTGCTGGCCGCTCCGATCCGTCAGGTCTTTTTCCTGATGGGGGCCGACGTGATTTTGATCTCTTTCATCGTGGTCATCGTGGGAGGTCTCGGCAGTCTCAAAGGGGCGTTGGTTGCGGCCTTAGGCATCTCGGCCGTGGAAGGTATGCTCTCCGCGGCCTTAGATCCCGTGCAGGCGCGTGCGGCAATCATGATGTTGATGGCTCTGGTACTCGTGTTCCGTCCTCGAGGGTTGTTTGGTTGAGATCGGCTGGTGATCTCATCTGACAAGGGTTTCTAGGGGAATGGGGAAAAGCAGATGAAAGTCTTCTTTGGGGGCAGTAGACTTCTGCACCGCATCCTCGTGCGGGTTGGGGTGCTTTTCCTTCTGATGGGCGCAGGGGTGGTGATTAGCCCTGGGATGCGCTCTTTGATGATGATCATGCTGATTTACTGCGTCTTCGCGGTGTCCTACGATCTTCTCCTCGGGTTTGCCAATCAGCCCAGCCTAGGGCAATCTCTCTTTTTTGGTGTCGGCGCTTACGGTATGATCCTTCCCATCCTGCACTGGAACTATACGTTCTGGGCCGCCTTGGGTGTCGCGCTNNTGGCCGTTCGAGTTACGGAGGCCTACCACGTCATTCTGACCGCAATTATCGCTGCAGTGGCCCATTTGGTGGCAAAAAACACCATACCTCTGACAGGCGGCAGTGGTGGTCTTTCTGTACAGATACCTCCTGTGGGACTTGGCCTCTTCGAGGTCACCGTGTACGAGCCGCTCACCAACTACCTGATCATCGCCGCCTTTGCCTTTACCGTCTACATTGTGGTCGAACTTCTGGTCAATTCTCCTTTGGGCAAGGTGTGGGTAGCGATCCGGGAAAATGAACTCCGTACAGCGTTTTTGGGATACAACGTCTTCTATTACAAACTGGCCGCCTTTGTGCTGGCAGGCACCTTGACGGCGCTAAGCGGGGCATTGTATGCGGTGCGATTGCGTTACGCAAGCGCGGAGTTTTTCGCCTTCCACTGGTCCGTGCTGCCTTTCGTATGGCTTCTTCTTGGTGGCATTGGCACCCTTACCGGTCCGGTGCTGGGCGTGGTGCTGTTTACGGTGTTTCAATTCTACATCAGCGCTTGGTGGACGCACTATCTGATTCTCTTCGGGGTTTTAATCGTCGTGATGCTTCGGTGGGCCCCGAAGGGCATCATGGGTTACGTGTTGGAACGCTGGGCCGAGCGCGGGAAAGCTATGGTGGAGCTTGCCGAGGATTCGTAGCGGCATCATTCTCTCACACGCGTCCCGCAATAAAGGGTTCGCGGAGCCCGTAATGGCACGACTTTATTGTTCAAGAGATATGTTAAATCAAAAAGGGAGCCAGCATGGAACATGCAGCTGTGGGTGGCGTAGCGCGGGCGGACGGTCTGCTGCTGGAGACGTCTAATCTGGTCGTTCGGTTCGGCGGAATGACGGCCCTCGATGGGGTGAATTTTACGCTGCCGCACACGGACCTGAGAGCAATCATCGGACCGAATGGAGCTGGGAAGACCACCCTCTTCAACGTCATCACCGGGGCCATCAAGCCTACCGAAGGTCACGTTTTTTTCGCTGGTCGTGATATCTCTGGCCTGCCACCTCACCGCATCTCACAGCTGGGCCTTTCGCGAAGTTTTCAGCTGACAAATATTTTCCCAGAACTCACTGTGCAGGAGAACGTGTGGTTAGGCATCAACGCAAGAAAAAGAGCACCATGGCATCCCTTCACGAGCGGGAAGGAACGGGCGGTGGTATCCGAAGAGTTGGGGCGCCTATGCACCGACATGGGGCTGGCCGACAAGATGGACGCAAACGCCGGCAGCCTGTCTCATGGCGACCAGAGGCTCCTGGAAATCGCGATTGCCCTCAGCCTCAACCCTCGGTTGCTGCTCCTGGATGAGCCGACTCAGGGGGTCAGCCCTCAGGAGGTGGAGGTCATCAACGGTGTCATCCGGGATATCGCGAAGACACGGGGGGTCATGCTGATCGAACACAATATGGCGACCGTATTAAATGTCGCCCATGTCGTCACCGTGCTCCACTATGGTAAGATTATCGCAGAAGGCACACCTGCTGAGGTCATCGAGGACCCTCGAGTGCAGGAGGTTTACCTTGGCACGGCTCGCGTCTCGGCCCCGGGACGCTGATTAGAGGTATTAGGGAGTCCGTTCATGCTCCTCGAAGTCGACGGCATTGATGTCTATCACGGCAAGAGCTACATCCTTCGCAGAGTCTCCCTTCATCTGGACCGGGGCGAGGCTGTGGCTTTGGTGGGGAGGAACGGGGCTGGCAAGACGACGACCCTCCGTGCCATCATTGGGCTCATCCATCCCCGCAAAGGGCGGATCAAGTTTGATGGCGAGACGATGAGATCCGTACCTCCATTTCGCCGGGCGCGGATGGGCATGGGTTATGTGCCTCAGGAAAAAGAGCTTTTCACGAAAATGACGGTTCATGAGAACTTGAAGACTGGTGTTCGAGCGGATTATCCTGAGAATGGGTGGTCAATGGTCTTTGAGTTGTTTCCTATACTCAAGGAACGGCTTGATCAAAAGGCAGGCTCCCTGAGCGGCGGTGAACAGCAAATGCTCACCGTCGCGCGGGCGCTGCTCACCCAGCCCAAGCTGCTCCTGCTGGACGAGCCCAGCGCGGGGCTGATGCCGGCGATGATCTTTCGTCTGACCGAGGTGATTCGGAAATTGCACGCCGGAGGGATCAGCATTCTTGTGGTGGAGGAGCGAATCTCCGTGGCCTTGGAGCTCTCGTCGCGGCTCTATGTGATGGATGTAGGGCAGATCGTGTACGAAGGTGCGACTGCAGATTTGCACGAGGCAGAGCTTGTCGAACGGTACATGGGGGCCCGGTCAGACTCGGCGGTCTCCGGAGGAGCTAGCATCACATAGATCTTTGTAGATCGGCTCGACGGGTTTAACCACTCGGGTGTTCTGCCCTAGCGGTGGTAAGATCGGCAGAGCCCTTCTATGCATTCAACCTTAGAAAGGAGGTCGTAAAATGAAAAGGGAATCTGGCGTATCATGGTATGACAGAACCTCTCATGGTTTGGGTCGAGGTCTGGTTTTCGCAGTGAGCATTGTCTTGATTAGCGTTCTTTTTATCGTAGCCGGCCTACCTACTTCTGCGGTGGCCAAATTGGAACGCCCCGTCAAAATCGGCATGCTAGCCGACAGAACTGGCGCCTTGGCCGCTTACGGGTATGCCCATGAGAAAGTGGCCCGAGCAGTGGTAGACAAAATCAACGCCGAAGGGGGCATTGCCGGACAGAAAGTTGAGCTCATCGTTTCTGATACCGAGAGCGACGCCAGCGTGGCCACACTCAAGATGAGGCAGCTCATCGAAAGCAGTGGTGCAGACTTCGTGGTAGGCTCTAACACGTCAGCAGTCGTGTTGGCGGTAGCCCCTATTGCCAAGGAGCTCAAGACCGTTTACTTCCCTACTGCCGGCGGTGCACTTTTGACGACCCCCGGGAAAGGGAATCGGTACATTTTTGACTTCAATACCGACGTCAAGCAGGAAACTCAGGCGGTAGCCCGGTTCGTGACAAAGGACGTTGGTGTCCAGGACTGGGTGACGGTCGTTGTAGACTATGCGTGGGGCTGGGATCAAGAGCAGTCATTCAAAGAGGCCGTCACGAAGGCTGGGGGCAAGGTGCATGGCGCGGTCCGCGTTCCGATCGGCACGGGCAACTGGCTACGATACATGCAAGGGAAGGTGCCACGGGAAGCAAAAGGGGTCTACTTCGCTAATTTCGGCACCGACTTCCTGGCCTTTATCCGTGACTTGCACACCATCCGACCTGATATAGTGAAGGTTGGCGGCAACTATGTGGCGTCCGGCCAAGAAATTGACAAACTGGGATCGCCCGCCGAGGGCCTATATGTCGTCACAGGATATCCTCAGGTGGCCAAAGAGATTGGCACTGAGGACGATCAGACATACCGAAAGACGATCGGCATGGACGACATGGGTTTGGAAGTTGGCACGGGCAAGCACCTGGTACCTTCCTACCAGTGGTCGACTTGGGAGTCGATTTATGCCATCAAAGAGATCGTCGAGGGATCGGGTTGGTCTGGAAAGGATGACACTCCTGCCTTTATCAAGGCTCTGGAAGCCAGACGCTTCGAGAGGAGCATTGCTCATCCTGAGGGTAGTAAACACTTCCGCGCGGCTGACCATCTTTCCATCAAAGGTTTGTGGATCGAGCAGGTGAAAGGCGGGCAGCTAAAGGTGGTCAAGCGCATCTCTGCCGAGGATGTCATCTATCCACCCATGGTGGACTACCCAGAAGAAGAACCCCTCTAGCCTGACTACGAACCGGACGATCGAATCTGCTCCAAGTTTGAGGTCGGCGAAGACCGCCTCACCGCCGCCGGCCTCTCCTGCTTTCTATCTCGCCTGTTTCCCTTCAGCGGGATCGAGCCCGCGGTGGAAAATCTCTGAACGTCTGAGGACTCTGTGAGAGAAAAAGCATATCTTGTTCGTGCCATACAGACTGGCGATATCCTCGTCCACAGTCAGTCCCTCATAATAATCTATTGTCTTCGGAAAGTTCGAGCCAGGCGAACTGGGACCTCTGGAGGCCTACCTCCACTTGCCTAACTACCGGGAACGCTGTATAAAATAGAAACAGTTTTCGGGTGTCAGGGGTCAGTTGCCAGCAGGAATAAGACAAACATCCGGAAAAAAAGACTGAAAACCGTGCCCTGCCAATCGACAACTGCCTTACTGCCTCCGTAGCTCAACGGTAGAGCAACTGATTTGTAATCAGTAGGTTGGCGGTTCGAATCCGTCCGGGGGCTCCAATGAAATCAAGGGGTCGCGGATTCTAGCTGCGGCCCCTTTTCCAATTGGGCGGGATATGGCGGGATTTTTCTGACCTGCATCTTTGATTACCTTCCTATCCCCTTCCATTGCAGTTCCTATACCGGACCGGCCATCTTCGATACCTGCCTTAATTACTATGCTTATTTCCTGGCCCCTCAGTCTTTCGCTTAGCGTTTGAAATCGAAAGCAAGCATAGCCAGGTCAATTCTGTATGATCTTGAAATCGGAACCGGCAGGTTGATTTCCCTATACTGTTTTGTGCTAATCGCAAATGAGAGGTTCAGGCTGGGTTCTCAACGGTTGTGGCAAGGCAGAATCATACGATGTGCGGTGAGCCCCTCCCCATAAGCCAGGGTGTTTCATGCATATTGAATTATACAGAATTATTTCTGCCTAATCAGTAGTGGGAGCAGGGAGAGGACGGTATGGGGACACGCGAGGTCATCTTGAATCTCTGGTATGTCCGTGACGAGGAAGGAATCATCTACTCCTTGCGGGCAAAG
>WVXP01000166.1:0-1490 GCA_011773445.1 Pseudomonadota bacterium | reverse complement strand
AGTAGGAAGATGCCAGTCGGTCACATTTCAATGCTTCAGACACTGGACAGTCCAATTGCCCTGTTCGAAGACGCAATCAAGACAATCGAAGCGCGGTTCCCCACCCAGTCAGATCTGTCGGTTCCGGAAGACCCATCGGTCTCCACGACGCCATTCATGCAGAACAAGAGCGGTGTCATAGAACCTAGGATTTCCGGACAAGTCAGGTATCGAACGCGAGAGAAGCGCCAACAACCGGCGGCAGCCGACGTTCCTCGTCGCTGATATCCATCGTTAGAGGGGACCCATGACTGCAAGCATTTCACGAATTGAAGCGCTCCTTTATGAAGATGAAAGCACAACCCTCAACTTCAAGAGGGATCAGTATCCCTTCACGGGAGCCTCAGAAATATAGAAGAGCGAAATGCGAAACAAATAAACACCTATCTCTCTCGAATTCTCGCCTTCATTCTTTGGATACTTGATCAATCCACAGACCGTTGACACTCTTGACTCTGTCCTCAGGCGTTATGTGTGAATAAACCTGGGTCACAGCCGGACTGGAATGGCCGAGCTGGTCCTGGACGAGCCTTAGGTCCTTTGTCTTCTGATACAGATAGGTCCCATACGAATGGCGGCACGCATGAATCGAAAAATGCGAGGGAAGGCCGGCCTTTTTCACAGCTCGCTTGAAAAGGAGCTGGAGGGCACGTGTTGTGAACTTCGTACCCCGTTCCGTGACAAAAAGATAGTCTTCAGCAAGCTCGGGTTCTCCGATCCGTCTCTTCCAAGAGATGAAATCCCTGAGGTGTCTCTTCAGTTCCTCTGGCAGCATTACCGTCCGAGGCTTTCCGCCCTTTCCATCCCTTACGATGAGGTGAGGCTCGGATCCTGAGAACGTGAGATCTCCGACTCTAACATCCGAAATCTCAGAGACCCTGAGTCCAGTTGAGAGAGCAAGGTCGATCACAGCCCAGGATCGAACGCCTGAAGTCCTCCCTTTAGCAAGGTCTGCCAGAGCACGATCCTCGGCACTACGTCTAAGCCTCTTGACCTCGTCGAGAGACATATACTTGTCTCGGCTAAGCTGCCAATTTCCTGATTTCATGGTACTACCTCCTTCTGAAGATTCGCTTCAGGATGGATAATTTCCAATAGGAACACTCAGCTCCCACCCCATCCGGAAAGGCTTTACAGCCAAAACCAAAAGGCTCCCTCTCTTTGGGAGCCTTTCTATTCACATTAGATAGTCGATATTTCAGATTATTTCGTGATTCTCAGCAGAACTATTCGTACTTCTCTAATTTCTTGAATAATAGCCCGAGAGGCTCTCTACTTATAGATAAGAAAAATGGAACCCATTGAATTTACTACACTTTAATTAAAAACCGTCGTGCTTTGTCCGGGCGTGTTGTATCAAGACCACCACGGAAGATATCCGCCAAATGACTCAATCGCCCCAAGGCCTCCCTGGCACTCTGAAAGTATTCTTTCGGGTCTGGGAAATTTAG